>NZ_JAINZO010000002.1:714298-1071447 GCF_020179605.1 Geomonas agri
AACGTATGACAGAAGAACACGCGGAACACATCCTGAGTTACGGAAAATTGGCCACCGTCTGGGTGGCGCTGCTGGTCCTCACTGCGGCAACCATCCTGGTGACCCGGGTCGAGTTGGGGGTCTGGAAGGTCTGGGCGGCGCTGGCCATCGCCAGTGTCAAGTCCGGCCTGGTCATCGCCTTCTTCATGCACATGAAGTACGAGCCGCGCCTGTTCCGGATCATCCTGTTCGTGGCGCTCTTCACCCTGGCGGGCTTCATCGGGGGAACCTTCTTCGACGTACTCTACCGTTAAAGGGGCGAACGTGGAAAATCAGCTATTGACGACGACGCAAGCAGTCGACCCGGTCTTCAAGTTCCTCTTCGGTGCCTGCACCGTGCTCCTGTTGGGGATCACCATCACCATGATCGTATTCGTGGTGCGCTACCGTCGGTCGAAGAACCCGGAACCAACCTCGCAGGTGGCGGGGAGCCCGCTTTTGGAAGTGGTCTGGACCCTGCTTCCCACCCTGCTGGTGATCGGCATGTTCTACTACGGCTGGACCAGCTACCTGTCGCTCAGGACCGTGCCGAAGGGCGCCATGCAGGTGACGGCCGAGGCACGCATGTGGTCTTGGACGTTTGTCTACGACAACGGCAAGACGAGCCCCAAGCTCTACGTCCCGGTGGGGCGGCCGGTGCAGGTGAACCTGGTCTCCAAGGACGTTGTGCATGGCTTCTACGTCCCCGCCTTCAGAATCAAGCGCGACGTGGTGCCGGGGATGAAGAACCACGTGTGGTTCGTGGCCACCAGTCCCGGCAGTTACGATCTCTTCTGTTCGCAGTACTGTGGCACCGCGCACTCCTCCATGGTCAGCACGGTGGAGGCGCTGCCGCCGGAGCAGTTCGCTGCGTGGCTGGGCCAAAAGCCCGCCAGTGTGGGCGCGCAGGGGCAGGAACTGCTGCAGCGCTACGGTTGCCTGGGCTGCCATTCCCTCGACGGGACCCCCAAGGTGGGACCGACCTTCAAGGGGCTCTACGACAGCCAGGTTAAGGTTACCCGTGGCGGCAAGCCGGAGACGGTGAAGGCGGACGAGAAGTACCTTCATGAGTCGATCGTCGATCCCGGCGCCGCCATTGTGGAGGGCTTCCCCCCGATCATGCCCAAGAGCGAGATCCCGGAGGCCGAGGTGAAGGCGATAGTGGAATTCCTGGAAGGGGACAAGTGATCGTAACTGCAGTTTGCAAAACAAGTAAAGGTCTGTACCGGCTGTTCCGGCTCCCGCTTGCCCTGATGAACGGCATGGCGGCGCTGGGCGGGTACCTGCTGTGCCGGGCCCAGCCGCAACTGGATGCGCTTTCTCTCTTTGCCGGCGTGGTCCTTATGGCGTGTGCCGCTTCGGCCTTCAACCAGGTGCTGGAGCGCGATCTCGATGCCATCATGGATCGCACCAGGCTGCGTCCGCTCCCCGCGGGGGAACTGGGCCTGGCAGGCGGAGTGACCATTGCCCTCCTAACCCTCGTGGCGGGGGTGCTGCTGCTCAACGTCCACGGACTTTTACCGCTGTGCCTCTCCCTCTTCACCCTGCTCTGGTACCTCCTCGTCTATACCCCGCTCAAGCGCCGCACCCCGTTCGCCCTGCTGGTCGGTGCCGTCTGCGGTGCGCTGCCCCCGTTAATCGGCTGGAGTGCGGCCGGCGGCGCAGTCACCGATTTCAGGATCGTCCTGCTCTGCGGCATCCTGTACCTGTGGCAGGTGCCGCACTTCTGGATGCTGCAGAAAAGGCACGCCGACGATTACCGCCGGGCGGGGGTGCCGCTCTTCGTTCCGCGCAGCTTCCGCGGACCGGCGCCATTCCTGGTGCTGTGGCTGGTGGCCATGATCGCGGCGACATTGATGCTCCCGGTCTTCGGGCTGATCGCGGGACAGCATGCCCCCCTGTGGTGCATCGCCTTTTGCCTGCCGCTCGTCTTGTATCCCTTCGAGCGCTGGGAAGGCGCTGCCTTCGCCGGTGTGAATATCTTTCCGGCACTGCTCACCCTCGCACTGTACGGCTTTTGATCCCTTTATTGTGCGCTGACCGAGACGACCACCCTCCCAAGGGGAGAGGGTGAAAGCATTGGATAGGAGAATGATTGATGGGAGATAAAGAAAAGTGTGAGCAGCCGGCACGGCACAAGACTCACATGTGCAAGCTGAAGAAGGATGGCAGGATGGAAGAGTTCGAGCGGCACGGCGCAAAGCCGATCGTTTACTGTAACAAGTGCAAGGTTCAGGCGGACGACCCCTTGGTGGTCTGCAACCCCAGGAGCCTCAAGGTCGTCCGTTAATCCCCCGCCTAGAAGAAGACTGTCGCCTTGGTTGCAAGAAGGTACCAGTTGCGTTTGGAAGCGTCGGTGTATTCCGACATGTTCCAGGTCCCGTCGATCAGGTGCCCCTCCACCTTGAGTATCAGGTTACGCACCGGGTCGAAGCGAAGCGTCAGTACCTTTTCCTTCTGCCACGTCTGCCAGGGAGCCCCCACGCCTAGATCCTCGAAGGTGGATCCATTGCGGTGATGCCGGTCCGCGTAGATCTCCGTGTAGTACCCACCCAACTCGAACCAGTCGGTAAAGCGGTAGGCGGCGCTCGCGTACCAGCCGTCCGAGGCCTGCCTGGAGGTGAAGTTCTCCAGTGCCGGGTTCTGGTAATCGGCCGTCACGGTGTAATCGTCCCTCTGGTATTCGGTGGCCAGCGTCAGGTCGTTCCAGACGTACTCGACACCCAGGATGTAGCGGTGCCACGAATCGAATTTCCACTTGGCGGTGACCGGTGTGGTGGCAGAGGTGGCCGGATCTGTGTAGATGCCGGTGGCTGTGCCGTCGAAGGAGGTATGAAGCCCGCTGAAGGTGGTGCGCATCCCCACCGGCGTCCTCCATTCCAGGTGGTGCACAAAGGCGGTACTGGAATTCACCTCGGTGGTGGTCAGCGGCGCATCCACCGTCGAGATGTAGGCCGAGTAGTTCCTGGCCGAAGCGCCGTCCAGCGGGATCGGCGTGGTCCCGACCTGGAGCTGGTAGTTGACCGTGCCCGCCGACCAGGCAGGAATCGATCCGTAGATGCTGGCGCCGGTGATGGCGTTCACGGAGTCGCGCTCGTAGTCGTAGTACTCGTTCTGGGGCAGGAAAATGAAGGTGCGTGCGGCGTCGTTGTCGCGCGACTCGTTGTACAGCCCCAGGGGGATCTTGATCTTGCCGGCACGGAAGCCGAGCCAGTCGGTGACGCGGTAATCGCCGAAGGCCCAGTCGAGGGTGATCTTGTCTTTGCCGTAGCTGCCGCGGTCCATGGCCAGAAGCTGTAGGCCCACACGCAGGTCCGGGTTGACCTCCTTGGAAAAGTTCACCGCGAAGTCGTTGAAGTTGAACGAGCCCTGACCACTGTTGGAGACAGGAAAGTTGTTGTCGTGCGAGGTCTTGATGTACCCTTGCGAGGCGAAACCGTGAATCTCGACGCCGGCAAGATCCACGGCGTGGGCCGACCCGGCAAAGGCGAGCAGCATCATCGTAGTCAACGCTTTCTTCATATCGGAATCCCCCCTACTTGATGGCAATGGTTTTAACTGCATCGCCCGTCTGCCCGGAGGCGACGAACCCGATGGCATTGGGGGTCTTGGCGACGAAATCGATCATCTGTTGTGCGTCGGGGAAAGTCGGCGGCATGGCGGCCTTGCCCGTGGTCACCATCCTGACCCAGTGCTGGTCGAACTGGGAAGGTGTCTTGCCGAGGATTACCTGCAAGAACTCCTTGAGCGTCCGATCATCTTCCAGGACCGCCATCTTGATGTGCTTACGATTGCCCCACTTGACCTTTTCGCCGAGGTAAATGCCCTGTAGCTCGGCGCGGGTCAGGGAGCTTTCGACGACGCTCTTGTTCGCGATGACGATGAAGCTGGCCGCATGAGCGCTGGAATGCGTCCAGATGATCAAACACAACAGAAGCAGAATCTTTGTCCCCGTAATGCAGAGCTGTTTGGGGTCAAACATACAGCACCTCCAGAGGTTTCAGTTCACTGAGCAGAATTTGTTACTGTCATAGGATTTACTTTGATGGAATATCGGATGGCTCAAGGTATAGCTTTAATCAAAATGTGAAAGCGTGACTATGGATGAGTGTGTGAACTGAGCAGGTTGTGTCGCATGGACTGAAGCTATTGAGTCGTGGGAAAGTTTGGAGAGGTAGCCGAAGGAAGAAGTCCCTCCCCCTGATCCGAAGGGGGAGGGAGCAAAGAGCATGCTCAGCCGATCACGCCGAGCTCGCGGCCGATGTTGGTGAAGGTCTTGAGACCTGTTTCCAGGTCATCCTGCGTGTGAGCCGCACTGATCATGACGCGGATGCGCGCCTTCCCTTGGGGGACGGTGGGGAAGCCGATGGGCATGGCGAAGATGCCCGGCTCCGCGGCGAAGAGGCGGCGCGAGAATTCCTGCGCCATGGTCGCCTCCCCCAGCATCACCGGGGTGATGGGAGTGACGCTGGCACCGATGTCGAAACCGGCGTGGCGCATTCCTTCCTTGAAGTAGCGCGTGTTGTCCCACAATTTTTGCACCAGCGCGGTGCTCTCCTCCAACAAGTCTACGGCTGCAAGGCAGGCGGCGGTGTCCGCGGCGGTTACCGCGCTGGAGAAGAGGAAGGGACGCGCCTTCTGGCGGATCCAGTCGATGACCACCTTTTTGCCCGCGATCACCCCGCCCATGACGCCGAAAGCCTTGGACAGCGTGCCGATCTCCAGGTCGAACTTTCCGTTGAGCTTGAAATGGTCTACGATGCCGCGCCCGCCGTGGCCGAGCACTCCTTCTCCGTGGGCGTCGTCCACCATGGTGATGATGCCGTGGCGCTCGCACAGCTCGAAGAGCTTGTCCAGGGGAGCCACGTCGCCGTCCATCGAGAAGACCCCGTCGGTTATGAGGAGCGCCCGCCGGTATTGCCCGATGTTCTCGGTGATGACCCGCTCGCAGTCGGCCAGGTCGCAGTGCTCGTAGACCAGGATCTTGGCGGAGGAGAGCCGGCAGCCATCGATGATGCTGGCGTGGTTCAACCGGTCGGTGAAGATGACGTCACCCTTGCCCACCATAGGGGGGATGGCGGCCTGATTGGCGCAGAAGCCCGACTGCACGTAGAGGGCATCCTCCACCCCCTTGAACGCCGCCAGCCGCTGCTCCAGCTTGCGGTGCAATTCCAGCGTCCCCGCTATGCTGCGTACCGCCGCCGGGCCAACGCCCCACTCATCCACCGCATCCTGCGCCGCCTTTTTGAGGCGCGGATGGTTGGCGAGCCCCAGGTAGTTGTTGGTGCAGAAGTTGAGTACCCTCTTGCCATCCACCACCATCCACGGCCCGCAGGCCGAGCCGATGGTGCGGATGTTGGTCCTCAGTCCCTGCCCTTCCAGGGCGGTCATCTCTTCCGTTATCCAGGCGAACTTATCAGCCATTGTCAAACTCCTTTGAAGTCCATTTCCCTCTCCCTCTGGGAGAGGGGAGACCTTCCACCTACTCCTCCACCCAGTTCAGTATCACCTTCCCGGCGTTGCCGCTGCTCATCACCTCGAAGGCTTCCTCGAACTGCGTGTAGTGCATCCGGTGCGTGATCACCGGGGCGAGATCCAACCCGATCTTGATGAGCGACTGCATCAGGTACCAGGTCTCGTACATCTCGCGGCCGTAGATCCCCTTGATGGTCAGCATGTTGAAGATCACCTGGTTCCAGTCGATGGCCAGGTCTCCCGACGGGATCCCCAGCATGGCGATCTTACCGCCGTGGCACATGTTGGCCAGCATCTCCTTGAAGGCCACGCCATTGCCGGACATCTCCAGGCCGACGTCGAATCCCTCCTTCATACCAAGTTCCTTGCGGACGTCCGCGAGGGTCCGCTCCTTTACGTTGAGCGCCACCGTCGCCCCCATCTTCTTGGCCAGGTCGAGGCGATACGGGTTCATGTCCGTGGTGACGATGTAGCGCGCCCCGGCATGGCGTGCGATGGCGGTAGCCATGATGCCGATCGGCCCCGCGCCCGTGATCAGCACGTCCTCACCCAGGACCGGAAAGGCTAGGGTGGTGTGGGTCGCGTTGCCGAAGGGGTCGAAGATGCTCAGGATCTCCATCGGAATGGAGGGATCCGCGTGCCAGACGTTGGTCACCGGGATGCAGATGTACTCCGCGAAGGCGCCGGTGCGGTTCACGCCCACCCCGTTGGTGTCCTTGCACAGGTGCCGTCTCCCGGCCAGGCAGTTGCGGCACCGGCCGCAGACGATGTGTCCCTCGCCGGAGACGATGTCCCCGATGTTGAGGTCGGCGACGTTACTCCCCATCGCCACCACCCGCCCCACGAATTCGTGGCCGATCACCATCGGCACCGGGATCGTTTTCTGTGCCCAGGCGTTCCAGTCCCAGATGTGCAGATCGGTGCCGCAGACCGCGGTCTTGTGCACCTTGATCAGGACGTCGTTGATCCCCATCTCCGGTACCGGGACCTCGTCCATCCACAGCCCCGGCTTCGGGTATTTCTTAACCAATGCGCGCATGGTCTTTTGCATGATGCAACTCCTCGACAGTAATGGCCGTTTTGGCTCATTAATGTTACCAACAACGTCTCACATGTAAATAGCGGGAGAGTGAAGATGGCACCCCCACCGCGAGCAGGTAAGGTGATTTGAATACAATGGGACAACAAGGTGTTGATGTTCAGCGCCAAACCCGCTATCTTCGACTTTTTTACGGATACCTGAGTAAAAAGGACGAGAAGACAGTGACAAAGACGAAGGATGCTATCTACGCTGCGCCGCTGCAGGAAATGATCGACTTCAAGTTTGACGAACGGGTGGTGGCGGTCTTTCCCGACATGATCCAACGCTCCGTGCCGGGCTACGGCATGATCATCTCCAACATCGGCATCCTCGCCGGCAAATACGCACAGGCGGGAAGCCACTGCTATGATCTCGGCTGCTCGCTCGGGGCGGCCACCCTCTCCATGCGCCAGCGCATCAGCCAGCCGGATTGCGATATCATCGCCGTCGACAATTCCCCCGCCATGATCGAGCGCGGGCGTGAACTCCTCGCCCGCGACACCGGGTCGACAGTCCCGGTGACCATGACCTGTGCCGACCTCCAGGACGTCACCATCGAGAACGCGTCGGTGGTTGTCCTCAACTTCACCCTGCAGTTCATCCCCCCGACGCAGCGCCTGGCGCTGATTGAGCGCATCCACGCGGGACTCAACCCCGGCGGCATCCTGATCCTTTCAGAAAAAATCGCTTTCAGTGAACCGGAACGGCAGCATTTCCATGTGGAACTGCATCACGACTTCAAGCGGGCCAACGGCTACAGCGATCTCGAGATCAGCCAGAAGCGGTCGGCGCTGGAGAACGTGATGATCCCGGAAACTCTCGCCTGTCACCATGAGCGGCTGCGGGCCGCGGGCTTTTCCTCCTCCGAGCTCTGGTTCCAGTGTTTCAACTTCGCTTCAATGGTCGCCATGAAATGAACTACGACACCCTCTACTCCCGACTCGCCGCCATGGGGCAGGAGCGCTGGGCGGAGCAACTGCAAGCGTCCCTGCCGGAGAGACTGCTCCTGGAAAGCCACGGCAAGCTGGCAGGGTGGCAAAGCGCCCTGCAGTCGCTGCCGGAGATAATGCCCTCCCGGATCGAGCTGAAAGACAATGTCACCATCGGCTGCAGCGCCGACCTCGTCGCAATTGACTCCGCAGAGGTCATCGCCACACTGCAGGCTTTTCATCCCTGGAGGAAAGGGCCCTACCACTTCTTCGGCATCGACATCGATACCGAATGGCGCTCGGATTGGAAGTGGGACCGCGTTGTGCCCCACATCGAGCCCCTCGAGGGGCGTAACGTGCTCGACGTCGGCTGCGGCAACGGCTATCACGGCTGGCGCATGCGCGGCGCCGGTGCTGACTTCGTACTCGGCATCGAGCCGTTCCTGCTTTCGGTGCAGCAGTTCCAGGTGATGCAGCGTTACCTGCGCGATCCGCAGCACCAAGTCATTCCCATCGGCATCGAGGACGTCCCCCCCGATCTCGCCTGTTTCGACACCGTCTTTTCCATGGGGGTCCTTTATCATCGTCGATCTCCCCTGGACCATCTTTACGAACTCAAGGGGTGTCTGCGCCCGGGGGGAGAATTGGTGCTGGAGACGCTGATCGTGGAAGGGGACACGCAGACCGTGTTCATGCCGCCAGGACGTTATGCCAAGATGCGCAATGTCTGGTTCCTCCCCTCCATCGGGGCGATGACCTTGTGGCTGCAGCGCTGTGGCTTCACGCAAATCGCCTGCGTCGATACCAACCGCACCAGCCGTGAGGAGCAACGTTCGACGCAGTGGATGCAGTTCGAGTCGCTGGCGGATTTTCTCGATCCTGCTGATGCGGAAAAGACGATCGAGGGACACCCGGCGCCGCTACGGGCAATTTTTACTGCGAAGAGGCCCTAACGTTTTGACGTGCAGGTGCGGTAATTAATTTGCACCGAGCGGCAAATGGGAGATGGTCCTGGATAAACAAAAGCGCCTCGCGCCCGCGCGAAATGAGGCCGTGATTAATTTAAAGAAGGTCGTAGTTAAAATAAAGTGGGTCGTGTTTAAAATAAACAAGACCATGAATAAGAAAAACATGGGGATGTTTAATTTAAAGCGGGTTACTCATTAGCGAAACAGGACCACTTCGAAATCGAAAGAGTCCTTATTCGGAAAAAGCGAGGGAGTATTGTAGATTGTCAAGGTGACTTCGGCTGAAAAGTAGAGGCAAAAAATATAAAAAGCATCTTCGCCGTTAGGTGGAAGAGAGCTCGACGGCAGAAGCAGGCCTCACGAAATTTAAATAAGGTCGCATATTAGAAAAAGTAGGTTTGGTTTAAAATAAAGCAGACGTCATTTATTTTAAAGCAACCCTTACATTAGAAAAACAGGTTCAGGTTTACTGAAGTCGCTGCCTTCCGGTACGAAAAACCCCGACGGCGTCCCCAGGTGCAGGGGACAGTTCCATCGGGGTTTTTTGTGGGCAATTACCTGCGGTAGCCGTACGAGCCGCGGCTGTAGCGGCCGTCGTAGTCTCCGTAGTAGCCTCCGTGGCGGTGCCCGCCGTAAAAATCATCCACAGGCACGACAACACAGGCCGACAAGAGTGACGGTAACACCACGAGTGCAATCAGATACCGGATTTTCTTTTTCATCTCGATTCTCCTTTATCCCGGACACGTTGCCATTGTCTTCAGGCTAAAGGGAAATTGAGCATGAAATATGGAGCAAAGAAGAAAAGAAAGAGCTTGTTGCGGTTCAGCTGCCGCCAAGGACGTGCTTGATGGTGTCGTAGATCTCCCTGGGCTCAAAGGGCTTCTTGAGTATCGCCTTGGCCCCCACTTTCAGCACGGCGTTGGTGTCGCTCGGACAATCTGAGGCGCTGCTGGTCAGCACGTTGGCGTTCTTGTTGAGCGCGATCATTTCCCTGGTAGCGTCGATGCCGTTTTTGACCGGCATGTAGACGTCCATGATCACGATATGGGGACGATGCGTGAGGAACATCCGTACTGCCTCGATCCCGTCTGACGCTTCGGCGACCACGGTGAAACCGATCCTGCCCAGTATGTCGCGCAACGAGTCGCGATAGAACTTTTCGTCGTCAACTATCAGTATCCGCACGTCCTTCAGGGCCATTGTTCCTCCTCTGACAAAGCCTGACCACTTGCTCGGATCTATATAAGACTTTCATTCTTCCAGGTCAATTAGAATATATGAAGTGTGTCTACCAAACGGAACCAGACCTGTTATGATAGGGACGTGTCCAGAAAAAAGGAGAACGCCATGAGCGAGAACGAAAGTTGCCCCACTCCGAAACAACACCCGGCGCATATGTGCCAATTAAAACACGAGGGAAGGATCGAGGAGATCGACAAACACTCGGCTCATCCAAAATTCGTCTGTAACCGGTGCCGCGCCAAGGCCGACTCGGAGGATTTCCTCTGCAACCCGCGGCCGCTGTAGGGCGCCACATCGCCTACCAGGTCTACCAGCGCCTGGAAAATCCCCGTAAGGCAAACCCCACCATCAAGACGCTCGAGAAGATCGCCAAAGTCTTTGGCAGACGTGTCGACCTCGGGCTCGTCTGACCGCCCCTACTTCCATTCTCTATTTCCGAATGAGTACTGCCACCACCTGGTCGAGGCCTGCCACCACGCGGCTTAGTCTGTCGTAGTCGACCTTGTCTGGGGTATCGGAGGGCTGGTGATAATGGGGATAGCGGAAGGGTGCGGTGTCGGTGATCATGATGCCGGGGTAGCCGACCTGCCAGAACGACCACTGGTCGGACCAGCCGATGCCGGGGAGCGTCTCCGGCGCGGCCACTCCCTCGGACGGAAAGCGGGCGCTCTGCCGGAAGGTCCCGATGGCCCGACGTACGAGGTCTCGTGACTTGACGTTGCCCACGAAGGCGATGAAGTTACCGGTATCGGGGTAGAAGTGCCCCAGCGGGGCCGGGTACTGCTGGCTCCCGCGCTGGTCGGAATAGCACCCCATGGTCTCCAAGGACAGCATGGCCACAATCTTCTCGCCCCGCTCCCGGCAACGGCGGGCGTAAATCATGCTCCCCATGGTGCCCCCCTGGAAGTGCGGCGGCTCCTCGTTGGTGAAAGCGACAAAGCGCACGGTTCGCTCCGGCCGCACGGTGGAGAAGGTTCGCGCCAGTTCCAGCAGGGCCGCCACCCCAGTGGCGTTGTCGTTAGCGCCGGGCGTGCCGGGGGCGGAATCGTAGTGGGCGCCGATGACCACGATCTCGTCGGGAGCCCGAGTTCCCTGCAGTACCCCTTCCAGGTTCGCCACTGCTCTCCCCTCTATCAAGATGCTCTGCTCATTGACCTTGAGTCCATACTCCCGGAGCCGGTCGCCGACGTATTGCGCCGCGTCCTGCAGCCCGTGGTAATTGGCGAGGTTCCTCTCCCCGATCTGACCTGCCAGCACCAGGACATGCTCGCGCAATCGATCGCTGAGTAGCTTCTGCTCGGGGGTGAGAGGGGGGAGCGGTCCCTTGTAGGTTTTGCCAGGCATCCTCATCATTGAACCACCCACGGTACCAAAGAGGAAAAGTGCCAGCACGACGCAGGCCGCTACCCACACTATTGCGGTCTTGTAGTTCATAAAATGGTTCCTTCCTGGGAAGTTCCAACCAGCGAAAAGGATAATGTGACGACCGGGGATGTCAATATCAGGAAATTGTCTCAGGCTCACGTACGACGACTGGAAGAAAAGATCTGGTATCATTGGAACGACCGGCAGATACAGCTCCAAAAAAAAACCAATGACAGAGGGAATGTGAGGGGCGGACATGGACCTGAGAAAGACACACAGCATCGTACTGAATGAAGGGGATCCTGAACAGAAGCGCGCTGAGATACAGCAGTACTTCGAGGCGACATTTACCATAGATGAGCTGCTCTATGATACCCTGAAGGACGACGGGGCCTTCTACCTGAGAGCGGACCGGCTGCGCCACCCGCTCATTTTCTACTTCGGACACACGGCATCGTTCTTCGTTAACAAGCTGGTGATCGCCCGGGTCATCGAGAAGCGCATCGATCCGCGCCTGGAGGCCATGTTTGCCGTCGGCGTGGACGAGATGTCCTGGGACGACCTGGACGAGACCCATTATGACTGGCCGACGCGGGCCGAGGTGAAGGCGTATCGCGACCAGGTGCGCGAGCTGGTCAGCGGGCTGATCAAGACCCTGCCGCTCACCCTCCCCATTACCTGGGACAGCCCATTCTGGGCGATCATCATGGGGATCGAGCACGAGCGGATCCACCTGGAAACCTCCTCCGTGCTGATCCGGCAGCTTCCCATCGACCGGGTGCGCCGCCACGAGTTCTGGGAGATCTGCCGCGATTCCGGAGCGGCCCCGGAAAACGAACTGGTTCCCGTTCCCGGCGGGCAGGTGGTGCTGGGCAAGGAAGAAGGGCATCCACTCTACGGGTGGGACAACGAGTACGGGCACCACGAAGCGCAGTTGCAGCAGTTTTCAGCGGCGAGGTACCTGGTTTCCAACCGCGAATACCTCTCCTTCGTGGAAGCCGGAGGCTACCGGGAGGAGCGCTGGTGGACGGAAGAGGGGTGGCACTGGCGTACCTTCAAACAGGCGGAGCACCCGCTGTTCTGGGTGCAGCGCCCGCACGGCTGGGGACTGCGCACCATGGTCGAGGTGATCGATCTCCCGTGGAACTGGCCGGTGGAGGTGAATTACCTCGAGGCGAAGGCTTTCTGCAACTGGCTCGCCGACAAGACCGGGAAGCGGATCCGCCTTCCCAGCGAGGACGAGTGGTATCGGATCTACGACCTGGCGGGTGTGCGCGACCCGCAGGAGTGGCGCGATGCTCCGGGCAACATCAACTTGGCCTACTGGGCCTCGTCCTGCCCGGTGGACCGCTTCCGCTTCGGACAGCTCTTCGACGTGGTGGGCAACGTCTGGCAGTGGACCGAGACGCCTATCTATGCCTTCCACGGTTTCCGTATCCATCCCTGGTACGACGACTTCTCGACGCCGACCTTTGATACGCGCCACAACCTGATCAAGGGAGGATCCTGGATCTCCACCGGCAACGAGGCGACCCGCGAGTCGCGCTACGCCTTCCGGCGCCACTTCTTCCAGCACGCCGGCTTTCGTTACGTGGAAAGCGACAACCCGGTGCAACTGAACGAGGATCCCTACGAAACCGATGCGCTGACCGCGCAATACTGCGACGCCCACTACGGTCCCGAGCACTTCGGGGTTCCCAATTTCGCCAAGGCTTGCGCCGACGTTTGTTTGGAGGTAACATCCGGGCGCGCCAGGGGGCATGCCCTCGACCTCGGTTGCGCCGTGGGGCGTGCCAGCTTCGAACTGGCCAGGGGCTTCGACAGGGTGACGGGAATCGACTTCTCCAGCAGGTTCTTCCGTCTGGCGGCGCGGATGCAGGAGGAAGGGTACCTGCGCTACGCACTCCCGGAAGAGGGTGACATCGTTTCCTTCCATGAGCTGAGCCTGGAGGAGTTGGGGCTTGCCCCCCTGCGGGACCGGGTGCAGTTCTACCAGGGGGACGCCTGCAACCTACCCGACAAGTTCTCCGGCTACGACTTAGTGCTCGCCGCCAACATTCTGGACCGGCTCTACTCGCCGCGCCGCTTCCTGGCGGCCATCCGCGGCAGGATCAACCCCGGCGGGCTCCTGGTGCTGGTTTCCCCGTACACCTGGCTCGAGGAGTACACCAAGAAAGAGGAGTGGCTGGGTGGCTACCGGGAGGCGGGCGAGCCGGTGTGGACCCTGGATGCACTCAAGGCGGAGCTGGCACCTCATTTCCGGATGCTGGGCGAGCCGCGCGATGTTCCCTTCGTGATACGGGAGACGCGCCGCAAGTTCCAGCACGGTATTTCCGAACTGACCGTATGGGAGCTTAAATGACGCAGAAGAAGTTCGATTTCGACGAGATCATCGACCGGCGCGGCACCGCGAGCGAGAAGTGGGACAAGTACCGCGACCGCGACATCATCCCCCTTTGGGTGGCGGACATGGATTTCAAGTCGCCCCCTGCCATCATAAAGGCGCTGCACGAGCGGGTGGAGCACGGCGTCTTCGGCTACACGGCGCCGCCGCAGGGACTGGTACAGGCGGTGATCAATTCGTTGCAGGAGGAGTACGACTGGCAGGTGCACAAGGAGTGGATTGTCTGGCTGCCGGGTCTCGTTACCGGGCTCAACGTGAGCTGCCGCGCGGTGGGGGAGGTCGGTGACGACGTCATTACCTTCACGCCGGTCTATCCCCCCTTCATGTCCGCCCCTCCTCTATCCGGCCGCAACGCTATCAACGTCCCCCTGGTCTGCCAGGCGGGTCGCTGGGGCCTTGATATGGAGGCATTGGAGGCAGCAGTCACTCCAAGGACGAGGCAGCTCCTTTTGTGCAGCCCGCACAACCCGGTAGGGCGGGTCTGGACCCGCGAGGAACTGGCAGCATTGGACGATTTCGCGGCGCGCCATGATCTCGTCATCTGCAGCGACGACATCCATGCTGGGTTGGTAGTGGAGCCGGGCATGCGGCACATCCCGATCGCGACCCTCTCCCCGGAAACCAGCCGGCGCACCATCACCTTGATGGCGCCGAGCAAAACCTACAACGTTCCCGGGTTGGGCTGCTCCTTCGCCGTCATCTCCGACGACGCGCTGCGCCGCGCTTTCAAAAAGGCGATGGGGCGGATCGTGCCGCACGTGAACCTGTTGGGCTACACTGCAGCCGAGGCGGCCTATCGTGACGGGGAGGAGTGGCGCCAGGAGCTGCTGGAATACCTGCGCGGCAACCGGGACCTTGTGGAACAAGAGATGACTGCGCTCGGGCTTCCCGTGGCCAGGGTGGAGGCGACGTATCTTTCCTGGATCGATCTGCGCCACACCGGCATCGAGGATCCGGTGGTGTTCTTCGAGGAGGCTGGCGTCGGCCTTTCCGGCGGGAGCGACTTCGGCCTTGCCGGTTACGTGAGGCTCAACTTTGGCTGCCGCCGCGAACTGCTGCGGGAGGCGCTCAGGCGGATGAAGGCGGCGATGGAAACAATCAAAGGAAGGTGACCTGTCGCAAACCGCTCAGGTGCAAAAGGCTCCAGGTTTTTTTACCTGGAGCCTTTTGCGTTCATTGCGGATACTTCGTGTTCTTCGCGTAACCGCTGTTACGCTCTTTGCCGTTACCCGAAAATCTTGTTTTCCTGTTCCCCCACGCGGATGAAGGTGGTGCGCTTGGTCAACTCCTTGAGCGCCGAGGCTCCCACGTAGGTGCAGGCTGAACGCACCCCGCCCAGGATGTCGCGCACCGTCTCGTCGATGGGGCCGCGATAGGGTACTTCCACCGTCTTCCCTTCCGAGGCGCGATAATGCGCCACCCCGCCGGAATGCTTGTCCATGGCTGTGGCGGAGCTCATGCCGTAAAACAGCTTGAACTGCCTCCCGCCGCGCTCCACGATCTGGCCGCCGCTCTCGTCGTGGCCCGCCAGCATTCCCCCCAGCATGACGAAGTCGGCGCCACCGCCGAAGGCCTTGGCGACATCCCCGGGGCAGGTGCAGCCGCCGTCGGAAACAATTCTCCCTCCCAAGCCGTGCGCCGCATCCGCACACTCGATAACTGCGGATAACTGCGGGTAACCTACCCCGGCCTTGACGCGGGTGGTGCAGACCGAGCCGGGACCGATGCCGACTTTGACGATGTCAGCGCCGGACAGCAGCAACTCCTCGACCATCTCGCCGGTGACCACGTTGCCCGCCACGATGGTCTTGTCGGGGTACCCGTCCCGCACCTTCTGCACAAACTCGACGAAGCTCTCGGCGTAGCCGTTGGCGACGTCGATGCAGATGAACTGCAGCTTCGGATGGTTGGCGATGATGGTGGAGAACTTCTCGTAATCGCTGTCCGAGGTGCCGGTGCTGACCATGATGCGGTTGTAGATGTCGTCGCCGTGGTTGTGGTCGGTGAGCCAGGCGTCCCAATCGGCGATCGTGTAGTGCTTGTGCAGCGCGGTCAGCATCCCGTGCTCCGCGAGACGGTCGGCTACCTCAAAGGTACCGGTGGTGTCCATGTTGGCCGCGATCACCGGGATGCCGCTCCAATCGTACTTGCTGTGCAGGAACCGGAAGTGCCGCTGCAGGTCGACCTGGGCCCTGCTCTTCAGATTGGATCTCTTGGGTCTGATAAGCACGTCGCTGAAGCCAAGCTTCACATCGCTTTCCAGGAACATTTTGCATCCTCCGTTGCAACTCCCTCTTTTTGGGGAGAGGGGTGGGGTGAGGGTTATCTTCTCTCGACACTTGAAGTAGTTTATGAGAGTACCCGAAAACGCTTGTTCCACAAGTTGCCATGTGATTTCGGGACCTTGTTGAGTTTGGCCAAGGGCTGTGCTAGAGTGCGCGGCGGAGGAGCGTATACATGATCGATGCACGTCAGCGCCGCCAGCGCTGGTTGATTTTTTTCATCCTGTCCCTGATCTACATCCTGGTTTATTTCTACCGCGTATCCCTGGCCGTCGTCGCCAAGGACGTCTCCCGCGACCTTGAACTCACCCCGGCGCAACTGGGCTCCCTCTCCAGTATCCTTTTCTACGTCTATGCGGCCGCCCAGGTCCCGCTGGGACCGATGATCGACCGGCTGGGGAGCCGCATCGTGATCAGCGGCTGCGGCGTACTGACCGCCATCGGCGGTATCCTCTTTTCCCAGGCTGGCAACATGGGACAGGCCCTGGTCGCCCGAGTGCTCATCGGCATCGGGACCGCCTCGGTATTAATGGCGACCTTCAGCCTCTTCAGCCACTGGTTCAGCAAGCAGGAATTCGGGAAGGTGTCGGGCCTCATGGTTGCGGTGGGGAACATGGGGAACCTGGCCGGCACCGCGCCGCTCGCGCTGGCGGTGGCGTGGATCGGGTGGCGCAACTCGTTCCTGGGCATTGGCATCATGCAGGCGCTAGCCACGGTGCTCGTCTTTTTGCTGGTGCGGGATCGTCCGGCGGTTGCCGTGGAAGGCGCCGGTGAGCCGGCGCCGGCCAAGATGGGGATGCTGCAGGCGTGGAAGCACGTGACCACCAACCGGGACTTCTGGCTCCTCGCGGGGCTCGCCTTCGCCTGGTACGGATGCTATCTGGCGGTGCAGGGGCTGTGGGGCGGGCCGTACTTGATGGAGGTGCTCAAGCTGACGCGCGAGGAAACGGGACGGATGCTGATGTTCACCTCGATAGGGTTCATCTGCGGCAGCCTCGTCATCGACTCCGTTGCCCGCAAGCTTTTTCACTCCTACAAGAAGACCTTTCTCTGGGGGCAGATTGTGCTGCTGGTTTTGATGATCGGCTTCCAGGGGCCGCTCGATCATCTTCCCCTGCTGCTTCTGGGCGCCTATTTCTTCTGCCTGGGGCTCGCCGTTTCGAGCGGCGTCATGATCTACCCGATCAACCGCTCCATGTTCCCGGTCTCCATCGTCGGCACCGCGCTCACCTCCATTAACCTCTTCGTGCTGTTGGGGGCGGCTTCCGTGCAGCAGATTATGGGGGTGGTTATCGACGCCGTCGGCAAGACTACGCCGGAAGCGACGGTGCAGGCCTTCCACTCCGCGTTCCTGGTGCCGGTGGGCGTGCAGGCGGTCGCGGCAGCGTTGTTCTTCTTCGCCAGGGACTACTGGGAGAAAAGCGCTTAGAGGGGCGGGTAGGGACTAGGAGCGGGGGGCTAGTTAAAAGGCACGAGGCCGGCGACTCACGGTTCGCAATTCGCGAACCAGGGATCAGGCGGCGAGTTCCGCAACGGCGGTGCGGAAAGCGGAGAGGTTCTTGGCGCGTTTGAGGTGTTTCAGTTCGCGCTCCAGTTCGTGGTCGTCGACGTTGGAAACCACTCCCTTGATCTTGCCCAGCACCTGCATGTCGCCGCAAAAAAGCTTGCCGTAGAGCGGAAGCAGGTCGCTCAGGTAACGATGCAGCATGGAACGCCTCTCGGCCACGTCCGGCTCGGCGCAGGCACGGCCGCGCAACCGCTCGAATAGCATCGGCTCGCCGATGCCGCCGCGCCCGAGCATGAGCCCCGCCGCACCAGTCTTCTCCAGCAGTTCCAGCCCGAAAGCCGCGCTCCTGATGTCGCCGTTAGCGATGACGGGGATGGCGGTCCGCTTGATCACCTCCGCGGTGACGGCGTGGTCGGCGACTCCCTCGTAGGCCTGGCGCACCGTGCGTGGGTGCAACACCAGGAAGTCGACGCGGGCCCGCTCGAAGAGCGGCAAGAGCGTAAAGATCTGTTGCGGATCGTCGTAGCCAGCGCGGATCTTCACCGAGAATGATCCCCTGATCTCCTCACGCAGCGCGGGGATGATCTCCTCCAGCAGTTCCGGCCGCTTCAGCATCCCGCCGCCGGTAAGCCCGCTGGTCATACGCCCGTAAGGGCAGCCCATGTTCAGGTTGATGTGCACCGCGCCTGCCTTCTGCGCGGTCCTCGCCGCAGCGACCAGCGCGTCCCGGCCGTGCCCGATCAGCTGGACCACCAGCGGCACCCCGTTCTCCTCTGCCGCGCATTCGCGCACGTCCCCTGGCATCAGGAGCTTCTTCTCCGACTGCGAATTGACGCGCATGAACTCGGTCCAGACCACGTCCGGACGCACCCATGTCGTGAACAGCTCGCGCAGCGCACGGTTGGTGAGCCCCTGCATGGGCGCGAGCATGAGCGGTTTTTCCCCGGGATTCCAGGGGAGCACGTTGTTGGCTTGGGAATTGGTAGTGGGATTTTCTTGAGTATTCGGCATGTTCTTCAGGGTGATGCGTTTCTGCCTAGGGGGTAGAGTTCCTTGCCCGGCGTTCTGCTCTCAAAACTGTGGGGGCGAATTATCATTCGCCCCCACGCTTGGTTTAGGTAACTTGTGCCCCGCAAGCGGGGACGATGTGCTTAGAGGATTTCGAGCAGTTCGATTTCGTAGGTGATGTCTTCGCCGGCCAGCGGGTGGTTGGCGTCGACCACGATGGCGGTCTCGTTGACCTCGACCACGACTACGTCGACCGGTTCGTCGTCATCGCCGGTCAGTTCCAGCTCCATGCCGACCTCCGGCTCGATGTCGCCGGTGAGCTGCTCGCGGCTGATGGCGAACACCTCGTCCTCGTCGTACTCCCCGAAAGCGTCCTCGGCCGGGATCACGATGGTCTTCTTTTCGCCCGGCGCCATGCCGACCAGGGCCTCTTCGATCTGCGGGAAGAAGTCCTCGTTGCCGACGGTGATCTCCATCGGGCCGTGCTCACCGCAGCCGCAGCCGTCATCATCGCAGCCGTCATCGCCACAACCGCAATCGTCATCTTCGCAGCAACCGGCATCGCCGATGGTGGTATCGATGATGGTGCCATCTTCCAAGCTGCCGGTGTAGTTGATACGTACTTTGTCGCCTTGCTTTGCAATTGCCATTTTTACTCGGTTCCTTCTTTATGGGGTTGATGTCTAGCTCGAAGCTATTCCGGGATGGTACGTGGGACGGTGCCCGCTAGTCCAGCAAAATCTGGTGGCAGCCGACTTTTATTTCAATTCACCTCTCGCTCAGCTTGCTTTGGAGCCTTTTTTCACTGCAAAGCTGTAGCACTGCAGGTAGGTAAGCACGGTGAGCAGGAAGCTGTAGATGATGACGCTGAGGACGAAGGGATCCGCCGGCGCCGCCAGGGCAAAGATGAAGTAGAAGCCCAGGACGGACATCTTGGTCACGTCGGTCCACCTCTTTTTCTTGGCGAACTCCTTGGCCTCCTCCGGGGTCGGTTCCTTCCCGGCCAGGGCGAGATCGCGCTCGGCTTCTTTCGAGGCGAACCTGAAGATGGGATAGAAGAGCAGTACCTGGATCACGAAGGCATAGATCACGCCGCTCATGAAGCGATAGCCTCTGTTCAATGCCTGCAGCCGCTGCTGGAAGTTGACCGCAGTATAGATCAGCAGGGCGATCAGCCCGAACTGTGCCACGGCAAAAATTTTTATCGTCTTGTTGATCTTCTTCTGGTCCAGGGTAGCCGCCATGTCATCTCCTTACGCGGATTTGCTGCTGCAGCGTAACTGCGCCATACCATAACAAATAAAATGATGTTATACAACACAAGAGTCTTCGCTGCTGCAACCGCTCTTTTTGCATTGAACCGTGTCCGGGAATCTAGTAAGTTGGAGCGACTTCACGCCCGGGTATGGCGCAAGGTGCAGGGCCTGTTGTTCTATTGATGATCTAAAGCCCCCGGATAAAGGAGCTTTCCCATGGATGTGACCCTCAATGCTATCGAAGTCAGAGTGCTCGGTTCGCTTGTCGAGAAGGAACTGACCACGCCTGAGTACTACCCTCTTTCCCTGAACGCGCTGGTGAATGCCTGCAACCAGAAATCGAACCGGGATCCCGTCACCAACCTCGACGAGTACCAGGTCACCGGCGCGCTCGACAGTCTGCGCTTCAAACAGTTCGCCTTGCTCTCCGGTGCCGGTGGCAGAGTTTCCAAGTACCGTCACGCGTTGGTGGAGAAGTTCCGGTTCACCCCCGCCGAGCTTGCCCTCCTGTGCGAACTGATGCTGCGCGGCCCGCAGACGGTCGGTGAGCTGAGGACTCGCGGTGAGCGCATGTACGCCTTTGCCGACCTGGCCGAAGTGGAGGCGGTGCTGCAGGACCTGATGGAACGGACGCCTTCGCTGGTGACACGCCTGCCGGTCCAGCCCGGGCGGAAAGAACCGCGCTACTGCCAGCTCTTTGCCGGCGAGCCGGACCTTGCCGAACTGTCGGCTGCGTCGGAAGGCGCGAGGGGTGGCGCGGCGGGCGAGCGGATCGCGGAACTGGAGCAGGAGGTTGCCAGCCTGCGCGAGGAGGTGGCGGCCCTGCGCCAGACTATCGCCGACTTCAAGAAATCTTTCGAATAGGAGTAAGAGATGACCGATACCAGGGAGGAACTGGCCACCAAGGTAGATATCACCGACTGGCTTTCGCTTCGGGCGCATCTGGAGCGCGGCGGGGTGATCGTGGTGGATCCGCTGCTGGAACTGGCCGAGGTGGGTGCCGCGCTCGCGGCGGACGAGGTGCAGCAGGTGCAGCGCTGGCTTTCTACAGGACTTTTGACCAAGCCGAGCCTCGAGCAGATACAGACATGGGATGCCGACAAGGGGAAGATCTTCAACTGCCTGATCATCTCACCGTACGTGTTGATCCAGGAGCCGACCCCGGCTTAGGGGTAAAGGAGGGCGACATGGAAAAGGAGTATGCTGACGTCACCTGCGCGAGCTGCAGCGCGGTATGGCAGAAAAAAGGGACCACCAACTGCTGGAGCGGGGATCCCGAGACGGCGCCGCCCAGGCCGGGCAACTGCCCTGCCGATCGGCACGCCGAGGTGGTCAAGGAAACGGCGGAGCTGATGAAAGGGGAGAGCAAGGACGCCAAGATGGCGTTCGTGGCGGCCCGCGTGGAAGGGCTTTGCTACCAACCCATCCCCGGCAGCGATGCGGTCAACGCACGCTGGACCCGGGTCGAGGACACCATCGCTTTCGCAAAGCTCATGGGATACCAAAGAATAGGCATCGCCACTTGCATCGGCCTCCTCGAGGAATCCGAGCGGCTGGTCGCGATACTGAAGGCCCAGGGGTTTACTCCGTTAAGCGTCTGCTGCAAGGCGGGGAGCATTGATAAGAAGGAATTGGGGCTCGCCGAGAGCGACAAGGTGCGTCCGGGCACCTTCGAACCAGCCTGCAACCCGATCGCCCAAGCCCAGATCTGCAATGATCTCGATACAGACATGAACATGATCGTCGGCCTGTGCGTCGGGCACGACATGCTCTTCAACAAGTACTCTAAGGCCCCGGTGACCACCTTGGTGGTGAAGGACCGCGTCACCGGCCACAACCCCGCTGCCGTACTTTACGGCCAGAACTTCTACTATAAGCGTCTCCAAAAGGGGCCCATGCATATTGAGTAGTTTGTTCATGTTGATATGAGTTGGCAAACATTCGTATAATCAATAATTTACGCTTGACTTTGCACCAGGAGAGCCGCTAAGGTTTAATACAACTTTAGCGGTTTTTTTATTTCTAAACCTCCCCATGTCCTACCCGAGTTGCGGGTTGATGGTCATGGGTAGGAAAGTGAAGGGTGCCAATCATGCCAAAGATCAACCTTACGTTGCGTGAGATACGCCAGATCATTCCGCCTGCATCGGGGAGGGCGGATTATTTCGACAACGAGCTGAGAGGTTTCTTGCTGAGGGTGTCGGCCGACTTTCTGGATAAGGCGGGGACGAGGCACAGGGGCGCCCGCGTCTTCTATGTCCAGACAGACGTAATGGACCCAGCAAAGGGCAAATTCGTTACCCGCAAGGCCAAGGTAGGGGCATTCGGAGAATTTACCCCTGAGGAGGCACGTGGGAAGGCGCGGTTGCTCCTGCAGGATCTCCGGGCAGGAAAGCCGGTTGTTCCGTCAAACGTGCCGACGCTTGCAAGGATGATGGAGATTCACCTCACCGACAAGGCATTCGGTCCGAGGACTGAAAGTGCCTACCGTTCCGACATCCCGGCCAAATTTCCAACCTGGTTGGATATGCCGTTATCCGAGATAGCGAAGATCCCTCCGAGCGTAATGATAGATCGATTCAAGGATGTAGAAAACAATAACGGTCCCATGGCTGCAAAGAATGCCTTTGGAAAGCTGCAGGCGATCTTAAATTACGCAATGGTAAAGTTCCCTTCGGTGGTACAGGTAAACCCTTGCTCGGTCATTGGCCAGGCTGGGTTGTGGCCAGAGACGAAGAGCCGGAATGATTGCCTTAGGGGGAACGACTTCAAGATTTTCTCGGGGGGGTTGGGCGGCTTCAATGCCATCACTCAAGATGCATATCGCTTTTGCCTCTATCATGGTCTACGAAACCGTGAGGCAGCCGGCCTACGATGGGAATTCGTTGACTTCGGAAATGAGACGTTGACGCTGCCAGAAACCAAAACGAAGATCCTGCATGTGCCTTTATCTAGGCAATCCCTGGCCATTCTGCAGCGGCGGCAAACAGAGAACCCCAAGGGCAACCCCTTTGTGTTCCCTTCCCTTTATGCCAATAACAAGAGTAAGACGGGGCACGTCGCTTTGAAGGCCGATCTGCTCCAGTTCAGAACAGGTCTTAAACTTACGGTACATGGGCTCCGGAGGTCTTTCATCACGATTGGTAAAAAGCTACACTTTCATGAGGAGGCCGACCGGCTGACAAATCATGCTGATGGTTCTGTTACGGGCAAGCACTACGACGGCCGTGAGGTTGACGACCTTCGCGGGCCCCTCCAGGCTATTGCTAACGAGATTGAGCGGCTTATGGTGCAGGGTGTCGGTGGTAAGGTGGTGGAACTGGCAACCGCAAGAATCAATCAACAGTAGGATCTTTATCCTTCAACTGGTCAAAAAGAGGAGACATTTTTTCTATGAACTCTTTGTTTGTGTTCAATTCCACCAGATACTCACGGTCCGCGTCAGCAATGATTGCGAATAATTGTTTTGTGCAGTCCAGAATTTTTAATAACCTTCTATCGGGGCCGTTCGATTCAACCAGGTCCTTTACGGTTTCAAAAATATCGTTTACATAAGGTTCGGCTTTCTCAACATTAAAAGCGTAGGCTTCTCCCCTGAGCTCGCCCACCGAGACTTTAAAATAACTGGCGAGTTTCCCCAATGTTTCTTGTGATGGTTCGCCTATACCTTTTAGATAACGCTGGACCGTCAAGCGGGTTAAGCCAGTAGCGTTGGCCACAGCAACTTGACTTGACCCCTCAACAGCTTGTTTCAGTAGTTCGACCACCCTGGTGGGTGTTTTACCTCCGCCTCTCCCTTTCCCCATTTACAAACCTCGCACAAAAAATATACCTGCTTAAAAATAAGCATTGACATTGACGCCAGATGGTGCTTAATTATGATACATGCTTAAAATTAAGCACGCAATCATAAACCGGAGGTGATATGAGGCTCCTTAAAGAACGAGAGGTCGCCGAACAAATCGGCATGTCGGTCCACTGGCTCCGCCGCAAGAGAATTACCGGCGGGGGCATTCCTTTCTTAAAACTTGGCGAAGGGAAAAGTGCCGTGCGGTATGAAGAGGAGGCAGTCGAGGCATTCAAGCGAAGCCGGGTCAGGACGTCGACCAGCCAAGCGTAAGCCGGCCCATTGGGGGCACAACATGGAGGAGACGATGAAAAGACGCGAAAAACAGGAGACTAGCCCCAACAGCATCCAGAGACAGTACATGTGCTTACAGTTGCAGAAAGCTATTGACCGTTTCGACAAGGTCGTCGCCAAGGCCACAAGCAGCAAAAAAAACTTGGCCTTCCCCTTATTGAACTCTAACAACAACCCACAGGAGGACACGAGAATGAGCAGAGAAGAAATGGACAAGGGCCTGGATCGGATCAGCGAGGGGATTGAGAAACTGGACGCACGAGGCCGCTTGTCTGTGCTTCGGCACCTTGGCAAAGTTTCTGGAATCCTCACTGATGAAGAATGGCCGCCCGAGTTGAAGCAACAGTACCACGAGACCGAAGCGCGGTTAATCGAGCGGGCTCAGAAAGAAGCAGCCTAAAACCAAAACAAAGGCCACGTCGCGAGAAGTCGCCGTGCCGCGCACACGCGTGGAAAAGGAGGACACTTGTACCCTGCAATCAACGACCGAGACATGAAACGAGCGGCAGTAGTTAAAGCTGCCGGCCACCCCGTCACCATCTTCAAACTCTGCAGTCCTCGCTGTACCGCATCATACGAGTCCAGCCCCGCAGTCAGAAAACTCCTTGAGGCCTACGAGTCCGGCCAGGTACTCCCTATCCCCCCGAAGAAGATCATGCAGGCCTATGGCGAACTCATGGGCCAGTGCAAGGACTTGAAACAGGGGGCGTTATGACCTCCACCGCAGACCTCGAGCGGGATCTGCTAACGGCCTTGCTGGCTGAGGGCACCGCCTACGCTAACACCGCAGGCCTTACGCCTGCTGACTTCTGGGAAGATGATCACGGTGAGTTGTTCAAGATCTTGGGCCAGATCCCCGCTGCGCCCGGTGCAGTTCCCCCTGCTTTGATCGGGGCTAACATTCCCAACAAAGGAAAACGGCACCGACTCACGGCCTTGGTAGCAGAGCTTTACCAGGGCGACGTCGCCGCCGTCCTTGTTTCCCAGATAGCCCAAGCCGTGAAATCTGAGGCTCGCAACCGAGAGATAGCGGCAGCGGCCCAGATCTTAGCAAAATCCCCGGGCAACGAGGCGGCCAAGGCGACATTGGCCGCTCTGCTCGAAACGGGATCCGCGTCGCGACCCACAAGGGCGTTGTTTCTTTCTGCCAGTGAATTCCTCCAAGAAGAAGCACATATCGCATACCTCATAGCGGGTTTGATCGAGCGGGACACAACCGGGCAGCTCTTCGGCCCGAGTGGGGGTGGTAAGACTTTTGTTGCGCTGCACCAGGCCCTGGCTGTGGCCACCGGTGGCAACGTCCACGGCCACAGAGCGGAGCGCGGCCTGGTTCTCTACCTTGCAGGGGAAGGGCATGGAGGACTGCGCCGGCGCGTCAAGGCCTATCAAAAGCATCATGGCATTGAGCCTCACTGTCTCGGGCTGTTTCATGTCAGCCGGCAAACAATCTCTTTTGACGGTTCTGGGCTCCCCGCTGCCAAAGCAGAGGCCAAAGCCCTGGCCGACGCCTTCGGAACACCGGTTGCGCTGATCGTGGTGGATACCCTGGCGCGCCACCTGGACGGCGACGAAAACTCTACTTCTGACATGAACCGCTTTGTTGCCGCGGTCGATGATCTCCGTTCGGCCTTCCCCGGCGCTGTCGCCTTGATCGTACACCACAGCGGGCACGGAGAGGAAACCAAGAAACGGGCGCGCGGCTCGTCGGCGCTCAAAGCCGCCATGGACTTTGAAATCTGTTGTGACCGTGGTTTGCTCACCTTTACCAAGATGAAGGACAGCGAGGCGCCCGAGCCGATCCCCTTTAAGCTCCGGCCTGTGCAGATCGGGGCCAGCCAGGACGGCACGCCCCTGGCGTCTTGTGTGGTGGAATTCGGCGAGCGTTCGGAACGGGACAAGGTGGCGTCATTCACGACGATGGAGCGCATTGCCGCCAAGGCCCTTGTTGTAGCTTCGAAGCGCACCAGGACGGACCACAATGGCAAAGCCGCTGCTCTGGTGAGTGACTGGAGGGATGATTTCTACGCCTTACGCCGGACGGATGATCCGGAAGCCAAAACTAATACCCTCAAAAATGCGTTCCTCAGGGCTGAAACCGGCTTGATCGAAAAGAAGTCGATAGCAGCAGACGGACACCTCAGAATCCTGACAGCGTCCCTGCCGTCATACGTCACAACATCGTCACAAAGCGTCACATATGACGTGGAAGAGAAGGCGTCACATCGTCACACACCCTTATAAAGGGTGTGACGATGTGACGGTCTCTTGTGACGGTCCCGGATATATCCAAGACCCCGAGGAGGAACAGCTCACATGGAACTGAAAGACAACCTCCCCCTCCCTGCTAGCGATAAGGATGAGAACTTTATGGCCAACCTACTCGATGCGGTAAAGCGGAAAAGGGAGGAAGCGACAGGCGGCCGGCGAGAGTACCAACCGGAGAAGGACAAGTAGTCTAGGGGGCGGGGGCAGATCCCCTCAGCCCTCGTTTCTGGACACCGCGTGTGTCCCCACGCTCATAAAATATTTCCTGTTTGAATAAATGTTCAAAGATGTTCGAACGTTGGGGAGAAATCAAACGTTGGAGGGGGAAATCAAACATGGGAATCAAACGGCCGGCAATGAACACCAGAAAGACCGCGGAATATCTCGCCTGCAGCACCTCATACGTGTACCGGCTCTTCAATGACGGGGTGCTTGACGGCTTCCGCCTGGGGGGCCGTAAGGGCGTGAGGATCTACGTCGATTCAGCCGAGGCTTTCATCATGGACCACGAAAACGAAAAATAAATTGTCGCTATTCTCCACATTCTCCACAGCGTCGCCGGGCCGAGAAGGCGCTGTGGTACCGTGCTAGTCAAAAGGGGGAATCAAAAATGCTGAATATCAACAAAGCGAAATTGAAGCTCACCGGCCAAGGAGCCGACCCGGTCCACCTGGGAGACTGCATCCGTGCCCTCCAGGCTGAAAACCTGCTGCCGGCGGACAACAACTCACCTATCAACGCAAAAGATTGTGCGGTTCTGCTTATCGGCTGCACCTCTCTGGACCCGGCGAACGCTGCCCAGCACGTTCTTGTGTATGGCGGGCTTCAGGGTGAGCTGGGGCTCTTCGGGATTTCGCTACAGTACATACTCGGCGCCGAACCGTCGCGCATCGCTGTCACCTCCGTGAGGATCTGCCAGGACTTCCCCCTGGCGAGGATCGAGTACGCCGACAGTGACCTTCAGGAATTCACCGCGGTTTCCTTCATCGGCAAAGGGTTGCGCCAGGAAGTGGTGGTCTCCGGCGGCCTGATCGCATCGCTGGCAATGGGGCTGAAGCATGACACGGTGGCCGGCTGGCGGGGCGCGGAATTTCAAAAACAGCTTGAGGAGGTTTGCAATGGCCAGCAAAAAGAGCATCAAGAGCCGGTCTAAAGCAAAATGGGTCTCCGGGCTCAGCAAGGCTAAGTTCGAAGCTTCTAGGAACAGACCCACAGCGGGATGCTGGTGGGAACGTCGAAGGGGGCCCGCCGGGATGGCGGAAAAGGCCGAAGCCAAGCGGCAGCACAAATAGCAGTTATCCCAACTCAAACGGACCATCGGGAGATGGACCTGGCCGTGAACACGGCAAAGGATGGTAAAGCATGTCTTTCGAGGCACTTAACAACGCATTCGAGAAGTTTATCGACAGCAACGACGCAAGGCTCGACAGGATAGAAGCCGGGCTTAACGCAAGGATGGATGAGATCGAAGGCAAAAGGAACAGGCCGGCGGCCGGAGTTTCCAACACCCCCGCGACCGCAGACCAGAAGGCACACAGCGAGGCCTTTAATGCCTTCGCCCGCAGGGGCATCGACAACGGCCTGCTCGACCTGGAGATCAAGGCAGGGATGTCTGTTGGCTCCGACCCGGACGGCGGCTATGCTGTTCCTTCCGAGATCGCCAGCGACATCGAGAAGCTGGAAAAGGATGCCGTCACCATGCGCAGAATCGCCAGGGTGATCAGCATCGGTACGCCGAATTACACGAAGCTGGTGAACAAGGGTGGCACCACGAGCGGCTGGGTCGGCGAGACCCAGGCACGCCCGGAGACGGACACCCCGCAGCTCGCCGCCCTCACTCCGTTCTGGGGGGAGATCTACGCCAACCCCTGTGCAACACAGACCATGCTCGATGATGCCTCCTTCGACGTTGCTTCCATGCTCACCGAGTCCATCTCGGAGGAATTCACGGACCAGGAAAACACCGCCTTCATCAACGGTGACGGCCTTCTGAAACCGAAGGGCCTGCTCTCTTTCCCCGTCGACGCCGCAGCCGACAAGACCCGCGCATTCGGTACGCTGCAGTTCATCAAGACCGGCGATGCCAGCGGCTTTAAGGCGGCCTCCGCCACCGTATCCCCGGCTGATGTCCTGGTGGATCTCGTGTACTCGCTCCGCAAGCCGTACCGGCAGGGCGCCGTCTGGCTGATGAACAGCAACACCCTGGCCGTCGTGTCGAAGTGGAAAGACGCGGTAAACGGTCTGCCGATCTGGCAAAGGGGTCTGATTGAAGGGCAGCCGTCGATGCTCCTGGGCTACCCGGTGGAAGAAGACGAAGCAATGCCGGACATCGCAGCCGGTGCCTTCCCGATTGCCTTCGGCAACTTCAAACGCGGCTTCACCATCGTGGACCGCAAAGGGATCCGGGTGCTGCGGGACCCCTTTACCAACAAGCCGAATGTCCACTTCTATACCACAAAGCGCGTTGGCTCGTTCCTCAATAACTCGCAGTGTATCAAGCTGCTTAAGATCTCGGCGTAAAGCTCGGGTGGGGCGCTCCCTGTACTGGCCCTGGTCCTGACAAGTACAGCAAAGCCGCGGACCCGGGGTCACGGGCAGCGTGGCCACATAAAGGCGGAACCGGAACCCTCCCCGGCTCCGCCTTTTTTACTCCACCGCAGGAGCTTCCTCGACCTGCGCTACGAAAAGAGCATCGAAGGCACCGGCGTCACCGCCCGGCTCTTCTACGACGAGTTCCGCGACAAGACCGGGGACCCCCCACTGGGGGCAAATCCCTGGGGGCCTGGTTCCCATGACCGCGTGTGAGGCCACACTTGCACAAAACCAAGAAACCCTTTCAAAAATTCTGGAGGCCACATGGCAACCAAAACACCGAAGCACCTGAGCAAGGAAGCACAAGACCTGTGGAAGCGGCTGCTCGAGGAGTACGGCATTGAGGACTCACCCGGGCTTCTGATCCTGCAGACCGGTCTCGAAGCATTCGACCGGATGCGGGAGGCGCAGGCCGTCATAGCGAAAGAAGGATTGACAGTGAAGGACCGTTTTGACCAGGCGAAGGCCCACCCCTTAACCACCGTGGAAAGAGACGCCAGAGCGGCAATGCTGGCGGCCCTCAAGGCTTTGAACTTGGATCTCGAACCGCTGCAGGATCGCGCCGGCCGCCCGGCGGGGAGGTAACATGGCGACAAACCGGAAGCGCACCCCGCGCAGCAGAACTGCCCCGGCCATCTCCCCCGAGTGCTTCAACTGGCTTTGCGACGGCAAGTACGACCCGCAGGGCGGCCCCTGGAAAGATCGTTTCTTCCTCATGCATGAAGAGAAGCGCGCGCTATGGTTCGCTCACCGCAACGAGGTGCTCGCCTGGTGGGAGAAGCGTTACCCGGGAACGAAGCCGTTCCTCTGGTGGAAATACGAAGGTGGTACCAATGCCTGACATCAAAACAGGGAGTGTCACCGTTACCGGCTTTTCCGAGGGAAGGGCACAAAAAAAGAAACTGCTGCCGTTGCGCTGGGATATCTGAACGCTCCTCTGCCGATAGAGCAGGTGTTGGCGGCGGCTGCTCATGAATACTGCCATGCGATGCAGTTTGGCCAGAATCGACCAGGAGACTGCACTGAGGCCGATGCTTTCGCCGCTGATGTGGTGCCGGTGTTCCTAGCGTCTGGAATGTCTACGCGATAACACTATTCATACCGTCAAGGGACTAACTTATTCCTGAGGAAAACTATCTAACTATCTGTAAACTAGTCACATCTAAATTAGGTACATTTTTTGCTTAAATAACTTTTATTATCTAAATGCAATAGTGTTGGGCAAGGAGGTGTGGTGAAAAGCGAAAAGATAGCTGTTGCAGCAGGAATTCTTCTGTTCGTTAGCGTACCGGCTTATGCTTTCCACTCCGGCGGCGTCGCCGAGTGCGAAGGTTGCCACACAATGCATGGCTCTTTTGAAGGTCAATCCATATGGGGCCCTATTGTCGGCATGCCCCAGTACGAGACTGGCCCCTACCTGCTGAAAGCCCAGGATCAGTCCGGCTCCTGCTTGAACTGCCATCAAGCAGCCGACACCACCGGTTCCGGCTACCACATCTCCACCGCCAACGTTACCCCCTACGACAGCACCCGCGCCGTTGAAGGCACCCCGGGCGGCGACTTTGCCTGGCTGAAGAAGTCTTTTCCTCTTTCCGGAAGAAATATGATGACCACCATTGATGGCGACCGCAAGGGCCACAACATCATCGCCAGTGACTTTGGCTACACCGCTGACAGGACCCTGACCGCAGCTCCTGGTGGCACCTATCCTGCAGCGAACCTCGCATGCTCCAGCTGCCACGATCCCCACGGCACCTATCGTCGTTTTGCTGACGGCACCCAGGCCCGCACCGGCCTGCCGATCTTCAACTCCGGTTCCTACACCAGCAGCGCCAACCCGATCGCCGGCGTGTCCGCAGTTGGTGTCTACCGCATCCTAGGCGGCGTAGGCTACCAGCCCAAATCCTTGGCCGGCTCCTATGCGTTCGTTGCCCCGGCTCCTGACGCGGTTGCCAAGTCCTCTTACAACGGCGTATCCACCACCGTCGACACTGCCGCCGGCCAGAAAGACCTGGTTGCATACGGCCAGGGTATGTCCGAGTTCTGCGCCAACTGCCACACCGCCATGCTCGAAAACGCTTACACCTCCGGCATGAAAGGCCTGGTCCACCCGGCCGGTAACTCTGCCAAACTGACCGCCCCGATCGCCGCCAACTACAATGCCTATGTAACTTCCGGCGTTATGACCGGCACCATCGGCTACAGCGCCCTCGCACCGTATGAGCTGGGCACCAACGACTACACCACCCTGAAGGCATTCGTGGCCTCTCCGACCGCAGCCACCACCAGCAACAACGTACTGTGCCTCTCCTGCCACCGCGCCCACGCTTCCGGTTTCGAGAGCATGACCCGCTACAGCCTGACCAACGAGTTCATGACGGTTGCCGACGCAACCGGCGCAGCACTGTATGACTCCAGCACCACGGAAAACAAGATCAACTACGGTTTGAGCGTCCAGCAGCAGACCGACGCCTACAACGGCCGTCCTGCCACGGTGTTTGGTCCTTACGCTCGTAACTACTGCAACAAATGCCACGCTAAAGATTAATCTTGAAATTGTTCAAACAAAAAGAGCCGGGAGAGATCCCGGCTCTTACTTTGCTGGTCTAGCCAGTCTCAAGACTTAGGTGACACCTTACAAGTTCCTTCCCTTATCAGATAGTTGGGACTCTAGTTCTCTTTGCTGCAGAAGTGGTCTATGGCACCGCCGCACCTATATCGTACCTATAACTATATGCTTCGCACAAGGCGGGACCGTCAATTGACGCCAGGAGAACGGAAAAACATGATTGATGTATGGGGGGCGGACTTAATGGGCGACGGGAAGGCGCAGCAGGCTATGAGCAGGAAATTTGACCTGCAGCCAGTGGGGACGTAGTGTGCTTTCTATAGAAGGGAAAAGCGGGAATTCCCGCTATTGAAAAACCGGAATTCCGGTTATTGGAGAGGGCGTCGGTATTACTGGACGCCCTTTTCTTTTGCGGTCCGTTCCTCCCCATGTCCTACCCGTGCCAGTTTGCGGTTGAAAATGGTATTTAAAGTTGGTAGGTTAGCGCTATATTCCCCTTTTCTCCAAAAGGGGCCCATGATCGTGGAGTAGGTGGCTAGATTTGAGCGTGGGGTGGCAATAGGGGAGAGAACATAATTATTGATGGAAACGGAGCCTGATGATAGCATCGCATGCTTGATGTAGCAGACTTTGACTTAAGAACAGGAGCAAAGATGAAAAGAGTAATTAGTTTAGCTATTGCGATAGCTATTGCTGTTCCTGGCGTGGCTACGGCCAATGACACCATTGACAACGCAGCAAGAGAAAATGGGGCCATAAAGACAGCGTCCGGAATGGTGTATCAGTCCATCAAGGAGGGGAGCGGTCCCTCCCCTAAGGTATCGAGCATCGTAGGAGTCGACTATCGTGGCACCCTGCCTAATGGTAGGGAATTTGACAGTTCTTACAATAGTAAAATGATCACGAAATTCCCCCTCTCGGCAGTTATCCCCTGTTGGACCGAGGGCGTCCAGATGATGAAGGTCGGAGGTAAAGCCAAGCTTTTCTGTCCACCCGAGCTAGCCTACGGAAGTCGTGGTGCCGGACAGGCAATACCGCCCAATGCTACCCTCATATTTGAGGTTGAACTTCTAAGCGTAGAATAAAAGTAGGGTCAGCTCCTCCCCCATATACCGCCCAAGACGGTGCAATGTTGTTGAAGCTCAAACTATTTGAGGCTTAGCCTCTTTCCTCCAGAAGGGTAGAGGGGAAGGGGCGCAGCACCCACCTGTTCTCTTCGGCCACGAACACCGGCACCTCCCTCCGCCCACAGGAGGGAGGTGCTATTGCGGTCGTGCCAGCCGGAAGACCACACGTGCCAGTCATGGCGTCGTCGGCAAAATCCTCACCGAGATAAAGGCCGTCTTCAGTATTGAAAAGATAGACTTTCATGTTGTCCTCCCCCCTGTTTTCCTGATTTCACAATAGCGCGTCGACCATAAAGGCAGGATCAAAATGGAGTCCGAAGAGGTCACGAAAGTATCAAGACGGCAAATCCGCCATCTTGATGCTTTCGTGATGGGGCTGCCCGCATCTTGACACGCCCTTGATGCGGTAAGGGCTAGCATGGTCCCAGAGCCGGAAAGTAACAAAACGGCAAGGGAGGAAACACCATGCGACAGGAACAGCCCGCGGCAGGGCAAAACCTGGTCAGGCGCTTGGCAACGGCGATTTTCGGAGCACCCAAATATCTGAAGGATCCGTCTCTTTTCCACAAGATGTCCCTGGTACCGGTGCTCGCCTGGGTTGGCTTGGGAGCGGACGGACTTTCCTCGTCCTCCTATGGCCCCGAAGAGGCCTTTCGCGCGCTGGGCAGCCACACCTACCTTGCCATCACGCTCGGCGCTTTCACCGCGCTCACCGTGTTTGTCATCTCCTACGCCTATTCGCGCATCATCGAGCACTTCCCGCACGGCGGCGGCGGGTACATCGTGGCGACGCACATGCTCGGGGAAAATGCCGGCGTGGTATCCGGCAGCGCTCTCCTGGTCGATTACGTCCTAACGATCACCGTATCCATCGCCTCCTGCGTCGATGCGCTGTTCAGCTATATCCCCAAGCCGTACCACGCCTACAAGGTCGAGGTGGCCTGCGTCCTCGCCGTGCTGCTGATCGTCCTCAACATCAGGGGGGTGAAGGAATCCATTGCGGTGATGGCTCCCATCTTCATGGTGTTCGTGGGGACGCACGTGCTCCTTTTGCTGGACGGTATCTTCACCCATACCGACCGCTTCGCGCCGCTTGCCGCCGACTTCCACGCGGGGATTTCGCACGACCTGTCGAGCATCGGGGCCTTCGGCATCATGATGCTCTTCTTGCGCGCCTATTCCCTGGGGGGCGGCACCTACACGGGGATCGAAGCGGTCTCCAACGGTCTCCAGATCATGCGCGAACCACGGGTGCAGACCGGTAAAAGGACCATGATGTACATGGCGGGCTCCCTGGCCTTTACTGCGGGGCTGCTTTTCCTTTGCTACACCCTGATCGGCATCAAGCCGGTGGAGGGGAAGACACTGAACTCGGTTCTGGCGGACGCGCTGTTCGCGGACTGGCCGCTGGGCGGGACCCTCGCCTTCATCACGATCTTTTCGGAAGGGGCCTTGCTGCTGGTAGCGGCTCAAGCCGGATTCGTGGATGGCCCGCGGGTAATGTCCAACATGGCGGTCGATTCCTGGCTGCCACACCGGTTCGCGGCCCTATCGGTGCGGCTCACCATGCGCAACGGCATCGTTCTCATGGGCGTCGCTTCGATCCTGCTGCTCATCTACACCGGCGGCAGCGTCTCCGCCCTGGTGGTCATGTACTCCATCAACGTCTTTCTGACCTTCTCGCTGTCGCAGCTCGGCATGTCGCGCTTCTACATCCAGCGGCGCCAGGAGGACCCGCAGTGGCGGCGTCACCTTTCGGTGCACCTGGTGGGACTCGTCCTCTGCGCTACCATCCTTGCGGTGACCACCGTAGAGAAGTTCACCGAGGGGGGATGGCTTACTCTGTTGATCACGTCGGTGGTGATCGGAATCTGCTACCTGATCAGGGGGCACTACCAGTCGGTACGCAAGGGGATGGAACAACTGGACGAGGCGTTGCTCGATTTCCCAACCACAGGTCCGGTCAACGAAGCGGCCCCTGTGCGTAACGATCCCACCGCGATACAGCTCGTGTCGGTATATTCAGGCTTCGGGGTGCACACGCTGCTGTCGATTCTCACCACCTTTCCCAAGACCTACAAGAACGTGATCTTCGTCTCGGTCGCCGTGATCGACTCGGGCTCCTTCAAGGGGGCAGAGGAACTGGAGGCGCTGGAGAGGTCGGTGCGGCAGGGGCTTGTGAAGTACGTTACGCTGGCGCGAAGGCTCGGCTTTGCTGCCGATTACCGGCTGGCGGTGGCAACCGACGTGGTGGAGAGCGTGGTCGGGATCTGCAGGGAGCTCGGCGAGGAATACCCACGCTGCACCGTCTTCACGGGGCAGCTGACCTTCCGGCTGGAAAAGTTTTACCACCGGATGCTGCACAACGAGACCGCCTTCGCCATCCAGCGCCGCCTGCAGTGGGACGGCCTCACCACGGTGATCCTGCCGATACGGGTAAGCATCTGAGTTCCATCTTGACGGCATTTGCCACAAACCACTTGTAATATTCGAACGTCTTGCTAGATTCGACACATGAGCGTGAACAGGGGGAACTTCACATTAAACTGGGGATCGTTTCGGGAGCGGTTGACCGGCATCCGCGACATGGGTGCCATTGGTTACCTTGCCGCCATAGCCATGGTCGCGGCGGCAACCCTCGTCTGCAACCAGGCCCGCCCCTACCTCTCTCCGGTCAACATGGTCATGGGCTACCTGCTGGTGGTGGTCCTGGCGGCGCTCTTCCTGGGTCGGCGCCCGGCCATGCTCAGCGCCTTTCTCGGCGTGCTCGCCTTCGACTTCTTCTTCGTCCCGCCCCGCTTCTCTTTCAGCGTGGAAGAGAAGGAGTACCTGATGACCTTCTTCGCCCTGTTCACCGTCGGGCTAGTGATCAGTTCGCTGGTGGCCCAGGCGCGGGAACGGCTTGATGCGCTCAAGGTGCGGGAGCGGCAGACGACGAACCTGTACCACCTGAGCCGCGACCTCGCCGCTGCCACCGACACGGGTGCACTGGTGAAAGCCGCGGTTGAGAAAATAGAGCAAAGCATCGGCGGAGAGGTGGCGGTTTTCCTGGCCCGGGAGGGGGAGCTGGAACTCGCGGCGGGGAGCGAAGGCTTCGCTCCGGAGCGGGCCCGGTTGGAGGTTGCGGAGTGGGCCTTGCGCAGCAGGCGCATGGCCGGCGCCGGGACCGACGCCCACGGCAGCGACCCTCTGACGTACGTGCCGCTCAAGGCTTTGCTGGAGACCCACGGGGTTCTGGTTTTGCGGCTCGACGAGGACGACATCCTCCATCCGGAGGAACTGCATCGGCTGCTGAATGCCTACGCCAGTCAGATCGCCATGGCCCTTGAGCGGCTGCGTCTTTTGCGGCAGGCCCAGGAGACGCGCATCCTCAAAGAACGGGAAAACCTCGAGCGCGCCCTGCTCAACTCGATTTCCCACGACCTGCGCACCCCGCTCACCGCCATCACCGGCGCCCTGAGCGCGGTGCTCGAAGAGGGGGATAAACTCAACACGGCCTCGCGCGACGAGCTACTGCAGACCGCACGCGAGGAGGCGGCCCGTCTGAACCGTTTCGTCGGCAACCTGCTGGATATGACCCGCCTGCAAGCCGGCGTGCTGCAACTGAAGAAGGAGCCCTGCGACGTGCAGGACCTCGTCGGGACGGCGCTGGCCACGGTGGAGCCGCGCCTGGCGGGGATCGCGGTGTCGGTGCGGCTGGCTGACGAGCTCCCGCTGGCCTGTCTGGACTTCGTGCTGATGCTCCAGGTCCTGGTGAACCTGCTGGACAACGCCCTGAAACACGCCGCGGCCGGCGGGGAGCTGGAGGTCGCGGCCAGGGTGGTGGGAGAACGGCTGGAGATCGGCGTGGCCGACCGCGGGCCAGGAGTCCCCGAGGCGGATCTCGCGCGCATCTTCGAGAAGTTCTACCGGACCCCGGTTCCGGAGGTGGTCGGGGGAACGGGGCTCGGCCTTTCCATCTGCCGGGGCATCGTCGAGGCGCACGGCGGCTCGATCCGGGCCGAACAGCGGGAGGGGAAGGGATTGCGGATCGTGGTGGAGGTGCCGCTTGGTGTCGCGGCAGAAGGGAGAGCCGATGAAGAGTGAGGAAGCAAAGGCCAATCTGCCGCGGGTACTGGTGATCGACGACGAGGTGGCCATCCAGCGTTTTCTGAAGACGGCGCTCGATACCGGTGACTACTCGGTGCATCTCGCCGACAGCGCCCATACCGGGCTGGCCGCGGCGGTGGCGGTGCGCCCCGATGTCATCCTCATCGACCTGGGGCTCCCCGACCTGGACGGCGTCGAGGTGATCAGGCGCGTGCGCGAGTGGTCCCAGGTCCCCATCATAGTCATTTCGGTGCGCGAGCGCGAGGACGAGAAGGTGCAGGCGCTCGATGCCGGTGCCGACGACTACCTCACCAAGCCTTTCGGCATAGGTGAATTGCTGGCCCGAATCAAGGTGGCACTGAGGCGCTCGCTGCAGCAGGCGCCGCAGCCGGTGTTCCAGTCGGGCGAGCTCCGGGTCGACCTGCCCCACCGCCGAGTGACCGTGGGCGACGAAGAGGTGCAGCTGACTCCGACGGAATACGAACTGCTGCGCATGCTGGTGACCCATGCCGGCAAGGTGCTGACACACAGCCAGATCCTCAGGCAGATCTGGGGCGTCGCCTACCTGGAGCAGCCTCACGTCCTACGGGTCAACATCAGCAACCTCAGGCGCAAGATCGAGTCCGATGCCTCGCGCCCCCGCTACATCCTGACCGAGGCGGGGGTGGGTTACCGGCTCAAGTCGGAGTAGGTTCCCCTTTCGTATATCTCGATGCGGTACCCTCTTCATTATTTTTGACAGCGCTGCTCCGGATGTAAGGAACGGTGCGACGGTTTTTTGACTCTCCCATCAAATCCCCTACCGGGGCAAGCTTCGTGCTGCCCCTTAGCCGCTTACAGAAATTTTTTTTCCCCCCATTTTGCCCCCTGCGACGTTGTTCGGAGCCCACTTAGTAAACCATTGGAATCAGGTTGGTTCTGGTCGGATCTGCCGTGCCCCGGTCAAGCCGTCATCAATGCGTGGGAAGGCCATGGTCGGGCCTCCAGCTCAAAAACGGCACACATGGTGAAATCAGGGTCTCCCTATCGGCCGCAGTACAAAAACCGGCAAGAACGCCGGGACCAAAAACCAGAAGGGGGAAACACCATGTCAACCAGCGATATTTCTTTAACAGCAGGAATGAGGACCAACCTCCTCAATCTCCAACAGACCAGCCAGCTCCTGAACAGGACCCAGCAGAGGCTCTCTTCCGGCAAGCAGGTCAACAGCGCCTTGGACAACCCGACGAACTATTTTGCAGCGCAGAACGCGAACCAGCGCGCCAGCGACCTGTCCGACCGCAAGGACGGCATGTCCGAGGCGGTGCAGACAGTAGGCGCCACCAACGCGGGCATCACGGCCATCACTGGCCTGATCAACGCCGCAAAAGGTATCGCCCAGTCCGCACTCTCCACTAGCGACATCGCGACCAGGTCCAAGCTGGCTACCCAGTACGACACCATCCGGAGCCAGATCGACAACATCTCGTCCGACTCCGGGTACCGTGGTCTGAACCTGCTGAGCTCCACCAACACGCTGACCGTAAACTTCAACGAGGATGCGAGCTCCAGCCTCAACGTCGTCGGCTTCCTGGCAAATGCAACCGGCCTGAGCCTCACCGGCGCCAGCAGCGCATGGGCAACCAACTCGGATATCACTACCGACACGGCCAAGATGGACACCGCGATCTCCACGTTGAGGAGCAACACCCAGACCCTGGCGGCGAACCTGAACATCATCACCACCCGCCAGACCTTTACCGACAACATGATCAGTACGCTGCAAACCGGCGCCGACAACCTGACACTGGCCGATATGAACCAGGAAGGCGCCAACATGCTGATGCTGCAGACTCGCCAGAGCTTGGGTACCACCTCGCTCTCGATGTCTTCGCAGGCAGCACAATCCGTCCTCAAACTCTTCTAAAAACCTCAGCCCGGCCCGGAGGGTTCTCCTCTCCGGGCCGATCCTTACCCCCGCGCGTCCGCACTGGTGACCGGCTGACCGGCATCGGCGTCCACTAGCCCAATCCAATCCGACAAAAAATTGACCACGGCCTTGCCGGGCCAACGCTAACCAGCGTTACAGCTCGAAGCTTGCGTTACTCGCGCTGTTTCAGGTGCAGCGGTAGATTTCTTCCTTGCGGTGAATAGCTCCCTTGGGGGTCAGGACGCTGGAGAAGAGGATGAATTCTTCTGCGGTGAAGGGGGGGAAGCTGAGGGTGCGGTGGGAGGCTTCGAAACGCGCCACCTCGGCGGTGGCGTTTTCCTTGATGCGGGCCAGGGTTATGTGCGGTGAGAACCCGCGCTCCTCGGGGGGGATGCCGGCACCGGTGACGGCGGATTCTATCTGCTGTTGCAGGGCGATCAGCGGCCGGGACTCCTCCATCCCGACCCAGAGCACCCTGGGGTGACCGTGCGGTGGGAAGTGTCCCACTCCGCGCAGGGTGAGCGAAAAAGCGGTGAAGCCTACGGCAGCGAGGTTTTTTTTCAGCGCGGCGCCGGTCTGCGGCATGACGTCCCCCAAAAAGCGAAGGGTCAGATGAACTTGGCCGGGAGGGACCCAGCGCAGGCTGGGAATTTCGACGGTGAACGAGGACAGAGTGGCCTTGATAGCGTCTGGCAATTCGATGGCTACGAACAGTCTAGCCATGGTTTAGCTCCTGTTAGCTCCTGTACCGGTATTGCGTGCGCTTAAAAAAAGAGTTGACTAAGCCAAATTTGAATGTTATACAGTATAGCTTTGGTGATCTGAAAGTAAAGGCACACTCATGCTTGACGCTAGATACTTACGCGAAAACCTGGAGACTGTAGAAGCTCGGTTGAAGACCAGGGGCGAGGGAGTCAATATCGCCCGCTTCAAGGAGCTTGACGGTAGTCGTCGCGAGCTGCTCCAGCAGAGCGAGACGCTGAAAGCGTTGCGCAACAAGGTCACCGAAGAGATCGCCCGCTTGAAGGATAAGAGCCAGGCGGACGACAAGAAAGCGCAGATGCGCGAGGTCTCCCAGCAAATCAAGGGGATCGACGAGCAGCTGAAGGGCGTGGAAGAGGAACTGCAGGCGTTCCTCCTCACCGTACCCAACATCCCGAACGATACCACCCCGGTGGGCAAGTCCGAAGAGGACAACGTCGTGGTGCGCCTGGAAGGCGAGATCCCTTCCTACTCGTTCGAGCCGAAACCGCACTGGGAGATCGGCGAGAACCTGGGTATCCTCGACTTCGAACGTGGCGCCAAGCTTACCGGCGCGCGCTTTACTCTGTACAAGGGGCTCGGCGCGAGGCTGGAAAGGGCGCTGATCAACTTCATGCTCGACCTCCATACCGGTGAGCATAAATATATTGAAATGCTGCCGCCCTTTATGGTAAACAGGGACAGCATGACCGGTACGGGCCAGCTGCCCAAGTTCGAGGAAGATCTCTTCCACCTGGAAGGGGTCGATTTTTTTCTCATCCCGACGGCCGAGGTTCCGGTAACCAACATACATCGCGGCGAGATCCTCAAAGGGTCGGACCTGCCGATTTCGTACTGTGCCTACACCCCCTGCTTCCGCAAGGAGGCCGGTTCTTACGGCAAGGACACGCGCGGCCTGATCAGGCAGCACCAGTTCAACAAGGTCGAGCTGGTCAAGTTCACCACCCCCGAGCAATCCTACCAGGAGCTGCAGAAGCTACTCGGCAACGCCGAAGAGGTGCTGCGCAGGTTGCAGATACCTTACCGGGTCGTTGAGCTTTGCACTGGTGACATAGGTTTTTCGGCCGCCAAGACCTTCGATATCGAGGTCTGGTTGCCGGGTCAGAACTGCTACCGGGAGATTTCCTCCTGCAGCTGTTTTGAAGATTTTCAGGCGCGTCGGGCCGGAATCCGTTTCCGCCCGGACGAGAAGGCAAAGCCGGAATTTGTCCACACGCTGAACGGCTCGGGCCTCGCAGTCGGAAGGACCGTGGTTGCCGTGCTGGAGAACTACCAGCAGGCGGACGGTTCGGTGCTGATCCCCGAGGTGCTCAGGCCCTACATGGGCGGAGCCGAGCGTATCAGCTAGGCTTTGGAGGAATGGCCGAGTGGTTGAAGGCGGCGGTCTTGAAAACCGTTGAACGAAAGTTCCGTGGGTTCGAATCCTACTTCCTCCGCCATTGATTTAGCGCAGTACCAATAGCAGTAGAGGTTGAAACGGAGAGCTGGCCGAGTAGGTCGAAGGCGCACGCCTGCTAAGCGTGTATACTGGGAAACCGGTATCGAGGGTTCGAATCCCTCGCTCTCCGCCACTTTTTTGCAGTACGCAGTAAGGGGTTCTTGCAGCGCCGGAGGTTGTGGTGAAGCGGTTGATGAAACTGACAGTTTTGTCTCTCATCGCCATAGGGTTCGCAGCAGGGTGCAACGGGAAGGAAAAAACAGAGCAGGCGGCAGCCCAACCGAGGGTGGCCAAGGCTCTCTCCACGGTAGTGGTACCGGACCAGGTAAAAGGCAAGTGGAAGGCGGTTCAGATTGAGGTCGCCGACAAGAATGCCCACCTGAAGAAGGTGTACACCTTGGACATAGGTTCCGATTTCAAGCTTCCCGGATCGGACCTGACACTCAAGGTGGAAACGTTTCTACCGCATTTCGTGATGGAAGGCACCACTCTTACTTCCCAGTCCAACGACTTGGTCAATCCCGCCGCACAGCTGGTGATCCGGGAGCAGGGGAAGGAGATTTACAAGGGGTGGTTGTTTTCGCTCTACCCGACCACTCATGCGTTTCAGCATCCGCAGTACGGTTTCACACTGGTCGACTACAAGGCCAGTTGATATAGCAAGCGCTCGTAGCTCAGCTGGATAGAGCAACGGACTACGAATCCGTAGGTCGGGAGTTCGAATCTCTCCGAGCGCGCCATTAACGCAGCACCGCAGTTTGCGCCCGTAGCTCAGCTGGATAGAGCACAAGACTACGAATCTTGGGGCCAGGAGTTCGAATCTCTTCGGGCGCGCCATCATGAAAAAGACCGAGGCTTTCAGCCTCGGTCTTTTTTTGTGCCTTGTGGACGCTTAGTCAACCTATCTTCTGATCTTACTCATACCTTGGGAACGACCCCCACGCTCTTACTGCAGCTCTTTCGCCACGGCCGCGTCGTTGACCAGCAACTCGAGTTTCTTCTTGTAAGCCGCCGGAACGGCTTCCTTGGCGTGCGCGGGCGGATTGAGGAAGCTACCGCCGAGATCGTCTTCGCCTTTCAGATGCTTCTCAGCGAGCACCGCACCTTGCCGGTCCATCTCGGTGAGTTGGACATCGTAGTCGAGACCGGTGTTGGTGTAGGTACTTGACATCCACTCACGAATGACAAGTAACATGAGCCGGTCGGCATTGGCGCCCTGCAGTTTGCTCTTAACCTGCGCATCAGCCTCGTTCGGCGCAACTGTTACCGGGGTGCACGAGAACCCTTTCTTCTTCAGGGAACCGCAGAGCACCAGGGACATGTCCTCCGCCAGGGGCTTGCCGCTTTCCGTGGTCACGTTGAAGGGGTTCCCGAATCCGCCTCGCAGGTTGCCGACGTAGTTGGGTTCTTTCTCCGCGGAGACAACGTAGGGGCGCCTGTCGACAGCCGCGACGGCAATCGACTTGCTCCCGGAGGCATTCACCTGGAGGGTCGTGTCGTGGTAACGGTAGCTCTGCCCGACGGCGCAGCCACTCAATGCGATCGACAGAGCAAGCAACGAAAGTTTGCTCAGCATCTTGTTGGTCATGTTTCTCTCCTAGTCTGGGCTCCCGGGAAGTTGCCGGTGAGGGCGGAGCCATGCCCGCAACCGACCGGCGGGCATGGCCCGCGCTGCCAAAGATTACTTGTGGTGCTTCAATAGCGCCACGATCTTGTCAAACTGGTACTCCTCGGCGTAGTCAATCGCTTTCTTGCCCCTTCTGTCCACCACCGACTGATCCGCATTCTTGGCCAGCAGCGCCTTTACCGCGTCAGTACGGCCATAGGCAGCTGCCAGTATCAGGGGTGTGGTTCCTGGCAGGTAATTGCCGTAGGTCTCGGTGGTCTTGACGTTGGGATCGGCGCCGTTGGCAAGCAGCCATTCGGTGACGGGGAAATTGCCATAGTAGACCGCCCACAAAAGCGGGGTCCATCCCCACTTGTCGATGGCGTTGACATCCTGCCCTTTGCGTGCGAACTCCTTCACTGCCGGCAGGTCACCGTCGACTGCCGCGCGGGACATGCCTCCTCCGGCGCACCCGAACTGGAACAGCGCTACCATGATCAGAAATGCAGAAATCACAAGCCGCTTCATATGCCCTCCTTGGTCTTAAAAGTTTCAAATTGAGGATATTAACATCTGGCCCGGCCAAATCAATGAAAATCTTAACGGGAATGGGCGTGGGTGCGCCCTGCGGTCCCGGGGCGGGGGTGTCGCCATAAATGAACGGTTTCCCTACCGGTGCCGGATGTGTTATAGAAAATCGCCCCTGTTTGCTGCCGGAGCAGGATATCGGTCCCACCTGCGGTTCAGGTGCAATCTCCAAAAGAGTGGAAGCGATGCAGCAAGATACGCCACAGAGAGTGAAAAAGTGGAGCAGCAAGAGCATCGGCTCCCGATTCCAGCACTGGATCTTCTACACGCTGATCCGGCTCGGCGGTCGGGGCGCGGCCTACCTGCTCTTGCGCTGCGTGGTGTTTTACTACGTGCTTTTCTCCCCCTCGGTGCGCCGTCGCTGCTTTCCCTACCTGTCCCGGCGCTTCCCACAGCGGCAAGGACTGGCCCGCCTCGTGGACTGCTACCGCCTGAGCCTCGGCATCGGTGAGGTCCTCGTGGACCGCGCGGCCCTGGGCATCCTTGGCACCGAAGGGCTCACCGTGGACCAGGCCGACCAGGCGCGTCTCGAGGACCTGGTTGGGCGAGGGCAGGGACTGATCCTGGTCACCTCGCACGTCGGCTCCTGGCAGGGTGCGATGGCGGTGCTCAAGTTCCTGGCGACGCCGGTCAATCTCCTCATCCATCGCCAGGAGGGGGACCTGGATCGCCACTTCTTCGAGCACGGCGGCGAGAACCCGTTTCGTGTCATCGACCCCGCGGGATATCTCGGCGGAACACTGGAGATGATGGGGGCACTCAAGAGGGGGGAGATCGTTTGCATCATGGGGGACCGCGCCATGGGAAGCGAAAGCGGGACCATTAAGGACAACTTTCTGGGCGGGGAGGTGGCCTTCCCCTACAGCCCCTACAAGCTCGCCGCGGCGACCGGCGCACCGATCGCTCTTATCTTCCCGGTCAAGACCAGCGCCACGAGCTACGCGCTCAATCTCGCCAGGGTGTTGAGCGTGCCTCACCTCGGGGGGCGCTCGGGCGAGCCGTACCGCCCATTCGTGAAGGAGTACGTGGCGGAATTGGAGCGCTTCACGGCGGAGCATCCTTACCAGTTTTTCAACTTCTTCGACATGTGGGAGGACGGCGCAGCAACAACGGGAAAACGGTAGCGGAAGAGGACGCGCGGCATTGACAGGACAGGGTGACGTGGAAACATATTAGCTGCCGCAAATTCCACTACCCCGGTCGCCCGACGCCTGCTGCCAAGCGGCGGGAGCTAAAAGGTTTCCGCACATGCCAGCTGCCGTGACACCACGCACACCGACGCCTCCCCATGGTTTCCGGCCGCGCTCCCACCGCATCGGCACGCGGTCCCTTCTCTTCGTCGTTACCCTGCTCTCCCTGGTCGGTTGCGCCATCCTGAACCGATATATCCTGGTGCCCAAGCAGAACCTTACCGTGACCCCGGCGCAGTATCGCATCCCGTACCAGGAGGTGTGGTTCAAGACCCTGGACGACGTGGAGCTTAACGGGTGGTTCCTGCCGGGCGAGCCGGGGCGGCCGCTGGTACTACTCTTCCACGGCAACGCCGGCAACCTCTCCGATAACCTTGGTTACCTGAGACTTCTGCACGACAGTGGGCTGCCCCTGTTCATCTTCGACTACCGCGGTTTCGGCAGGAGTAATGGCGAGGCTTTCAAGGAAAGGGACTTCTACCGCGATGCGCGCGGCGCGCTCGCCTACCTGCGACAACAGGGGTGGAGCCGAGACCGGATCATCTTTTTCGGCCAGTCACTGGGCGCCGCCGTGGCGCTGCAGATGGCGCTGGAGGGGAAGCCGGCCGGGCTGGTGATGGAAGGCTCGTTCACTTCCATGGAGGACATGGTGAAGCACGTTTCCCGCCTGGCTTACTTCACGGTCGGTTGGTGGGGCATCAGGTTGTCCTTCGACAACTTCCACAAGATCGCCCGGGCCGGGGTACCGCTGCTGCTGATCCACGGCGACCGCGACCCGGTGACCCCGGTGGAGATGTCACGGCGCCTGTACCTGCGTGCCGGCGCACCCAAAATGCTGCACATCATCGCCGGTGGTGGTCACTGCAACGCCTACGAAGTCGCCCCCGCCTCCTACCTCACCGTCTGGCAGAGCTACCTGCTCGCCCTCCCCGCCGCAGCGACCGCAGCGGCGCCGGCCGATCGGTCCTGACTGCGTTTGACTTTAAGGCGCTTTTCCGTCATCATGCCTTGCCGATTCGACCCCACCCAGGCCAAGGATCCGTTCCATGATATGCCCGTTGTCCCCGGCGCACCTAGTGGCGCTGACTGCCTTCCAGATCGCCGCCGTTCTCCTCTTCATCGACCCCATCTGGGCCGCGTTGCCGCTGGTCCTGTTTATCCTGCTGTGCCTGCTGACGCCGTTTTCCCCCCGCTTGAGCTTTTTCCTTCCCATTACCAGCCGTGGCGCCAAAGGGACCCGTGGGGTGGCGCTCACCTTTGACGACGGCCCCGATCCGCTGGTCACGCCGAAGGTACTGGAACTGTTGCGGCAGCACGGCATCAGCGCGACCTTCTTCGTCACCGGCCGGCGCGCCGAGCGCTATCCGGAGCTGATCGAGGTGATCCTGGCGGCGGGGCACGCCGTGGCCAACCACAGCCTGAACCACGACCCCTTCCTGATGCTGAAAGGGACCGAGACCCTACGGCGCGAGGTGGCGGGGGCGCAGCAGGTGTTGCGCCGTTTCGGCATCCAGCCGCTCGCCTTCCGGCCGCCGGTGGGGATCACCAACTCGCGCCTGTGGCGGGTCCTCCTGGAGAACGGGATGTTCTGCGTCAATTTCAGCTGCCGGGCGGGGGACATGGGGAACCGGAGAATTGCCGGCTTGGCGCGGAAGATCCTTGGCAAAGTGAAGTCTGGCGACATCGTCCTGCTGCACGACGTGGCTCCCCCGAAAGGGGACGCGGCGCAGCTTCTGGGAGAGTTCGCGCAGTTGATCGAGGGAATGAAGGCAAAGGGGCTGGAGATCGTGCCGCTGGCGCGACTGATCGGCAGGGAGGTCATGCAGCGGGAAGGGGCCTTCCCGGATCCCGCGGAACTTTTCTACGACGGGTTGGCGGCAGGGTACGATGACGAACAGTTCCACTCCAACGTTTCGATGTCGCGCACCATGGAGCAGCAGCTCTTCGAGGCACGCGTGCCCACCCTCTTCAGCGGGCGCGGCCGGGTGCTCGAGATCGGCGCTGGGACCGGGATCTTCACCCTCGACATCGCGCGCAACTGTTCCGAGGTGGTGGCGGTCGATATCTCCGCCAAGATGCTGCAGCTCCTCGAGCATAAGGCCAAGGCGCAGGGGATCGACAACGTCAGGCTGGTGAAGGGAAACGTCGAGGACCTACCCCTGTCCGGCCCCTTCTCGGTAGTCTGTGCCTTCTCCGCGCTGGAGTACCTGAAGGACCTGCCCGGACTCCTCAAGCGGCTTGCCCCCGAGGTGGAGCCCGGCGGGACCATCTACTTCATCACTGCCCGCACCTCGCTATTCCGGTTGTTCACCCAGATCGGCAATGCCATGCGCCAGGGGATGTGGCTGCAATCGCGCAGCCGCCGCCGGATGGAGCGGATGCTCAGCGATGCCGGTTTCGAGCCAGTGAGCGTCACCGCGCATCTTTTGAAGTGCGTCATCAACGGCGGCATGCTGCTGGAGGTGGTGGCGCGCAAGCGGGAGAACGCTGAGGCCGCGGTAGCGGCGGCAGCGCCCGGGGAGACGCGATGAGCGGTGTGATGACGGGCCGCGAACAATGGCCCAGGACACTGGTGCTGGTGCCGGTCTACAACCATGCGGCCACCCTGCGGGACGTGGTGCAGAAGGCGCTCGACCAGGGGCTGGAGGTGCTGGTGGTGGACGACGGGAGCACGGACGGGAGCCTGGACCGTGTCGCCGACCTCCCAATCCGCCGGCACCGGCTCCACTGCAACCAGGGCAAGGGAGGCGCCATTCTCGCCGGTGCGGAACTGGCGCGGGAAGCCGGGTACGAGGCGCTGCTCACCATCGATGCCGACGGGCAGCACGATCCGGCCGATGCCCCCGCCATCCTCGGTGTGGGGAGTAGCGCCTGGCCCTGCATCGTGATGGGGGCGCGGGAGATGGAGACCGACAACGTGCCGCGCTCCAGCGTGTTCGGCCGCAGTTTCTCCAACTTCTGGGTGCGGCTGGAATGTGGCCGGACGCTGCCCGATACCCAGAGCGGCTATCGGCTCTACCCGGTGCAGTTCCTGGAAGGAGCCCGCTTCATCACCCGGCGCTACACCTTCGAGATCGAGGTGCTGGTGCGGGGATGCTGGGCCGGGCTGCCGCTTCTGTCAGCGCCGGTCTCGGTTTACTACCCGCCGGGGGACGAGCGGGTGTCGCACTTCCACAAGTTCAAGGACAACTTCAGGCTCACCTGCCTGCACACGTACCTGGTGACCCGCTCACTGATCCCGTGGCCGCACCGCAGGCTATTCAAAGGGGAAAGCGAGGAGGGGAGGCTCCCCAGCATCCTGAGGCCGGCGGAGTTCTTCAGGGCGCTGTGCCGGGAGCACACCAGCAGCGTGGAACTTGCCGCCGCGGTCTGGCTCGGCATCTTCGTGGGCTCCCTCCCCATCATCCCCTTCGGCATCGCCGCCACCGTGTACGTCGCGCACCGGCTGCACCTGAACAAGTTGGCTGCTGTCGGTGCGGGGAACCTCTGCATCGCCCCCTTTGTTCCCTTCGCCTGCATCGAGGTCGGGCACTACCTGCGCTACGGTACGTTCTGGTACGACTTCAACCGACGCACTCTGCTGGAGCAGGTCCACCACCGGCTCTGGGAATGGCTGCTCGGTTCGCTGCTGGTCGGGCCGCTGCTCGGCGCCGTCGGCGGGGTGGTGACGTACCTGCTGGTCCGGGCGTTGCGCGGGCGCCTGGCGCCGGAGGGGTAATTTCGGTACGGGGCAAACGGAAAAGGCCACACCCAAGGGTGTGGCCTTTTTTGCGTCAGCATCGTGCTCGCACGTACATCATGGCGATTGGTTAGCCTCTTTGACAGCTGTGCCTCGCACCGTAAAGCTGTAGCCGTTCAGCACGTAGGCCCAGAACCACTTTTCCTGGACCACTGGGTCATTGAGGCAGGTGGCGCCGACCTTGCTGATGGCATCCTTGTAGGCCTCGTCAAAGCGATTGTTCTGTTTGATGGGGATGAACTGGAACAGCATGATCCCGGTAGAGGTTCCTTCCGTCGGACCGATGACTTGAGCATTGGTCATGTTACATTTTCTGAATGAGAGAGGATTGCTAGTGCATCCTGCCACCAACAGTGCCGTCATAGCCGCTGCAAAAACCAACTTCTTACTCATAGCGCCCTCCTGTAATTTGGGTTAACTCGGGTCTACAGGCATGCTAATGCTATTTTTCCCCCTTCACAGTGCGGCTTTGATTACGTCTGAGTATTACCACAGGAGAAGGCCAAGTCAAATTGAGTGGGAGAGCAGCAGATACAGATGCGGTGAAGGGATTGAGACCGTGAGGTGGGAAGGAAAGGAGAGGCGGCGGCCTGGCGGCCGCCGTGGATCAGAACATGCGGCCGACCTGGAGCACGACGGAGTTGACGCCGCGGTTCTCGTGGTAGAGCTCGCCGTTGGAGAGATGGTGCAGGCGGATGGCACCGAAGATGTTCTTGCCGTCTTCCTGCGGCAGTTCAAGCCCCACGCCGAGAAGCGGGTTGAAGTTGAAGTGGAGCCCCTGGCCCTGGACGCGGAACTGGGTGTAGATGATGCCGATGCCGGCTTCGCCGTAGGGGAGCACCTTCCCGGTCAGCCCTAAGGGGTACTTGAGGGCCAGCATGTTGACCGACGCCATGATGTCGCTTTTGGGGGTGAGGGTGCTGCCAATGGCGGCTTCCACCTTAAACCGCAGCGTGTTGGGGCAATTGTCCATGCGCCAGGCGGAGCCGTAATCGTAGATGGCGAATCCCCGCGCCATGACCCACGTCCGCGAGGGGCCGGGATCGTAGACGTAGCCGTAATCCAGGGCGAAACCGTGCTGGTCGGGGAGACGCGCGTCGCTGGCTGCTACCTTTCCGGCGGGTGCCGCTTCAGCTGGTGCCGGTGCTACCGGTTGGACAGCAGCGGGTTGTGAGGCCGCGGGTAGAGTGGGGGCAGGCTGGGCGGCTACCGGTTGGGAGACGGCCGGTGCGGCAGCGTCGGCTCCCCACGAGGGCAATGGTGCGAGGAGGGCGCAGGCCAGGGGCAGGACAGCGAGTTTCAAGAGCGGCTTCGGCGCGACAGGTTTCATGTGTGCTCCCTTCGGTTTGGCTCTCGGTATGGCAAGGGCTTGGGCCCGTGCTGGAAGAGGGGATGGTGTGCGGCAAAAGCAAATCCCCCCTGTCCCCCCCTTTCACAAAGGGGGGGACGCTGGAGCGCATGCGGTGCTCGCGGGCAGCGTGCTGCATGGTCCACAGTTCCGATGGATCCTCCCACAAGGGGGCCGGTCAGCGGGACATTATTACGGCGGCATATTCGGTGTCGCCGGCAAGGCGCAGCGAGCAGATGCTGGAAATGCTGCCACGGGGGGGGGCGAAGGGGCCGGTCCCCCCGGGATTTGCAAAAGACTGACCGGCTTTCAACGCGAGTGCGGCCGCCGCGAGGTCGAAACCGGCTGCGGCGGGCATGCAGCCGTAGATCGGCGTGTAGCAGGCGGCCTGTGCCCCGGCAGGCACGGTGTCGAGGTAGCGCTGGCTCAACTCGCTACGCCCGTCGGCGCCCAAGAGCAGCAGGGTGTCGTCCGGGAGGGGGAGTGATCCACCGAAAAGGTTGCCGGTGTCGACGCTGTCGATGCCGCAGTAGGCGGGTGCACCGTCGTCACGGGTAAGCAGCATGAAGGCTGCGCCTTCGCCGATAATCGAACTCTCGGCACCTGCGTCCAACGGCGCCATGGCGGCAGGGTGCAGCGGGCCGCGCCGGCGGTGCTGCAGATAGGCGACCAGTTCGGAGGCCTCGTCGATGGCGCCGAAGAGGACGGCGTCCACCCTCCCCTCGGAAAGCCACTGCCGGGCGCTCAGCAAAGCCGACGGACCGGACATGTCGAACTGGCTTACCGTGAGGCTCGGACCGGTGATACCGAGGGTGATAGCGATGTTGGCAGCGGCGGCATTGTGCACCGAGTTCGCGAAATGGGTCGGGGAGGCGCAGGTGTCCCCCCCCGAGATGAGCGAGTCGAGAAAGGCGTAGGTGGTGGCGGTGGCGCCGTAGCCGCTGGCGATGACGAGGCCAACGCGACTTAGATCCGAGCCAAGCATCCCCGCATCCTTCAGCGCCAGAAAGCTTCCCAGGAGGGCGAGCTTCGAGTAGTGGTCCACCCGGCGCAAGGAACGCTTGGGGACGAACTCCTCCAGCCCCGCCGTGTCGGCGCGGTACGCGGGTATCGCCTGCACTCCCTCACCGGTAGCAACCTCGATGGAGCCCACGCTCACCCGCCCTTCCGTGAGTGCGTTTTCAAAGGTCTCTACCCCGGTGCCGAATGCGCCGACGACCCCTATCCCCTTGACCAGAAGCCGCGTCACGCTGCATCCCCCTTCCCGAACAGGAGTACCGAATTGCTCCCTCCAAAGGCCAGGGACTGGGACATGGCTATTTCTCCCGCGACTTCCCGATTGCCACGCAGCGGCTTGCCGGCTAGTTCCGGGTCGGCGTTCTCAAAGCCGGCGCTGGCCGGGACAAGCCCATGTTCCAGGCAGGCGACGGTGAAGACGGCCTCGATACCGCCGGCGGCGCCCAAGGTGTGACCAGTGTGCCCCTTGGTGGAGTGATACGGGACGCCGGGGAACAGCTCGGCCAGCACCCGGCTCTCGACCCGGTCATTGTCGGGGGTGCCGGTGCCGTGGGCGTTGACGAAGGAGACCCGGTCGGCGGCAACGGCGCAGCAGGCGAGGGCCTCGGCCACGGCCTGGCGCAGACCGGCCCCCTCCGGATGCGGCGCTGTCAGGTGGTAGGCATCGCAGGCGGAGCCGTAGCCCATGACGAAGGAGCGGGCGCGCGCACCACGCCTGGCGCGGACCTGCTCCGATTCAAGCACCAGCATGCCGGCCCCTTCGCCGAGATTGAGCCCCTTGCGGTCGCGGTCGAAGGGCTTGCAGGGGGAGTCGTCGGTGATCATGAGGGAGATGAATCCGTGATAGGTGATGCGGCCCAGTTCGTCCGCACCGCCGGCGATGGCGACATCGCAGATCCCCCCGCGGATCCAGGAGGCGGCGAGCCCAACCGCGTCGGTCCCGGAAGCGCAGGCATTGACCACGGTCTGGCAGGGGCCGGTGCAGCCGAAGGTGCGGGCGATGGCGGCGGCGGGGTTGTTGTTCAGGATGCGTTCCATGGGGAACAGGTCCGGCTCCTCACCGGCGCGGTGGGCGCGGCAGAACCCCTCGTCGTTCAAGGCGCTGCCGACGGTGGTGCCGATACAGACACCGACCCGCAGCCCGCGCAACTCACTCGGAGAGAACCCCGCGTCGGCCAGCGCCTCGGTCGCGGCCTGGACGCCAAGGGCGCTGGTGCGCAGCAGCTCCGGGGGCTCGCGGAAGTCGCGCACCTCAAAGACCGGGAAGGGGGTCGGGTGACTGCTGGCGAAGCGGGTTGGGGGGGCGGGTGCCCGGCGCCCGGCGTACAGTGCCTCCAGGCAGTCGGGGACGGTCCCGCCGGCGGCGCAAATGCAGCCCAGGCCGGTTATGGCGACGGGCCAGTGGGTCATGCGCCCTTGCGCTCCTCGATGTAGGCGGCCAGGGAGTCCACCGACTGGAAGGCCTTGCGCCCTTCGTCCATGTCCTTGATCTCCACGCCAAAGTGCTTCTGCACGATGACCACGAGCTCGACCGCATCCAGCGAATCCAGCCCCAGCCCCTCGCCGAACAACGGCGCGCTGTCGCTGATCTCCTCCGGGGAGACCTCCTCGAGGTTCAGGTCCTTCACCAGTATCTGCTTAAGTTTTTGCTTGGTATCCATGGCACGGCTCCTTGTGATTTCGTTGCTATTTCGCGCCCGGCGCAACCGGGGCCGATGACGGCTCCGCCTCGAACCGTTCGGTCTTCCTGGTGAACTTCAGGAAGCTGGAGAGGTTCCCCAGAAAGCGCAGCCAGCTGTCCGGCGAGCGCCAGAGCATGGTGACGTAGCCCCAGAGCACCTTGTGGCGCTTGAAGTGGTTGCGGTAGAACTCCTGGAACAGCTCTTCCAGGCGCTCGCGGGTCATCCCCTTGGTGACGAAGAGGAAGTTCATGCAGTCCATCTTCTCCCAATCCTCCTGGAACTCCCCCAGCTCGTGGATCTTCTCGTACACCGGCGAACCGGGGAACGGGGTGAACTTGGCCAAGTTGAAGTCATCGATGGGGAGGGAAAAGACGTAGTCCATGCTCTTGCGGATGCTCTGCTCGGTCTCGCCGGGAAGCCCGATCATGAGGAGGCCCTTGGTGCGCATCCCGGCATCCTTGATCATGCGGATTTTCTGTGCCAGGTGGTCCAGGTCGGCGTTCTGGCGGTGCTGGGCCAGGAGTTCCTCGTCGCCGGTTTCGATCCCCAGGCTCATCATCCAGCAGCCGGCGCCTTTCATGCGGGTGAGCAGCTCCGGGTCGATATGCTCGGCGCGGACCGCGCAGTTGAAGGTCATGCCCAAGGGACGATCGGTCATCAGCGTGGTGAAATTCTCGACCCGCTCCCGGTTGAAGGTGAACTGGTCGTCGTAGAAGTTGATGTGGCGGATGCCGAAGCGCTCCTTGAGGTAGCGCAGGTGCTCGTAGAGGTACTCCGCCGAGTTGTAGCGGAAGCTGCGCCGGAACACGGAGCGGTCACAGTAGCTGCAGGCGTAGGGGCAGCCGCGGCTGGAGATGCAGCTCGTGTTGGGCGTCTTCGGATAGTTGAAGATGGGGAGCCGGTACGACGCCGGGAACCCTGCCAGCTTCTCGTAGGCCGGGAAGGGGAGCTCGTCCAGCACCAGTGGCCTTTCGCGGTAGCCGGTCCAGACCGCATCGGCGCCGTCGCGGTAGATGATGCCGCCCACGGAGGCGGGGTCGTCCCATCCCTTCAGGAGGAGCTCCGCCATGGTTTCCTCTCCCTCGCCCACGACCGCGCAGTCCATGGCAGGGAAATTGGGGAAGAGGTCCGTCTTCAACGCCGAGACGTGGGGGCCGCCGAAGACGGTGCGGATGCCGGGGAGCACTTGGCGCGCCATCTCCGCGATGCGCACGCCGTCCAGGAAGCTGGAGGTGGTGCAGCTCAGGCCGATCATGGCGGGACGCTCTGCCAGCAGGTAGTCGCGGATGACCCGGTCCGAGTCGGGTCGGGCGTAGCAGTCCACGATGTCGGCGCGCATGCCGCGCTGCTCCAGATAGGCGGCGATGCTGGCAAGCCCTAGGGGAGGCATGATGTTGGCCACGCGGGAGATGTCTCGCCCGGCCGCGTCGGCCCGATAGCCCAGGGGGTGCACCAGGAGTATTTTGCGGTGATCTAGCATGTGGTTCCTTCTCCGGTGTTCCCTGCCTGTTGCGAGATCCCATTCTGCTTGAGGGCCGCATCGATCAACTGCGCAATGCTGTCAACGGGGGTGCCGTTGCAGGCGATGCCGCCGTTCGCGGCCACCGTGACGCAGCCGTAGCAGCGCGGCCCCGGAGTCTCCGCCAGCACCAGGACGGCGGCGCCGGGGAGAAACGGGGCGACGACGGCCAAGGGTTCCGGGGGAGCCAGGTCGCAGACGCCGGCGAGCACCACCGGTTCCTCCTTCAGGGCAAGCTGGTCCAGGGCCATGGCGAGCGCGCCGAGCCCGGTACTTTCGGTTTCATTCACCGCCAGCAGCGACCCGGTGAGGCCGAAGAGGATGGCAGCATCCCCCAGGAAGCAGTTGGCGAGGGTGTAGGCGAACAGGTTGGGGCTTGCCAGCCCGCCCCCTTCCAGCAGCACGGTGCGTTGGTAATCGAGATCGGTGGCGAGGCAGCCGAGCCTGGTGCCGGCGACGACGCCGAAGGGGCGCTTCTCGCTCCACGTCTCCAGTCCCGCGTCGCGCAGGGCGAAGGCCAGGGCGGACAGGCCAAGCTTGGCGTAGTCTGACATGCGTCCGAAGCGCTGGTTGGGCTCGGCGAAGACGTCCCGGCGCACCAGCGCGGGGAGGGGGAGGTCGACGAAGACCTGGTCGCTCCTCTGTGACCCCATGCCGCAGCCGGTGCCGGTGACCCAACCGATGCCGTTCAGGTACGCCTTCATGCGTCCCCCCGGCCGAGGATGACAGCGGCGTTCACGCCGCCGAACCCGGAGTTGGTGCTCAAGAGGTAATCTCCCCCGATGTCCTGCGCCGCGTTGCTCACGAGCCCCACCCCTTCCGGGTCCGGCTCGATGAGCCCGACGGTGGGGGGGAGTATCCCGGCATCGAGGCACTTGAGCCCGAGGGCCGCCTCGATGCCGCCGGCAGCACCCAGGGTGTGGCCGATGGCGCCCTTCACCGAGTGCACCGGCAGGGTGCGGCCGGGGAAGAGGGCGCGCAGGGCGGTCAATTCCATCTGGTCGTTGTACGGCGTCGCCGTGCCGTGCGCGCTCACCGCGGCGATGGCGTCCGCGCTGAGGCCGGCGCGGGCGAGCGCCTGGCGCACGGTCTGGATAAGGCCGCAGGCGTCGCGGGCGGGTGCCGTAATGTGGGTCGCATCGTTGGCGGCACCCCAGCCGGCGATGACGCCCAGCACCGGGCGCCCCTCGCGCCGAGCGCGCTCGCGGCTCATCAGGAGCAGCGCCGCCCCTCCCTCGCCTAACGTGAGCCCGTCCCGGTTCTTGTCGAAGGGGCGGCAGCGGGTCGGGGAGAGCGCCTGCAGTGCGGAGAAGCCGGAAAAGACGAACTCGCTGACCAGGTCGAGGCAGACCACCAGCGCCGCTTCGCAGCGTCCCAAGGCAATCATCTGCGCGGCGCGCGCCAGCGCCAGCGTGGAGGAGGCGCAGGCGGCGTTCACGTTGAGCGCCGGGCCGCTGGTGCCGCAGCGCTGGCCCACCCGGGACAGCACGCGCTCCATGGCCAATTCAGCCGGGTCGACCGCCTCGCCCCGCTGCAGCCGCTCCATCAGGTCGACAGGCCCTTTGGTGCTGGCAAGAAGCAGCCGGCAGTCGGCTGGGACGGCGGAGAAGCCGTCCATCAGGTGCCCCAGCAGGGGGTAGAGCAGTGAATCTTCACCTGTCGTAAGGCCCGGCACGCAGCAGGCGTTGGGCGAGATATAGCGGGCGGTCCCAAAGCGTTGCACGGGGGCTACGGCGCTGGTGCCGGCCATCATCCCGTTGAACAGGACATCAAGCCCAGTGCCGAGACCGGTCACCGTCTGCGTGTCGGTGATGCAGACCTCGTTCACGACAACGCTCCTTGCTGCCAGCGCTCCAGGAACTCCTCGATGAAGGGGGGCGGGACCAGCATGATCTCCTGGTTCGTGTCTAGCATCATCTGCACGGTGTAGCCGGTGCAGGTCACCTCGCCGGCCTGGTTGCGGATCACGAACTCGAAGTTGAGCCGCGCGGCGGGGGTGAAGTGCAGGATACCCTCAACGGTGAAGCGCTCCGGGAAGGCGAGCGGGCGGAAGTAGTCGACGTGCATCTTCTTGATTGGGGTGAGGATGCCGCGCTGATAGCAGTCGAGATAGCCCAAACCGTACTTCTCACCGAAAGCGACCCGCGCGTCCTCGAAGTAGCTCGGGTAGCGGCCGTGCCAGACGATGTTGAGGGGATCGACCTCTTCGAAACGGACCTGGCGTTCGACGGTGATGCGCAGGGGGGGCGGTGCCCCCGGCGTGGGTGTGAAGTAGGCACGGGTCACGGGCTTTCCTCCGCTGCCAGTTCCAGGAGCATGGTGGCCACGGTCACCTCGCCCACGGTGAGGCGCGCGTCGCAGAGTTCCTTTCCCTGAACGGTGCGCGGGCGGCAGGCGACCTGCAGCTCCTGGCCCGGGCGCACCGGGTTCAGGAACTTGGCGTCCTGCACGGCGACCAGACGCTGGGGGCATTGCCGCACGGCGCCGACCAAGGAGACCACGGCGTGGATCTCGACGATGGCCGGAAGGATCGGGAAACCGGGGAAGTGTCCGTCGAAACCGGCGAAACCGGTGTCGAAGCGGTAGCGCCCGAGGCAGCCTCCTTCGCTGTCGCTTTCCGCCCCGAGGCGGCTCGCGGTTATTTCCTTGGCGATGATGCTATTCATTGCTTGGCTCCACGCTGTCGATCCAAAGGGTGAGGCGGTAGCCGGCCCGATCTTCGTCGAGCACGATGCCGCCGGGGAAAAGCAGCCCGTCGCGCCGCTGGTAGCGGTAGTAGCGCACCCGCCAGGACTGGTCCGCGCCGCGGCAGGACGTCTCCAGGAGTTGGGCGTCGGTGCCGCCGAAGGTGAAGCGGAGCATCGCACCCCCCTCCTCGCGGCTAGTCTGGTAGCTGCGCTGGGCGACTTCCAGCTGATCCCCTGCGCCGGGCGCCGGCGCCAGGAAGATGCGGCGCACCGAAAGCGCGACCGCCTCGGCGAAACCGGGGTAACGCGCCAGATCGGGGATGACGAAGTTGGCCCGGCTCCCGTCCCGGAGCACGGTGATGTCGTACAGCTTCACCCCCATCTCGTTCATCGCGACCAGACGGGCTTCGCCGGCTTTCGTGTCCAGGCTCAGCATCGCCTCCACCGGGACGCGCATGCCGCGCAACTCGAACAGGGCGCTGTGGCGCACGACGAGGGGGCCCCGCTGGCTGCTCCAGACGCCGTCGGCCAGTTGTGCCGCCGAGCGGGGCACGGTCGGCACCAGCTCGGTCGCCTCGAAGGGGACCCGGGCGCAGCCGGCCCCAAGGAGCAGGAGCGCTGCGAAAAGCAAGAGGGTGATCCGCTTCATGGCTGGTCCTTGCGGTGCAGCGCCGGTATCACGAACAGCGCTGCGGGTATGCCGGTGCCGACCCCGAGCAGGACGGAGACCCCGATGGACTGCATCGAGGGGTGGCGCGCCAGGGCGAGCGCCCCGAGCCCGGCCAAGGTGGTGAGCCCGGAGACCAGCACGGCGAGGCGCGAGGTTTCGTCGCCGCCGTCTTCAAGCCGGCTCACCATGAAGATGCCGTAGTCGACGCACAGCCCGATGATCAGGATGGTGGCGGCGATGTTGAAGATGTTGAACGCGAGCCCCAACAGCCCCATGATGCCCAGCATGCAGACCACGCCGGTCACTACCGGTACCAGCACCAGCGCGATGCGCGACGGGGTGCGGAACACGACGGCGACCAGCAGGAACACCAGCACCCCGGTGATGGCGAGGTACCGGGTGAAGTCGCCGATGATGCTCCCCCCCATGACGGCGCCGAAGCGGCTCTCCGAGACCAGGCGTACCCCCGGCAGGGGGGCCAGCTCCCGGGACAGGCGCTCGATCAGTTCCGGGCGGTCGGGCACAAGGGTGAGCACCCGGACCGAGCCGGGACCAGGCAGCACCAGGGCGTCCACCAACTCGCCAAGTCCCGCTGCGCGCAACCCGTCAAGGTTCAGAGGAATGGCGGGCGTTTTCAGCGTGGCCAGGAACGGGGCGAAGGCGGCGCCGGTAAAGCCGAAGGCAGCCCCTTCGCGTGCCAAGTCGCGCTCCAGGCGCGCCGCACGGCCGTCCTGCCAGAAGGTAACCCAGCGCTCCCGGTTCTCGCTTTGCCGTGCCTCGCTAGGCAAGAGCGGCGCCAAGGAGACCAGCTCCCCGGGGGGAAGGGTCGGGGCGAGCCGCTCGAAGACGCGCCGGTTCAGCTCCAACGCGCTCTCCAGGTCTTTACCCTCGGCGAAAATGAGCGCCTTACCCTGCAGATCGCCCCAGGTCCGGTTCAGTTCGGCCTCGGCCCGCTTCAGCTCGCTGGGAACCAGGTTCACCGCCTGCAGACTGCCGTTGAAGCGGACCCGGGTGGCGCCGAAGGCACAGATGGCCAGGAGCGCGCACCAGGCGACCAGCACCAGCCGGCGCGGCGGGCGCAGCGTCTTCATGCCGCCGAAGGGGAGGCTCCCGCCGGGGGCCGGGCGCACCAGGTGTGGCAGCACCACCAGCGAGAAGAGAAGCGCGGCCACGATGCCGGTCATGCTGTACACGGCGAGCTGACGCTGTCCCGGGAGCACCGAGAGAAGCATCACCCCGAAGGAGAGAAGCGTCGCCAGGGCACCGGAGAGTACCGGCCGGGATACCTCGGCGGTGATCAGCGCCGGGTCCTTGCCCCCCTTGCGGCAGGCGAAGTAGATCATGGTGGCGTACTCGTCCACCATGCCCAGAAGCACCCCCCCGAAGCCTAGGGTGACAGCGAAGACCTTGGTGGCCCAGAGCGCCATGGCGCCGGAGGCGATGGCGAGCACCGTCGATGGCACCAGGAACACGAACAGGGCGCTCATGCTCCGCAAGAAGACCAGGTAGATGGCGAAGATCGCCACCACGCTCAGCGTCAGCACCAGGTACAAGTCGCGCTTGACGGCATCGGCATTGGCCAGTGTGTAGCGGTGTCCGGAGAGGACGGTGGCGCTGAAGCCCGCAGGTACCGTCTTCTTGACCGCGGCGTCGACCCGGTCCATGAGCTTGCGCGAGGCGGCCGAATCGGTCATGGGGACCGTGGTGTCGACGGTAATCAGCGCGGAGCTCCCGTCCGCGGACACGAAATGGTTCTGCACCAGGCGCATGTTGGGGACCAGGTTCAAAAACCGCAGCCGCTCCAGGACTAGGTCGGAGAAGGCGAGCGGATCGGTCTGCAGCTTCCCCTTGAGCGCCCACCCCTCCGGGGCCAGGAGCTGCTCGTACCCCTCGCGCAGGCGCTCGCGCACCTTTTCCGGCGTGGTCGCCGCCTCCAGCCGCTTCAGGTCGGCCTCGCCGCACAGGCTCGGGAGCGCCGAGCCCAAAAAGCCGAAGAACTCCCCGCCCAGCGCGGCGGGGCCGGTGCTCACCGTGCCCACCTTCGCCTCGCGCAGCGCTTGGGCCAGGCTGTCGGCGGTGGCGACCAGGGCCGTGCTGTCGCCCGGCGCCGGCGCCTTCAGGCTCACTACGAGCTTCCTGGTGAAGGGGGCGAGCTGCAGCAGGCGAAAGTCGGTGGCCGCGCTGGAGCCGTCGTCGGGGAGCATGGCGACGATGTCTTCCTGAAGCTGCAGCCGCGACGAGGCGAACAGGGAGAGCGCCACCAAGAGCAGCGTCGCCCCGTACAGGACACGGCGCCGGCCGGCGAAGTAGCGGTACAACCGGCCGAAGAGGTTCACGGAGGGCTCATCCATCTAGAAGATGTCCGCCGGCAGCGCCTTGTTCACCACCGTGTTCTGAAAACGGATCCTGGTGAAGTCCCCGTCTTTCTCATGCAACTCGACGCTCTTCACGTAGCGCCCGTCGGCGCTGAAGCCGACCAGGAGGTGGTGCAGAAAACTGGCGGTGGCGGCGGAGCGCGGCTCGAGCCGCAACAGGGCCGGAGACTCCTGCAGCACGGTGACGCGGTACTCTTTCTTGATCCAGGCGAAGTCGGAGCGGGCCCAGGCGAAGAGCTGCTCGGAGACCAGCTTCATGATCGGCTCCTGGCTGATCTGGAAGTTCTCGGTGCGGCCGGTCCGCTCGTGCCAGCGCCTGCCGCGATCCCCCTTGAGCACGAAACCTGACGCCACCGGCGCGGTCAGCTCCCAGCGCAGTTGGTCCGGCCGGGCGAAGTAGAGGCGCCCCTTGGAGGTCATCGGGTTCTTGAACATGCTCAGGTGCTTTTCCTGGACAAAATCGCTGGAGATGGTGCGCACCGATCCTGCGTTCTTCTCGAGGGTTTCCAGAAGCTGCGGCGATGGCTGGCTCTCGGCGTGGAGCGGCAGCGCCGGAAGGAGCAGGGCGCAGAGGAGCAACAGCCGCTTCATGACGCCTCCCCGGTCGCGTCGCCCACGATCCAGAGCTTCAGGGTGCCGCTCGCGATCGCCACGCCGTCGCGCTCCACCTCGCCCTCGGCGACGGCGAACCCTTCGAAGCTTCCCACGGTGCGGATGCGCACCAGGAGCCGTTCCCTAACGCGGGCGGTCCCGGTCAGGCGCAGCTTGCGGAGCCCCACGAGGTACCCCTTGGAAATTTCCTTGCCCTGCAGGAGGTCGTCGTACCCCTTGATGACCGCGTACCCCTGCGCCAGCAGTTCGACCAGCGCCACCCCGTCCAGGGTGCCGTCAGCGGCGGCCAGAAGGCTCTCTGCCGGGAAGAGCGCCTCGACCTCGCCCGCCTGGTCGCCGTAGCTCAACAGCCGCTCGACGAGCTGCATGGGTGGGCGGTGCGGGATGAGGAGCCGCGCCGGCATGGGGAGGGTGAGGTCGGTGGTCATGGCAGCATCACCCATGGTTTACCCCTCGTGGCCCAGGTACGGGGCCAGGTCGTCCAGGAGCTGGCTCGAGAAGAGAAGCTTCCGGAAGCGGACCAGGTCCTCGTGGAAGACGCGCCGGTTGTCGTACACGGCGAAGTCCCGGTTCAGGATGGCGTAGAGCTTGCCGGTCCCGGTACCCAGGCGATCCGCGTTTCTAAACGAGAGTGCCTGCAGGTCGGCGAGCACTTCCAGGGTAAGCACGTGCTTGGCATTACTGACCGACTTGAAGGCCTTGCGCGCCGCCACCGTACCCATGCTGACCACGTCCTGGTTGGAGGCGTTGCAGGAGATGGAGTTGGTGGAGACCGGGTTGGCCAGCTGGCGGTTCTCGGCCGTGGTCGAGGTCGCCAGGTACTGGCTCCCCATGAAGCCCATGGTGAGGCCCGGGGTTCCGGGGATCAGGAACTCCGGCAGCCCCTCGTTGATGCTGCGGTCCAGGAACTTGTTGATGCGGCGCTCGGACAGGGTGCACATGGTCGCCATGGCCATGCAGAGGGAATCCATGGCGAAGCCGATGCTCTGGCCGTGGAAGTTGCCGCCGTGGATCACCTTCTTGCGCTCCGGGATGACGATCGGATTGTCATTAGAGGAGTTGGCCTCGATGGTCACGGTGCGCTCCGCCGCGTCGATCGCCTCCAGCACCGGCGCCAGCACCTGCGGCGTGCAGCGCACCGAGTAGACGTCCTGCACGTTGACGCTGGTCTCGTAGACCGGCCCGTCGGTCTCGTGGCCGCGGATGCGCTCGTGCATCTCCTTTCTCAGGGTGATGTTGCCGGAGCCGGCGTAGAGGGCGCGGATGGCGCGGGCCACCTCGAGCTGGCCGGGGTGCGGCTTGACCAGGTGCAGGTCCTCGTCGAAGGCGTCGTCGATGCCGCCGAAGATCTCCAGGGCGAAGGCGCCGGTGAACAGGGAGAGGTTCAGGATCTTCCGGGCACCGAAGAGGGCGAAGGCGGCCACCGCGGTCATGGCGGAGGTGCCGTTCATGAGGGCGATCCCCTCCTTGAAGCTGAGCGAGAAGGGGGTGATGCCGAGGCGGGCGAAGAGCGCGCCGGTGTCGTGCAACTCGTTCTGGTAGTAGGATTTCCCCTCCCCGATGATAGTGAGGGCCAGGTGCGCCAGGTGGATCAGGTCGCCCGAGGCCCCGACGGAGCCGCACTCGGGGATGTAGGGGGCGATGCCGCGGTTCACCAGCTCCTTCATGAACTCAAGGAGCTCGACGCGCACGCCGGAGTACCCCTTGACCAGGGTGTTCAGGCGCACCGCCATGACGGCGTTGGCGATGTAGGGCTTGAGTGGATCGCCCAGGCCGGCGGCGTGGCTGCGGATCAGGTTCACCTGGAGCGCTTCGATCTCGGCGTCCTCGATGATCTTGTTGCACATGGGCCCGAAGGAGGTGTTGACGCCGTAGATGATGCGGCGCGCGGCGACCTCTTCCTCGAGGAAGGCGCGGCTGGCACGGCAGCGCTCCAGGGCGGCGGCGTCAAGGGCCACCGCGCGGTCGCCGACGCCGATGGTGACGATGTCGGCCACGGTCAGGTCGGCGCCGTTCAGCGTTACTGTGGGACGGTTGGACATGGCTATCCTTTCCAGTTCGTGGTGCGCCCCGCCTCAGGCCGGCGAGGTGCGGCGGTCGAAGAAGAGTACCGGCTTTCTCTTGTCTTCCTGCATGGTCACCCTGAGGACCTCCTCGGGAGAGACCAGCACCACCTCGGGGCTGACCCGGATGGCGGCGGCGATCTTCTTGGCCACCTGCGCCGCGGTGAGGGACGAATCTGCGGTGCCCACCACCACGCGGATCCGGTCCGAGAGGGCGAACTCACTCTCGGCCTCGATGTAGAACCCCTGCACGCCGTGCATCCCCTGCAGCACGGTGGCGATGGCTGGCGGGTAGACGGTGGTGCCGCGGTACTTGAGCATCTGGGACTTCCGTCCCACCACCGGCCCGAGGCGCGGCGTGTTGCGGCCGCAGGGGCAGGGCTCGCGGTGCAGAGTGGCAATGTCGCCGGTGCGGAAACGCAGGAGCGGCATCGCGGAGACCCCCAGCGGTGTGGCGATCACCTCGCCCGGGGTGCCGTCCGGGACCGGGCGCCCCTCCTCGTCGACGATCTCCACGGCGACCAGGTCGGGGTGAAGGTGCCCTCCGAGACCGGCGTCGCAGTCGGTGAAGGAGGTGGCCATCTCGGTGCTGGCGTAGGTGCCGAAGATCCGGCAGCCCCAGGCCTGCAACAGGCGCTCCCCCAAGGGGGACAGGGCGAAATCGGGGGTGCGCACCGGCTCGCCGATGCAGATGAGCCGGGTGACACCCACTTCGGCCGGCGCGAGCCCCTCCTGCTCCAGCTTTTTCGCCAGGGCGAGGAGCAGGGTGGGGACGGCGATGATGGCGCTCGGACGGCAGTTCCTGATCAGCTCGACCAGGAGCGCCGTGGAGCTGGAGCCGCCGCGGATGACGGTGGCGCCGATCCTGGTGAGCCCCATGAAGTAGGCGAGCCCGGCCATGAAGCAGCGGTCGATGGCGGCGGCGACCAGGACGCGGTCGGCGCTGGTGATGCCCACACCCCGGAAGGAGATCTCCTCGTTGTAGGTGAGCCGTTCCAGGTCGGCGTTATTTTGCAGCATGGCGATGGGCTTGCCGGTGGTGCCGGAGGTGAGGCAGACATCGGTGACCTGGTCCTGTGCCACGGCGAGGAAATCGTCACGACACTCCTCCAGGTGGTGCTTCTCGGTGAGCGGGAGCCGGGCCAGGTCTGCCAGCGTCGCGATATCCCCCGGTGCCACGCCGGCCTGGCGGAACATGGCGCGGTAAAAGGGGGAGTGCTCCGCGCAGTAGCGCACGTGGCGGCGTAGCAGCTCCTCCTGGCGCGCGGCGATGGCGGCGGCGTCCAGGCGGGCGAGCTCGAGCCCCTTGTCGGCATTCCAGGTCATTTCGTTTTCCTCATCGCGCCAGTCTCCCCCTGCATCTCGGCCAGCGCCCGCGTCATCCGCTCGCGTACCTCGCGGCGCAGTCGCAGATGCCCGTTATGCCCGGGGAACAAGGCGGGGTCCACCGGGGGGAGCACCTTCAGGCGCACCCGGGTGGGGTAGAGCGCGAAGCGCCCCGGCGGTAGCAGGTCGCCGGTCCCGGTGATCACCAGAGGCACGATGGGGACGCCGGTCTCCTTGGCGAGCCGAAAGGCGCCGGAATAAAAGGGCTGCAGCTTTCCCGTGCGCGAGCGGTGCCCCTCGGGGTAGAAGATCACCACGCCCTTGTTGGCGAAGGTCTCCGAGCAGGTCGCCACCACGTCACCCCAATCAGCGGTTTCCACGTCGAGGTAACGGGCCAGGCGCATGAAGAGCGTGTACCAGTACATCTTGAAGGGCCACGCCCCCACGGCGAACACAATGTCGTGGAAAGGGAGCGTGGACATGTAGTAGCTGTCGAAGAAGGAGAGATGGTTCACCACCAGGATGCAGGGGCGCCCGATGCTCCCGGTCCCCTCGCTGGAAAAGCGGACGAACGGGGCGGTGATGGCGACCATGCCGTAGCCGTGGATGCTGATCAGGTGACGGGTGATCCGACCCAGGTCCCAGCCGGTGGCCAGCTTCCACAGCACCAGGCAGAGCGGGGACGCAACGATGCCGGCGACGGTCCAGAGCGCCATCAGGGGGTAGAAGGTCAGGTTGAGAAGCAGCGCCCGGAGCAGCCAGAACCTGCCGCTTTTCTCCCGGTGCCGTGGGGTTTCCTGCGACGTCACCTACCGGTCACCCTCCAGTTGGCGTTTCTTGGCGATGACGAACTCGTGGATGTCGCCCAGGGTGCGGATCTTGCGGATCGCCTCCTCCTCGCGCACCTTCATGCTGAAGGCGGTCTCCAGCACGATCACCAGGTCGACCACGTCCAGGCTGTCCAGCCCCATGTCCTCGAACAGGGTGGTCTCCGGGGTCATGGCCGCGAGGTCGTACTCGAACTCTTCCGCCAGGGAACTATTGATCTTCGCTACGATTTCCTGCTCGGTCATACTAGGCATATCTCCTCAAGATTATGGATGAATTGACGCCACCCAAGGCGAAATTGTTCTTGATCAGGGTGTCGACCCGGCGCTGGGCGACCTCCCTTTGGTGCAGCACACCGGCGCAGGCGGGATCGACCTCGTCCAGGTTGAGGGTCGGGACCAGCACCTCACGGCGCAGCATCTCCACGCAGGCGGCCAGTTCCAGGGCGCCGCTGGCGGCCATGGTGTGACCCAGGTGCCCCTTGAGGCTGCTGACCGGGGTGTCCGCGCCGAAGACCTCGGCGATGGCGGCGCACTCGGCGATGTCCCCCTGCTCGGTGGCGGTGGCGTGGGCGTTGACGTAGCCGACCTCGCCCGGCTCGATGCCGGCGTCGGCGAGGGCGAGGCGCATGCACTGGGCGATGCAGGCCGTGTCGGGGTTGGCGATGCTGCCGGGGTCGGAGTTGGTGGCGAACCCGGTCACCTCCGCCAGGATCTCGGCGCCGCGCGAAAGCGCCGAGTCAAGCGATTCAAGGAGAAGGATGCCGCTCCCCTCGCCGCAGACAATACCGTCGCGCCTGACGTCGAAGGGGCGCGGCGTCTGGTGCGGCGTGTCATTGAAGGCAGCCGAGGCTGCGTTGATGATGTCGAAGGTGCCCGACGTGAGCGGGTGGAACTCGTCGGCGCCGCCGCAGAGCATGAACTCCTGCTTGCCAAGCCCGATCATCTCGGCTCCGTAGCCGATGGCGTGGGTCGAGGTCGAGCAGGCGGCGGCGGGGGCGAGCACCCTGCCGGTCACCCCCAGGACCTGCGCCACGTTGGAGGCGCAGCTGTGGTTCATGATGTGGAAGAAGAGCGTCGACTTCATCCGCTCCAGGCTGTGGTCGGCGTTGAACTCGCGGAAGAACTCCTCCATGGTCTGCGGACTGCCGGTGGTGGAGCCGATGGAGACTCCGAGCCTGCCGCTACCGAGTTGTTCCGGGGCGAGTCCGGCCATGGCCACGGCATCCTGGGCGGCCAGGGTGGCGAAGACGGACATGCTGGACATGGAGCGGCGGAACTTGCGCGGGATCTCCATCGGGTCGACCCCGGTGACCAGCGCGGCGACCCGGGTGCGCATCCCGATTATTTCCGCGAGCGCCGGGAGTTCGACCACGCCGCTTCTTCCGGCCAGCAGTCCGTCCATGAGGTTATCGATCCCGCGCCCGAAGGGGGAAACGGCCCCGATCCCGGTGATGACCACTCTTCTCAGCAACATCCCTTCAATTCCTTTCTGATGCGGTCGTGCCCGAGCAGGGTACCGCAGGTGACCAGCCCCGAGAGCATCGCCCCCATGACCCCGGGCGACGCCACTGCCTGCCCGGACAGGAACAGGCCGGGTACCCGGGTGGCCGGTTGCGGGTTGTACTGCCCCACCATGTGCTTGACGCCGTAGAGCCCCCCGAGCGGCGTGGCGCAGTAGTCACGCACGGTGAGCGGCGTGGATGCCTCGATGCTCGCGATGTGGCCGCTAAGTTCGGGATAGGCGCTGGTGATCTGCGCCGTCAGGCGCTCCAGCGCCTGCTCCTTGTATTCCTGGTACCCGGAGGGGCGCTCGCCCCGACGTGACTGCCACGCGGCAGCCTCGCTGTAGAGGGCCGGGCAGATGCCGATGAAGCCGGCCGGGGCCGGGTCGCCGTCGCGGTACGCTGCGCTCAGGTAGAGCGCACCGTCGCCTACCGCCCGCCCCCCCAGTTCGTCCATGGCCCTCGTATCGGGGATGTAGAACCGGTTGCTCCCGGAGAGGCCGGGGATGGGCGCGTCGCAGGTGGCGAAGCAGAGCACGGCGGAAACGGTCTCCTCCAGGGAGGCGAGCCGCTTGCGGTAGACCGGGCGGAAGGCGCCTTCCGGCACCAGGTCCAGCAGCAGCTGCGGGTGGACCGTGGCGATCGCCGCGGCGCAGGGGATCAACTCTCCGTCGGCTAGGCGCACCCCGGATACCGCACCGCCGGGGGAGATCTCGATGCCAGCGGCCTGCCGCGAGCAGAGCACGGTGACGCCCAGCTCGGCGAGCCGGCTGTCGAAGGCGCGTGCCAGGCTCAAACCTCCGCCGCGGATGCCGTGCACCGACTGGTAGTAGCTCCCGGCGATGGCGGCGTGCAGGGCAAAGGGGACCTCGCGGCTGGAGACACCATATAAAAGGGTGTGCACCGAAAGCAAGCTTTTTAACAGCTCGTTACCGGTCAGGCGGTCCAGCACCTCGCGCAGGCTCGGGCCGATGACGCGCTGCAGCAGCGACTCCTGGCTCAACTCGGCGTCAAGGTTCAGGTAGGGCATGGCGCGACCCGCCGCGTCTACCTGGTCAAGGTAGCTGTCGATGGCCTCCCGCTCAGCGGGGAACGTGGCGGCAAGCCGCTCGCGCAGGTTCTCGACCCCGATGGGGAAGTTGAACTCGAAAGCGGGGTCCTGGCAGCGGATCAGGTCGAAGCCTTGCTCATCGAAGGAGAAGGTCTCGATGCGATCCGCGACGCCCAGGTAGCGCAGGAACAATTCCAGCGGCTCGCCGGGCGCGAGCCCCCCGGTGTAGTGGAAGCCGGTGTCGAAGTGGACGCCGTGGCGCGAGAAGCCGCGCAACAGCGGCGCGATGTGGGGCGCCTGTTCGATGAGCGCGACCTGGTAGCCGCTGCGGGCCAGGGTGAGGGCGCAGGTGATACCGGAGACGCCGGCACCGATGACGGCGTAGTCGTAGCTCAACGGGCGAACCTCAGCACCAGGCACGAGTTGGTGCCGCCAAAGCCGGCCGAGTTGCACAGGACGTGCTCCGGGGTGGCGCGCAGCGTCTCGGTGACGATGTTGAGCCGTGCCGAGTCCTCGTCGGGAGTGGCGAAGTTGAGGTTTTTGGCGATGAACCCCTCGCGCGCCATGATGGTGCTGTAGACCACCTGCGAGGCGCCCGACATCCAGAGCTCGTGCCCGGTCATCCCTTTCAGCGACGACACCGGCGGGGTGACCGGGCCGAACACCGCGGAGATGTTCTTCGCCTCGGCCGCGTCCCCGGCCGGGGTCGAGGTGGCGTGGGCGCAGACGTAGCCGATGTCGGCGGGGGCAAGGCCGGCGAGGGTGATCGACTGGCGCATGGCGCGCTGCAGCCCTTCGCTGCTCGGTACCGAGATGTGGTTGCCGTCGGAGGAGAAGGCGTAGCCGGCGACTTCCCCCAGGATGGTGGCGCCGCGGGCGACCGCCAGGTCGTAGCGCTCCAGTACCAGTGCGGCCGCACCGCCGCTGGGGACCAGGCCGTCGCGGCCGGAGTCGAAGGGGCGCGAGGCGCCGGCGGGGTCGTCCAGGCGCAACGAGAAGGCTCCCAGGCCGTCGAAGCTGCACATGGACTGCCAGTTGATCTCCTGTGCGCCGCCGCAGATGATGCGCTCCTGCCGTCCCATGGCGATCAGGTCTGCCCCCTGCCCCACCGCGTGCCCGCCGCTCGAGCAGGCCGAGCTGATGGTCCAGCAGGCGCCGCGGCACTTAAGAAGGGTGTTGAGGTTCATGGTGATGCAGGAGGTCATGGAACGAAAGACGTGCCCGCTGCCGATGAGCTGGGTGTCGCCGCGCTCGCGCAGAAGCTCCACCTGCTCCACGGCGGTCAGGCAGCTGGAATCGCAGCCGAAGATGAGCCCCGTCTCCGGACTCTGCACCAGCTCGTCCGGGAGGCCCGCCATGGTGAGCGCGTCCCAGGCGGCGGAGAAGGCGTGCACCGCGAAGTCGGGCATGGTCTTGGCCTGCTTCTTCGAGAGGGGGGCGCGCTGCTCGAACGCGGCGATACGCCCGGTGAGCGGGCTGCGAAAGCCCAGCCGGCTGCGCTCCTCGTCGATCACGATGCCCGAGCGCCCGGATTCGAGCGCCAGCGCGACTTCCGGTATGCTGCTCCCCAGGCAGGAAACGATCCCGATCCCGGTTATGGCTACTTTATGCACGGTTACCTCAACTGCGTGGTTGCTGTAAAAACGCCGCTACAGGTAGATGCCGCCGTTGACGGAGATCACCTGCCCGGTAATGTACGATGCCTTGTCCGAGGCGAGGAAGGAGACCACCTCGGCCACTTCCTCGGGGGTGCCCATGCGCCCGAGCGGGATCATGGGGACGATCTTCTCCTTGGGAAGCCCTGCCACCATGTCGGTCTCGATGAAACCGGGGGCGACCGCGTTGACCAGGACCTTGCGCTTGGCGGTCTCGAGGGCCAGGGCCTTGGTGGCGCCGATCAGTCCCGCCTTGGCCGCGGAGTAGTTCACCTGACCCGCCACACCGCTTTGCCCGGAGGTGGAGGCGATGTTGATCACCCGGCCGCTGCGCCTTTTCAGCATGCCGACCAGCACCAGCTTGGTCACCAGGAAGAAGCCGTCCAGGTGCACGGAAAGGACATCCTTCCACTCGTCTTCGGCCATCCAGACCATGAGGGTGTCCTTGGTGTGGCCGGCGTTGTTGACCAGCACCTCCGGGGACTCGTTTTCGAGCAGCGGTCCCAGCGTCTCCTTGACGGCGGCCGGGTCGGCGACGTCGCAGCAGAGGAGCCGGCAGGACGCCCCGGCGGCCTCGATCCCGCGCGCCACTTCAGCGGCGGCCGCGTGGTCGGACCGGTAGTTGAGCCAGATATCGAAGCCGTCGCGGGCGAGGGTCAGGGCAATGGCCGCTCCGATCCCTTTGCTCGCTCCGGTCACCAGTGCGATCTTTCTAGATGACATAAGCCGTAAACCGCCTTCAGCGTTGAAATTCGAGGTGTTGCGTGGGCAGCCTTTTATACAAGAGATTGGGCTTGCGGGCAATACAAAAGGGCTCAGGATTGGGCGGAAAACCGTGTCTGCGACAACCTTTCCCCACCAACGTGCTCCGTTTTGTATACGATTATTTGGTTGCAGTTAATCTATAAATCAATTAATGTGTTACAGCATTTTAAAGTTTTCATATTTACGGCGGCGAAGATGACTGTGTCGGTCGGAAAAGCGGATAAGAAACAGGAAGGTATGAGAAGGTCGGGCTCAGGCGCCGGGGCAGCTCAGCCGACCGCGGACATGGACATGCAGCGCCTGCCGCTGGAGCTGGAGACGCATCAGGCCGAGCTCGAGCTACAGAACCGGGAACTGCAGGCCGCCTGGGAAAAAGCCGATGAACGCGCGCACAGCCTGGACCTTGTGGTGAAGGAGCTGGAATCGTTCAGTTACGCCGTGTCGCACGATCTCCGGGCGCCCTTGCGTCACATCAACGGCTACCTGAGCATTCTTGCCCATGACTTCGACTCCTACCTGCCCGAGGAGGCGCGGCATCTGCTGGAGCGCTCGCGCCGGGCCACCAGTGACATGAGCCGGCTCATCGACGAGTTGCTCGAGCTCGCCAAGGTGAACCGCATCAAGATAAAGCCCAGCATGGTGAACCTCTCCGGCCTGGCGAAAAAGGCGATCGAGCAGCTCTCGGAAGGAGCGCCGGGTCGGCGGGTGGAGGTGGTGATCGCGGAAGGGCTCTTCGTCCAGGGGGACCCGGCCCTGTTGAACCAGTTGATGTGGAACCTCCTCGAGAACGCCTGGAAATACACCTCCACCACCGTCGCGGCCAAGATAGAAGTCGGACGGCTCATCGTTGACGACAAGCTGGTCATCTTCGTGAAAGACAACGGGGTGGGGTTCGACAGCAACTACAAAGACAACCTGTTCGATCCCTTCCAGAGGCTGCACGGCAGGGAGTTCGAGGGCAACGGCATCGGCCTGGCGACGGTACGACGCATCATCGACCGGCACCAAGGGCGGATCTGGGCCGAATCGCAAAAGGGAGAGGGGGCCATCTTCTTCTTTACCTTGCCGTAGCAAAGAACACGAAAAAATCGCGCGCAGTCAAAGGGACCACGACTATGTCTGGTCCCTTTTTCATTGCCGACTTCCAGCGAGTATCTGGCGGTGAGCCATCTCTTATTGATGTCTGTATCATTTTCTTCTATACTGGCGAGATTGTTCACCGCACACACTGCACAAGGAGGAGGTAAATCATGAATGTCGCGATAGTCCATAAAGCAAATGTGAATGACGAGGTGCTTGACGGCCTGGCCAGAGAGCTCCCTTCCATCATTTCGGAGTTGCTGGAGATCCGCGGCGGGAAGATGGCGATCCTCAAGCCGGAGCAGATCTCGCTGCAGTTCTCGCAGGCCAGTCCCCGGGACACCGGCGCGGACATTCGCCTGATCGTGCTGGCCAAAAGCCTCGGCCCCCGCACGGCGCGGGAGAACAAGCTTGCCGCTACCATCCTCGACAAGATGGTGGCACTGGTGAACGGGCTCGGCGCCGCCTGCTCCATCACGGTGCGGCTCTACCTTACCGAAATCGGTGCGGCGGAGTACCTGCCGGAGTAGTTGCTGAAATAACGCTCATAGAAACTCCATGACAAAGGGGCAGCCTGACAGGCTGGCCCTTTTTGTTTTTGAGCGCCAGGGAGGAATAACAAGAAGAAGCAACCTATGAGAAGGGATGCGAAAAATAAGACAGTCTTCTCTTTTCAAGAAAGGAGTTGTACAGAAACAACCTCTTCCTTTGTCACCATGAATTCATAAACCGCATAAAAACAACGGCTTTTAAATGGGAACGATAATTGCCTTTAATGGTTATGTAATCAGAACATGGTGAAGGAGGGATTGCTATGAGGTCGAGGCTGATAACAACTACACTGGGAGCGGTTGCGCTTGTCACAACGTCGCTGGTCACTGCCTGGGGAGGAGTATCCCCGCAGGTCCCGCTAGCGGGTTCCGCCATCCCGCAATTCGTGGACCGCCTGCCCGACCTAGACGTCATCCCGGCAGGGAGCGACCGGATCGAGCTGCGCATGAAGGAGTTCAAGAGCATGGTGCTCCCTGCGAAAACGGTCCCCGGGTACACCGGGACCTGGGTCTGGGGGTACCTGAAGCCGGACCAGGCGGCGGGGCAACTCGCTGACGGCACGGTGCCGGGGCGCCAGTCCTTCATCGGCCCGGTCATTGCCGCGACCCGCGGCGTCCCTACCGAGATGAAGTTCATCAACGACCTCCCCACCGCCAGAACGACCAGGGTGCTGGCCTACCGCTACGGCACGGACCAGACCCTGCACTGGGCCGATCCCCTGCACGGCGGCGAAAGCATGTGCGCGCACATGGCCATGCCGCCCGCACCGGGGAGCGACTGCGCGGCCAACTACGGCGAGAACTACGATGCCCCCATCCCTTCGGCGGTCCACCTGCACGGCGGCGAGGTCCCGCCGCAACTGGACGGGGGGCCGGACTCCTGGTTCACCAGCGACGGCACCAGGAAGGGCGCCTCGTTTTACAGCCGGGACGGCTCCAGCGCCTCAAACTATGCCATCTACCGTTACCCCAACAGCCAGGAAGCGTCGCCCATCTGGTTCCACGACCACACCCTGGGCGCCACGCGGCTCAACGTCTATGCCGGCCTTGCCGGCGCCTACCTGGTCGGAGATCCTGTCCGCGACCCCAAGAACCTGCCGGAGCTGGTGCCGCTGGTCGTCCAGGACCGGATGTTCGACACGGAGGGGCAGCTTTTCTTCACGGCCGGCACGGCCGGGAGCACGCTCTGGGCGCTCAACCCGGAGCACCCCTACTGGAACCCGGAGTTCGTGGGTGACGTTATCGTGGTCAACGGGAAGTCCTGGCCCTACAAGGAGGTGCAGGCAAAGCGCTACACCCTGCTGTTCCTGAACGGGTCCAATGCGCGCAGCTACGAGATGTCGCTCATCGATCCGGTGTCCAAGAATCCGGGTCCGCCGCTGTGGGTGATCGGGACCGACGGGGGGTACCTGGACCGGCCGGTGAAGATCGATCCGCAGGCTATGGGCAAATTGGTCATGCTGCCGGGCGAGCGCTACCAGGTCATCGTGGATTTCGCCGGATACCAGGCAGGCAAAATCGGCCCCAACGGCGTCGCCTACTCGGGCACCTGGCTCTTGCGCAACACGGCCAAGACACCCTATCCCGGGGGAGCTACCGCAGATGGCAATACCACCGGCAGGATCCTGCAGTTCCGCGTGACCGGCGGGGCTGTCGCGGACACCTCCTTCAACCCGGCTCCGGCCAGCGCGCGGCTCAGGGGGGGGAGCGGTCAAGGTCCCGCACTGGTGCGGCTGGTGGATCCCGCTGCCGGGACCGTGGCCCCCGGTGTGACGGTACACAAAACCAGGCAGCTTACCTTGAACGAGGTGATGGGGATGCCGCAGACGGTGACCAACCCGATCGACGGGACCCAGACTCAGTATCCGGGGGGACCGCTGGAGATCCTGGTCAACAACACCAAGTGGAACGGTAAACGCAGCACCGGAGTCGACGGGGGGATGTTCACCTTCGAACCGATCCCGGGATTTGTGGCGGACGGCACGGGGAACTTCGTTTCCGAGCGGCCCAAGGAAGGGGAAACCGAGGTGTGGGAGATCGTGAACCTTACCGAGGATGCCCATCCCATTCACCTGCACCTGGTGCAGTTCCAACTGGTGAACCGGCAGAAGTTTGATGCCAAGGCCTACGAAGCTGCCTATGCCGCGGCCTTCCCGGGTGGAGGATATGACCCCATGACCGGCTTCCCCTATCCCAAGGGCGTCTTCATTCCCGGATTCGGCCCGCCGCAGAGCTACGATGGCAACCCGGGTAACACCCGTGCGGTGGGAGGCAACCCCGACGTCGCGCTCGTGGGTAAAAACGGCAAACCGGTCTACCTGCAGTCGGCGCCCATGGCACCGCTGCCCCAGGAAGCGGGGTGGAAGGATACCGTGCTCGCCTACCCGGGGCAGGTGACCCGGATCGCGGTGCGCTGGGCTCCGACCGACCTGGCGGCGTCGACCCCGGCGAGTGCAGGCTTCTACCCCTTCGATCCCAACGGCGGTGACGGCTACGTCTGGCATTGCCACATCATCGACCACGAGGACAATGAGATGATGCGGCCGAACCAGGTGCAGCCCAACGCGGCCGCGGCGCGCAGCTACCTGATCGGGAGCGATTACTAAACCAAATCCCCCCTGTCCCCCTTTCGCAAAGGGGGACAGGGGGGATTTGATGGGTGGCCTCAATTCCGTCCAAGTCGGCTGGTCAGTGGCTCCGAAAGTTATTCGTGCCACTATGCGGCCAAGGAAACAACCGGAGGAAGGGTGTGAAGCTCCGGCTACATGTTCGAGGTGGTCCAGGTTCGGGTCACCCTGCCGCGTTGACTCCTCTGCTTCCCACCCCTCTTGCCGCCCAGCACCTTCTCCTTTCGGACACAATAAAGAAATCAGGCCCTAAGTTTGACGACGCATCGACCGATGAGAACAAAGGATAGCGACGGCGAAAAGAGGACCAGTAGCACTCTCTTGGTCGCAATTGCATTGCTTCTGCACTGTGATAGGCTTCACGACGACACAGCTATAAGTCATAACGCATAGTTAGCCCAGTATAGTTGCGGTACGTTAATTGTTTTTGTTTCTTCCTTTGTCGGTTCGTTCCGTAAGTGCCTGGTTGGTAAATGTATTAATCGTTGACAATAATAATAAAATATTAAATGATCCGTTACCGCGTCAGCGGCGTACTCGAAAATTTCGAGTTACTGCCGCGCCTTCTTCCACAGGCTCGTTGTTCCAACCAGCGGCACAGGTGTTGAAGAAGCAGAAATGCTGGAGGAAGACGATGAGAAGATACCGTCCCCGGCCGAGGCTGGCCCTGGCCGGCGCGTTGATGCTGTCGCTGCTTTGCACGAGCGTGGCGTTCGCCGAGGATAGCGCCGTTCAGCCGGCGTCCGACCTCGAGTCGATGGACCTGGAGCAGCTCACCAACCTCAAGGTGGAGAAGGTCTACGGTGTTTCCAAATTCGAGCAGGTGGTGACCGAGGCGCCCGCGTCGGTCACCGTGATCACCTCCGACGAGATCAAGCGCTACGGCTGGCGCACCATGGCCGACGTCCTCAACGCGACCCGCGGCTTCTTCACGACCTACGACAGGAACTACAACTACATAGGGACCCGCGGCTTCAACCGCCCCGGCGACTACAACACCCGTCTGCTGCTGCTGGTGGACGGACACCGCATCAACGACGCCATCTACGAGTCCGCCGCCATCGGCACCGAATTCATTCTCGACATGGCGCTCATCGACCGCATCGAGATCATCCGGGGACCGAGCTCCTCGCTCTACGGCGCCGGTGCCTTCTTCGGCGTGATCAACGTCATCAGTAAGAGCGCCAAGCAGATCGAGGGGCTCGAGGTGGGAGCGGGGTTGGGGAGCCAGCAGACCGGCTCCGGCCGCATCAGCTACGGCAAGCTCCTTAACGGCGGCGAGTTCCTCGTCTCCGGTTCCGGCTATTCCAGCCGGGGCAACGACCGCCTCTTCTTTCCGGAATTCAACGACCCGGCCACCAACAACGGCATCGCGGCCAACATGGACCGGGACCGCAACTACTCGCTGTTCCTCTCCGGGCACCTGCAGGACCTGACCCTGACCGGCGCCTTGGTTTCCCGGGACAAAAGAGTTCCGACCGCCTCCTTTGGCACCATCTTCAACGACCCGCGCAGCAACACCAACGACCGCAGGAGTTTCCTCGACCTGCGCTACGAAAAGGGCATCGACGGCACCGGCATCACCGCCCGTCTCTTCTACGACGAGTTCCGCTTCACCGGCAATTTCGCCTACGACAAGACCGGTGACGATCCTCCCTTCTACCCCGCGACCTACGTCAATCGCGACGACCACCTGGCGCGCTGGTGGGGGGCGGAACTGCAGGCCAGCCGCCAGCTGTTGCCGCGGCTGCAGCTGACCAGCGGGGTGAAGTTCCGCGACAACTTCCAGATCGACATCCCCAACGAGGACCTGGTACCGGGGGGGCGCCGGCTGGACAACAGCCACGACGACGTCTTCTACGCCCTGTTCGGCCAGGCCGAGCTGCGCATCCTGGACACCCTGATCCTGAATGCTGGGGTCCGCTACGATCATTACGAGACCTTCGGGGGGACCACCAGTCCGCGCCTGGCGCTGATCTACACCCCAGTCGAGGGGACCGTGTTCAAGTTGATCTACGGTCAGGCCTTCCGGGCGCCCAACGCCTACGAGCTGTACTACAACGACGTCTTCAACGGCTACGCCACCAGCCCGGCCCTCAGGCCGGAAACGGTGCGCAGCTACGAGGCGATCTACGAGCAGTACTACGGCGACGTGGTGCGTACCAGTGCGAGCCTGTTCTACAACAAGATCAGCAACCTGATCAGCTACCAGGACGTGTCGCCGACCCAGGTGGCCTTTGCCAACATCGACCGGGTCAAGGCGGTGGGGGGCGAGTTCGAGATCGAGGGGCAGTGGAACAGCGGCTTCGCCGCGCGCAGCAGTTACGGCTTCGTATCCGCCAGGAACCAGGCCACCGACCAGGGCCTGGACTACTCGCCGCGCCACCTGGTCAAGCTCAACCTGACCGCCCCTCTGTACCTGAAGAAGGTTTTCGCCGGCATCGAGATGCAGGGGGTGAGCCGGCGCGAGTTTACCCACAACGGCGCACAGGTCGGCTCCCCGGGGTACCTGGTCACCAACGCCACCCTTTCATCGACGGCGCTGCTGCCGGGGCTGGAGGCCTCCTTCTCGATCTACAACCTCCTGGACCGGCACCTGGAGGACCCGGCCACCACGGACCACGTGCAGAGCCTGATACCCCAGGACGGCAGGACCTACCGACTCCTGTTCAGCTACCGGTTCTAGGGAGAGAGTGCCGATGCCAGTACTGCCACGGACACGGAGGTGCTCCCTGGGGCTTTTGCTCCCGGCCCTCCTCTGCCTGTTCCTCGCCACCCCGGGACGCCTGGGCGCGGAGGCGCCCCAGGAGTACCAGGTCAAGGGGGCCATGGTGTACAACATGGCAAAGTACATCGAGTGGCCCACCGACGCCTTTTCCGGCAGCGGCGCTCCGCTGGTTGTCTGCAGCCTCGGGCGCGGCCCCTTCACGGCGGCGCTGGAACAGTACCGGGGCAAGACGGTGCTGGGGCATCCCCTGCACGTGAAGCGGGTGCAGCCGGGCGAGGATCTGGGGGAGTGCCACCTGTTGGTGGTAAGCGGGGTGGAGAAGCGCTACCTGGCGGGGATCCTGGACCAGGCACGCAAGAGGTCGCTGTTGACGGTGAGCGATCACCCCGACTTCGCCAGGCTCGGGGGGATGATCGGGCTGGTGGAGATCGAGGGGAGGGTCCGCTTCGAGATCAACGTCAAGGCGGCGCAGCAGTCCCGCTTCAGGATCAGTTCGCAGCTCTTGAAACTGGCCAGGATCGTACGCGAGGGTGATTGATATGAGGCGGCCGGGCGAAAAGTTCATCAGGAACCTCCCGTTGCAGCGCAAATTGATGCTGATCATCATGAGCTGCTGCACGGCCACCCTTTTCGTCTCCTCCCTGTTCTTCGTGACCCGCGAGGCCAATGTCCAGTACCGCAGCCAGCAGGAGTACCTGGTCTCGCTGGCGGACATGATTGGCAGAAACATCGCGTCGGCGCTCGTTTTCAATGACCTGGCGACAGCGCAGGACACCATCAGGCCCCTCACCCAGAAGGACAACATCCTGGCGGTGTACATCGTCAACAAGGAGGGGCGCTTGTTTGCGCGCTACCAGTCCGCGGCGGAAGCGCATCCCGTGCTCCCCCTGGAGCTCCTTCCCGACTGGGCATCGCCGGAACAGGTGAGCCAGGCGGTGCAGCAGGTGACCCGCGAGGAGTACACCAGCTCGTTCCTGTCCGGCTACGCCAGCGTGGTGCGGCCGATCCACCTGGACCACGAGCAGGTCGGCACCGTGGTGATCCACGCCAATGCACAAGGGTTCCTGCAGAGCCTGCGCTGGAACATCCTGGTGGCGCTGGGTTTCATGGCGGGCACCTTCCTGGTCTTCTGCCTGTTCTCGGCCCGGCTGCAGCTGATGATCTCGGCGCCGCTTCTGGGACTTTTGGCCGCGATGAAGGAGATCTCCGCCGGCAAGAACTTCGCGCTGCGGGTGACCAAGCCGTGCGACGACGAGATCGGCATGCTCTACGACGGCTTCAACGACATGCTGCACGAGATCGAGGAGCGGGACCAGATACTCGTCCAGCGCCAGGCGCACCTGCAGCAGCTGGCCCACTATGACCCGCTGACCCGGCTCCCCAACCGCACCCTGTTCTACGACCGACTGGGGCAGGCGCTGTTCCACGCCGAGCGCTCCCGGGAGGCGGTGGCGGTCATCTTCATTGACCTGGACCACTTCAAGGACATCAACGACACCCTCGGGCACCGCACCGGTGACCTTCTGCTCATCGAGGTGGCCGGTCGGCTGGGCACCGTGGTGCGCAGCTGCGATACCGTCGCGCGCCTGGGGGGTGACGAGTTCACCATCTTCTGCCAGAATGTGGCTAGCCCGGAGAACGCGGCACTGGTGGCGCAGAAGCTGGTGGCCCTGTTCGCCACTCCCTTCCGCCTGGGCGCCAGCGAGATTCGCGTCACCGCGAGCGTCGGAGTCACCCTCTACCCGCACGACGGCAAGAGTGTGGACGAGCTGCTCATGAACGCGGACATCGCCATGTACCACGCCAAGGGGTGCGGCAAGAACGTGTACGCGCTCTTCGACAAGAGAATGAACGAGCATGCCAGCGAGCGGGTCACCCTGCTGGCCGACCTGCGCCAGGCGGTGGAACTGGGCCAGTTCGTGTTGCACTACCAGCCCAAGGTGGACCTGTTGACCGGCAAGGTCACCAGCGTCGAGTCGCTGGTGCGCTGGATGCACCCGCGGCTGGGCATGCTCGCGCCGGACAAGTTCATTCGCCTGGCCGAAGAGGGGGGGATGATCGCGGAACTGACCGAGTGGGTCATGCGCACCGCCTGCCTGCAGGCCAAGGCGTGGCAGGGGGCGAACCTGGCGCCGGTCAGGGTAGCGGTGAACCTTTCTCCCTTCCATTTCCAGCGCCAGGACGTGAAGCAGTCGGTCTGCGCCGTGCTGGCGTCGACCGGGCTCGACCCGGCCTTATTGGAGATAGAGATCACCGAGAGCGCGTTGATGCAAAACGACGAGTACACCTGCCGCGTGCTGAGCGAGTTGCGCGCTATGGGGATCACCATTTCGGTGGATGATTTCGGCACCGGATACTCATCGCTGTCGTACCTGCACCGTTTCCCGATCAATACCCTGAAGATCGACCGGACCTTCATCCTCAACATGATGAAGAGCTCGGAGGACCAGGCCATCGTCACCGCCATCATCGCCATGGCCAAGAGCCTCAAGATGCAGATCGTGGCCGAGGGGGTGGAATCGGTGGACCAGCTGGAGGCGCTGAAGGACCAGGGATGCCACGAGATCCAGGGCTTCCTGGTGTCGCGGCCGGTGAACGCCGAGCGCGTGGCACGCTTCTTCACTGACGAGGATCACCTGCAGCCGCATACCATGACCGCCGAGACCCTGGAAGGGGGAACCGCCCGGCAGCTGGCACGGTAACAAGCAGTACCTGCCGAGGAGTTACGATGAACGAACTGACCATAAAACTGAAGACCGGGGACGAGATCAAGGGGGTACTGACTCGTTCCTTCAAATACCAGGATACCGACGTTGAGGTGCTCACCGAGGAGAGCAGGGAGACGCTGGTCTTCTCCCTGGACGAGATCTGCTACATCCGCTTCCTGAGTCCTCCCGCCGGCATCGGGCGCGGCGGTAACGATACGCTGGAGGAAGTGCAGACCATCGCCGGCGAGACCTTTCGGGTCCACGTCCCCACCAACGGCAAGTTCCTGAAGGGGTTCCTGGGGCTTCTGCCGGGGGAAGGCGACAGCTACCAGACCCTTTTCTTTACCGATTCGGGCGTACGTTACCGCCAGGACGCCCGCTACACCGGCCAGATCCTCCACGATCAGGGCTATGTCTCCACCGACAAGCTGGAGGCGGCGCTCAAGCAGCAGGAGGAACAGGCGCACCGTGGGGAGGATGCGGCCATCTTGCTGGCCGACGCTGTGGACGAGGGAGAAATGCACGAACAGGCACATAGGCACGAGATGCACCACACGCGGGTGGGGGACATCCTGGTCGAGTCGGGGCTGGTGACCAGGGAGCAGGTCGAGGCGGCGTTCAAGAGCCAGAAGGGCAAGAAGCTGCAGGTGGGGGAGCTCCTGATCATGAAGGGGCTGATCACCGAGGAGCAGCTCCTGTCCGCGCTCGCCACTAAGTTCCGGCTCCGCTTCGTGGACCTGGAGACGGTGATTCCGACCGATGCCGCCCTGGGCGCCATTTCCGAAGGGCTCGCCACCCGGCTGAGGGTATTCCCCATTTCGCTGGAAGGGAGAAAGCTGGTGGTGGCCACCTGCGCCCCCACCGACCTCACCATTGGCGACAACCTGCGTTTCTCCACCAACTTCGTTCCGGAACTGGTGGTGGCCTCGTCGCACCAGATCCTGGCTGCCATCGACAAGTACTACCGCAACCGGATCGAGACGGTGGACACCCTCTTGAACTCGATGAAGGGTGAGGCGGAGACGGTGACCATCGAGGAGGAGGCCGACGACACCCGGCTGCTCTTCGAGCCCGACTCCAAGATCATCTCGCTGGTGAACCGGATCCTGATCGACGCGTACCGGCGCGGCGCCTCGGACATCCACTTCGAGCCCGGCAATGGCAACGAGCCGCTCAACATCCGCTACCGGATCGACGGCGAGTGCATCCACGCCCACAAGGTGGCCGCCTCCTATAAGGGGGCCATCTCGGTGCGCATCAAGATCATGGCCGACCTGAACATCGCGGAACGCAGGCGCCCGCAAAGCGGCAAGATCCTGCTCCGCTATCGGCAGCAGATGCTGGAGTACCGCGTCGAGATCACCCCCATGGTGGGGGGGCGTGAAGCGGCGGTGCTGAGGCTTTTGGCCGCCTCCAAGCCGCTCCCCCTCCCGGGGCTGGGGCTGCTGTCGCACAACCTGGTGCGCTTCATCGAGATCCTCGAGAAGCCGCACGGCATCGTCCTCTGCGTCGGCCCCACCGGCTCGGGCAAGACCACCACGCTGCACTCGGCGCTGGGGCACATCAACACCCAGGAGCGCAAGATCTGGACCGCGGAGGACCCGGTGGAGATCACCCAGGCGGGGCTGTGTCAGGTGCAGGTGAACGCCAAGATCGGCTTCACCTTCGCCGAGGCGTTGCGCTCCTTTTTGCGCGCCGACCCCGACGTGATCATGATCGGCGAGATGCGCGACGCCGAGACCTCCAAGATCGCCATCGAGGCCTCGCTTACCGGCCACCTGGTTTTCTCCACCCTGCACACCAACTCGGCACCCGAGGCGGCGGTGCGCCTCATCGAGATGGGGATGGACCCCTTCAACTTCTCGGACGCGCTATTGGGCATCCTGGCGCAGCGCCTGGCCAAGAAGCTCTGCCCGCACTGCAAGAAGCCGGCGCGCGACCAGCGCCAGCGCTACGACGATACCGTGGCCGCCCTGCGCCAGATCGCCGGCGACCGCGAGGGTGTGGTCCCCGATGTCAAGGAAGCCAACTTCATGAAGGCGGTGGGGTGCGAGGAGTGCGGTGGCACCGGCTACAAGGGGCGCATCGCCCTGCACGAACTGCTGGTGGGGACCGAGACCGTCAAGACCGCCATCAGGCGCGGGGTGGGCATGGACGAGCTGCGCTCCATCGCCATGGACGAGGGGATGTGGACCCTGAAGATGGACGGCCTGATCAAGGTGCTGCAGGGTGAGACCGACCTGGAGCAGATCCTGAAGGTTTGCATGTAACAGCAAGTGGCACGACACGACGAAGCACGCGGGAGGGATCGGGAAGATGCCCCAGGGTGAGGTGCGTTCGAGTTGGAAGTTGGCGCTGCCGGCTTTTGCCGTCCTGGCGGGGATCCCGTTCCTGCTCCTGGAGCTGTTCGGCCCCGCGCTGTACGTGGTGCTCGATGTCCCCTCCTACCTCACCTTCCACAACATGGTGGAAATATTCAGCGTCATGGTCTCCCTCTCCATCTTCGGAGTGGGATGGTTCTCCTACGATCAAAGCCGTGACCGGCACACCCTCTTTCTCGCCGTCGCCTTCCTGGGCATCGGGCTGATGGATCTGATGCACACCCTGGCCTACTCCGGCATGCCGCCCCTGGTCACCCCCAACTCTCCCAACAAGTCCACCCAGTTCTGGATCGCCGTGCGCGGCTTCTCCGCCGCCGCCTTCCTGGCCAGCGCCTTCGTCGACGAGCGCTGCCGCTGTCGATGGCTGGCACGGTTGCCGCTGCTGACGGGGGTAGTTGCAGTCACCGCGCTTTCCTTCTGGGGCATCGTGTTCCGTCCCGACTTCGTGCCGGAGACCTTCGTGCCGGGGGTGGGGCTGACCCCCTTTAAGAAGGTGTCCGAGTTGGGCATCATCGCCCTGCTCGTGCTGGCCACCCTGGCCTACCTGGAGCGGTTGCGCCGCACCAGGGACGGCATCTACCTGTACTACCTGAGCGCCTTCATCCTCTGCATCGTGAGCGAGCTGAGCTTCACCGTGTACAAGAGCGCCTTCGACAGCTACAACGTGCTCGGGCATCTGTACAAGCTGGGCGCATTTCTTTTGATCTACCGCGGCATCTTCGCGGCCGCCATCAAGCGCCCCTACCTGCAGCTCCACCTGACCCTCGGGGAGCTGCGCCACACCAACGATCTCCTCATAGCCATCATGGACTCGATCCCGCACTGCATCTTCTGGAAGGACCGCGGCAGCGTCTATCTCGGCTGCAACCGGGAGTTCGCCAGGAGCGCGGGGCTCGCCGACCCCGCCGACATCGTAGGCAAATGCGACTACGATCTCCCCTGGAGCCCCGAGGAGTCCGAGGGGTACCGGGGCGACGACCGCGAGGTCATGGAGAAGAACCAGGCCAAGATGCACATCATCGAGAACCTGACCCAGGCCGACGGCAGTGTCATCTGGATCGATACCAGCAAAATGCCGCTTTTGGACGAAAACGGCGCGGTGCGAGGGGTGCTCGGCATCTACGAGGACATCACGGCGCGCAAGCTCGACGAGGAACGGCTCTCCGAGACGCTACAGTTCAACCAGGAAATCATCACCAGCGCCCGGGAGGGGATCATCGTCTACGACCGGGATCTGCGCTACCTGGTCTGGAACCCGTACATGGAGGAGATCAGCGGTTTCCCGGCCGGCGAGGTCCTGGGCAGACACCCCGCCGCTGTCTTCCCCTCGCTTGTCGAGGCGGGGATGATGTCCCGGCTGGAGCAACTCGTCCGCGGGGTTGCAGGCCCAACGGTGGTGGAATTCATGTCCACCGACGGCAGGGGCAAGACTCTGTGGCTTTCTGACGCCTCCGCTCCCTTGCGCAACAGTTCCGGCGAAATCATCGGGGTCATCGGCACGGTTCGTGACATTACCGAGCAGCGCGGCATCGAGGAACAGCTGCGCCAGGCCCAGAAGTTGGAGTCGGTCGGGCGGCTGGCGGGAGGAGTGGCCCACGATTTCAACAACAAGCTCACCGTGATCATGGGGTGCGCCGAACTGGCCTCGCGGCAGACCCGGGAAGCACCGCTGCTGGAGCACCTGCGCCTGATCGTCAAGGCGGCGGAGCAGTCTCGCGACATCACCAAGCAGTTGCTCGCCTTCTCGCGCCAGCAGGTTGTCACGCCCAGGACCGTGCAGGTAAACAGCATGCTGGCGGAGATGAAGAAGCCATTGGGGCGGTTGATCGGCGAAGACGTGTCCATTGTGCTGGCGCCCGGGGAGCAACTCTGGAACGTCAGCATGGATCCGGTGCAGCTGGACCAGATCGTGATGAACCTGGCCGTGAACGCACGCGATGCCATGCCCCAGGGGGGGACCATCACCATCGAGACGGCCAACGTGCAGTTCGAGGCGCCGCCCCCCCTGCACCCGGAGGCGCGGCCGGGTGGATATGTGCGGATCACCTGTCGTGACACCGGCGTGGGGATGGATAGCGAAACCCGCGCCCACATCTTCGAGCCCTTCTATACCACCAAGGGGCAGGGGAAGGGGACCGGGCTCGGACTGGCCACGGTGTACGGCATCGTCAGGCAAAACGGAGGCTTCATCGATGTAGAATCCGTTCCCGGGTGCGGGAGCGTGTTCAGCATCTGGCTGCCGCGGTGCATCGGGGGGGATGAGAGCCAGGAACCGCCGCGTCCTGCGACGCCGGGAAAAGGGGCGGGGACGGTGCTGCTGGTCGAGGACGAGGACATGGTGCGCGAGCTGACGGGGAGCATCCTGGAGTCGATCGGGTACCGCTACCTCGCCACGGCCGACCCGCGCGAAGCGCTGGAGGTGGCGGCCAACCCGGAGGTGGTCATCGACCTGGTGCTCACAGACGTGGTGATGCCCGGCATGCGCGGACCGGAGATGATGCAGCGGATGCGCCTCCAGCGTCCCGGGATCAAGTGCATCTACATGTCCGGCTTCACCGATGCCATCCTGGACGAGGAGAGCGCGGGAAGGGAGGGGGCGGCCTTTCTGAAGAAACCGTTTCAGATGGAAGAGCTGGCGCGGCTGGTACAGTCGGTGCTCACCACGCAACCGCGCTGAGGCTGGCGCGGCGGGTGCGATTGGCGGGGCGGATCAGTGGTGCGCTCGGGGCCTCGAGCTGTGGATCAGCGGGGAGAGTTGAGCAAGCGCAGGTAGCGGACCAGCGGCCAGCGGTGGCCGGGAGGGACCACGCGTTCCAGTACCGGCTCGTGCCCGGTGCCGGTCAGCATCGCGCGCAGCAATTCGCCGTCGCGGTAGGCGGCGACCTTGGGAAGGCGCAGGTCGGCCGGTCTGGGGACGTAGCTGTTGCCGACGGGACCGTCGCCGGCCCCGGTGGCACCGTGGCAGAACACGCAGTAGTAGCCGTAGTAGGTTTCCCCCTGTGCAAGGGCTGCCGGGGTGGCCGCCACCGGGTTGGTGAGTGCGGCGGCACCGGCTTCGCCGGGAGCCCGGCTGATCGCGGGGGCGACCGCCACCGTGCCCGCTGGCGGCGCCGGCAGCACCATTTGGAACTCCCGCACGTGGTGCTGCACCGTCATGCGCGGACCCCGTACCAGGATGTACCCGAACAGCACCGCCCCGAGCAGTGGGGGCGCCAGCACCATTAATACCGCCAGCTTTTTCATCTATTCCCCCCCCTGTTTTCCGCCTGGGGCCGGCGGCAGCGGCACCGCCTCCGGTAGCGGCCGGATCTGCCGCTGCGCCTTTCCTCGCGGCTCTTCGCTCGAGTAGATCGACTCCGCCGGGGCATCCGGGAGCTGTCCGAAGTCCCAGCGCCGGGGCGCGTCCTGGACCAGCAGGTACACCAGCCAGCCGAACCCCATGATGGCGCCGCTGAAGGCGATCAGGATCACCCACTCCCAGGGGGAGCGCAGTTCCTGTTGTTCGTCGTAGTCGGGCTTTTGTTCCATGGTCGCCTCACCAGTTGGGGGGGGACGGCGTGGTTGTGCGAGACCTCGAACAGGGTGAACGCGATGCAGATCCCGAAGAGAATGATGATCACCCAGGGCATGAAGCTGCGCAGCCAGCGCAGAAAGCTGGCGGGTCCGCGCACCTTGATCGTTTGGCTCTGTTTCTCGACCCCGCGGGGCAGCCAGAGCGCCTGGTAGGTGAGCGCCGTGAGCAGCACCAGCGCCACTCCGACGCAGAGTGTGATCACCAGCCACTGGTTCTGCAGCACGTACAGGTAGAGCATCAGCATGACGTCCCCCTAACCACAATCTTCCCCCTCCCTAGCCCTCCCCCTCCGGGGGAGGGGACAATGGACAGATTCATCATCACTTCGAATGTCGCTCCTCCCCCTGGAGGGGGGAGGTCGGGAGGGGGGCTCCTCCGGAATGCCGCTATCGAGCGCCAGGTAGCGTGCCCGTTCCTGGTCCGCGAACTGTCCCGACCGTACCCCCCACAGGAAGAACACGATCAGCATCCCGCACATCAAAAGCGGAAAGCACATCCAGATGAACAGGAAAGCCGGTGTATCCAACGCGCTGGTCATGTCTCTCTCTCCAGTCCCCCCTCCCCTTGCGGGAGGGGGGTAGGGGGTGGGGGAAGGTGCCATCATTGGTACATGTTGCCGCTTCACCCATCTGCTCCTCCCCCCGGAGGGGGGAGGGTGAGGGCGCTGCAGTACCCCTCGCCCTCCGGGAGAGGGGCAGGGGTGAGGGATGGCGCCAAGTGAGGCTGCTACGGCGACTGGTCCACCGCCGGCGGCTGGTACTGGTTCTGCCAGTTCCCCTCGTAGGAAGCGTCAATGCCGCGCGGTTCCGTGTTGGCATCGGTATAGCCCAGGAACGACACCGCCACGTAGTTGGCCAGGTCCCAGATCTTCTCGCTCTCCAGGTGCTTCTTGAAGTAGGGCATCGCGGTGCCGGTGATGCCGTTCATGATCTGGTAGTAGAAGATCCCGCCGATGTACCTGTTCTCCACCAGGTGGCGCCTGAGGATGGTGAAGTTCAGCGGGGGCGGCCCCAGGAAGGGCTGTGCCGGTCCGTTGCCGTCGCCGATCGGACTGTGGCAGTTGATGCAGAGCTGCTGGTAGATCCTTTTGCCGCGCTGCAGCGCCGCCTCGGTGGCCGGGTAGGGGTTGGGCATCCGGCGCCACACCTCGGGGACCTGGGCGTGCAGCCACTCGATGTTGCGATCCACGCCCCCTGCGTAAGCCGCCTGCGCCTGGCGCTTCCACTCGCGCTGGCGCTTCTGGCGCACGTCCGCGTCCTTCCCCCCGAGCGCCTGCACGTAGGCCGCCAGTGCCGTGATCTCGTGCTTGGTCAGGAAGTCCCAGGCCGGCATCAGCGAGATGGGCGTGGTGTAGCGCGGGTTGGTGAAGTGGGCGATGTTCCAGTCGTCGCTGTGCTCGCCACCTTCCTGGGACAGGTCGGGGCCGGTGCGCTCGCTGCCGAGGATGGCAGGTTCGATCCCGGCGTAGTCGCCCGCGCGGGCGATCCTTTCCGCGCCGATGTCCCAGTCGCTGACCCGGATGAAGAGCGAATGGCAGTAGCTGCAGCCGTTTTTCACGTAGAGCCGGTGTCCTTCCCGTTCCAGGGGGGAGAGGGGGCGCCAGATATCGGAAGGGGTGTCCTTCATGGTCAGCGAGGGGAGCCCGACGATGATGAAGGTGGAGGCCCAGAAGACCAGCAGCGCGCCGACGATGAGGAAGGCCGGTGTCATCTTCATGCCGCCTCCTCCCCGCGCAACAGGGGCTCTTCGTCCCGCGCCGGGCGCAGGGTCAGGTACAGGTTGGCGAGACCCACCAGCGACCCGGTGAGGATGAAGACCCCCAGCGCCGCCCGCATCACCATGAAGGGGGACAACTGCGGCAGTACCCGAAGCACCGTCTCGCCGTTATGCCAGGCGCTCCCCTGTACCAGGCCGGCCATGGTCAAGACGATGAAGAACCCGGTCAGCCCGAAGGTGATCAGGCCGAACTGCAGGTTGATCAGCTTGTTGGAATAGACCGGCCGGCCGCTCACCAGCGGCAGCACGTGCCACATGGCGCCCAACGCGATGTAGCCGCCGAAGCCGAGCATGGCGATGTGGGCGTGGCCGATGGTCCAGTTGTTGAAGTGAGTAACCCGCTGCAGGAAGGGGAGCGACTGCAGCGGCCCCTGGATGCAGGTGATGATGTACCAGACGATGCCCCCCATCACCAGGCGCGCCGGCGGGTCGTTCCAGACCCTTCCGCCGTAGCCGCGTGCAGTCAGCCAGAGGTTGATCACCACGATGGAGACCGGGAGCACCATGGAGACCGAATCGACCACCGATACCGTTTTCAGCCAGTTGGGGATGGGGGACTGCAGCACGTGATGGGCGCCGATGTGGCTGTAGAGCGCGATCAGCAACCAGAAGCCAAGTAGCGACAGCGTGTGCGAGTTGAGCGGCGTGCGGGTGACCCGGGGGATCACAAAGTAGGCGGCACCGGTGGCGAGCGGCGTGATCAAAAGCCCCGGAAGGTTGTGTCCCCAGGACCAGAGGAACAGGGAATCGATCAGTCCCGGCATGGCGCCGGTGGCGGGGTGCCACATCACGTTCCCCAGCGGGTAGTTGCTGGCGGTCCAGAGGAAGGCGGCCATGAAATACCAGATAGAGACGTAGAGCTGCGGCTCGCGGCGGTTCACGATGGTCATGACCGTGTTGACGATGAGGCAGGCGACGGCGATGACCAACGACACGTCGGCGAGCCAGACGTACTCGTTGTACTCGCGCCCCTGGGTGTACCCGAAGGCGAAGCCGAGCGGGCCGCTCAGCACGGTGAGGTTCCAGAACAGGAAGGCGACCCAGGCCAGCGGCTCCGACCAGAGCCTGGTCTTGAGCAGGGCCGGGAGGTAGTAGAGGCCGATGCCGACGAGCATGGTGCCGGTGAAGCCGTAGAGCATGGTGTTCACGTGCACCGGGCGCTCCCGCCCGAACACCAGGGCGGCCACGTGGGGCAGGAACTCCGGCGCAACCAGGTGGATGGCCGAGAACATGCCGTAGACGGCACCCACCACGAACCAGACCGCGCCCGCGACCATGAAGGCGAGCGCCGCGCTCTGCGGTTTGTGGATGAAGTTAGCCATGGCAGTCCTCCCCGGAAAAGTCTCTCTTTGCGTGCTCAGCGGATACGGCGCGTTTCCCTGGGGACTGGCTCCGCAGGTGCCTGTCCCCTGCTCTCTGCCCCCTCCCCCGGAGGGGGAGGGTTGGGGAGGGGGAGCAGACGCGTCCTTTATCCCCCTTCCCGGCCTCCCCCCTCCGGGGGGAGGAGGTGGCAGCTCTCTGGTTCACCTATGGCAGACGAAGCAGTCGTGGGTGACGCGGTTGTCCCGGTGGCACTGAATGCAGAAGCCCATTTCAAACTTCACCGCCCCCGCCACCCGGTCCATCTGGCGGACGTCGCCGTGGCAGTGGCTGCAGTCGACGCCGCGGCGCAGGTGCATGGAGTGGTCGAAATAGACGAACTCCGGCAGCCAGTTCACCCGCTGCCAGACCACCGGCTGGTTCTGCTCCACCAGCTCCCGCAGCCGGGCGATGTACGGGTAGGTGCGGATGACGCGGGAGTGGCAGAGCAGGCAGGTCTGCAGCGGCGGAATGCCGGCCCGCGACGAGCGCGTCGCGCTGTCATGGCACATGAAGCAGCTGACGTGCTTGAGCCCGGCGTGCACCCGGTGGCTGAACGGGATAGGTTGGCGCGGGCCGAGCCCCACCGGGTAGAGCCGGTTCAGGTAGACCAGCGCCGCCAGTGCCGCGCACAGGATGGCCCCGGCGGCCACGGCGTTGGCCCACAGCGGAATGCCGCGGGGGCGACCCCCATCCCGGGGCGCCTTCTTGGGCGAGGTGTTGGGCCCGGCTGCCGGCGTCATGACCGCCCCCTGTCAATTCGGCGCATCCAGGTCATGCCGATGCCCAGCACGCCGGCAAAGCCCGCGGCCAGGGAAAGTTCGTGCAGCCCCAGCCGGGGCGCCTGGTCGAAGGTCGGCGCCACCAGCCACCAGCGCTCCAGCCATAGCCCGCACAGCACCAGCAACGAGATGAACCCCAGGGCACGGCGGCTCTTTTTGGCGCGGACCGGCAGGAGCAGCACCAGCGGCCCGAAGTAGACCAGGGCCAGCAGGAGCGCGCTCACCGGCTGCCAATGCGCGCCGTGCAGGCGCGGGACGATGAAGCGGACCTCCTTCGGCAGGTTCTCGTACCAGTACGGCAACAGGTGCGAGTACATGAGATAGGTGGTCATCAGGCTGAAGGCGACCATCAGCTTGCCGAGGTCGTGCAGCAATTCGGGGTCCGCCTCCTGGTGACGCGAGGCAAGCAGGGCCCAGCAGGTGATGGCGATGTAGAGCCCCGACATGAAGAAGTAGCCGCCAGCCAGGTTGCAGTGCCAGTAAGGGTCGAGCGCCATGACCAGGTCGAAGCCGAGCAGGGAGAACACCAGGCAGTAGATCAACACCAGCAGCGTCCCGCTCGATTTGCCTTCCCCCGCCTGGCGCTTTTTCCTGTGGTACAGCGCCATGCCCCAAAAAAGGAGCAGCGCCGCCAGGTCCCGCCCCAGCACGAAGTCGGGGTCCAGCCATAGCCCCTGGTGGTAGTGGATCCCCTGCCAGGGCGCCCAAAGGCGGTTGCCCACCCACAGGAGCACCAGGGCCGCCAACGAGGGGAGCGCGAAGGAGATCCCTGGCGTCGCCAGACGTTCCGCCTTCAGATGCCAGCGGCCGTTGCAGGAGGCCACCAATGCCGGCCAGACCACGATGCCCCCCGCCAGCGACGTGAAGAACAGGAAGTTCATCAAAAGCGAGCGCCACGCCCTGCGCTCCTCGGGCCCGTTCAAGAGCACGATCCAGACCGCGATCCCGGCCACGGCCAGCACGATCCAGAGCGGCAGCCAGAGCTTGCCTGAGGGAAGCTCACTGGTGGACATGGAATTCCTCCGGTCGGGCCTGCAAGAGCCGCTCCTGCAGCATCCGGACCTCGTCGGGGCCGCAACTGACCAGCAGGCCGAACTTGTCGCGCGAAAAGCGCGGGTCATATAACGGGAGCGTCTCCAGGCGGAACAGGCGGGCCAGCAGGGCGAGCCCCAACAGGTTGGCCAGGCTCCCGAGCAGGATTGTCCCCTCGAAGCCGACCACACAGAACGGGACCCAGGACAGCGGCGGCTTGCCGCCCACGATCAGGCGATTCACCATGGCGGTGCCGCCGGCGAGCCAGAAGCCGCCCAGCAGGCCGGAGATGGCGCCGGCCAGGGTGAAAATCCGTACCGGGCTCTTCTTCAGTTTAAGGATCTCGCTTAGTTGCTCGAGCTTCACCGGGGAGAAGGTCTCCATGATCTCGAAGCCGCCGTCGCAGCAAAGCTTGGCGGCGCTGACGAGACTGCCGGCGTTGGAGAAGATGGCGAGGACGGTAGGACGGTGCTGCGGCAGCCTCTGGCCGACCCGGTGCAGGCAGGGCTTCGTCGGCGGGATCTCCTCCTCGGCGATCTGCCCCTTCAACTCGCTGAGCGGCACGGTGGGCAGCCCCCGGGTGAAGAGGACGAAAAAGAGGAAGAAGAATCCGAAGGAGCCGGCGGTGATCATCACCTCGACCCAGGTGGGGAGGTAGCGCCCGAAGTTGTTGGGGAGGAAATCGTGCGCCTGTGCGGTGTAGATGATCATCAAGCGCTCGAACCACATGCCGACGTTGATCAAAAGCGAGATCACGAACAGCGGCAGGTAGTGGGTGCGCAGGCGCTTGAAGAGGAAGAGCCAGGGTATCAGCACGTTGCAGATCACGCAGAGCCAGTACATCCACGCAACCGGCCCCGCTACGCGCCACTTGTAGTTCTGCCACTCGATGTGGTCGCCCGAGTACCAGGCGATGAATCCTTCCGCGATGTAGGCGTAGCCGACGATGGTGGCGGTGAGGATGATGGTCTTGGCTAGCATCTCGAAGTGGTGCATCTGTACCAGGCGCTCTAGGTGCAGCAGTTTCCGCATCGGGATCAGCAGGGTGAGCACCATGGCGAGGCCGGAGTGGATGGCGCCGGCGACGAAGTAGGGGGGGAAGATGGCGCTGTGCCACCCCGGCAGCAGGCTCATGGCGAAGTCCCAGGAAACCACCGAGTGCACCGAGACCACGAGCGGTGTGGCGAGGGCGGCGAAGAACAGGTAGGAGCGACCGTAGTGGTGCCACTGGCTCCCCGAGCCGGACCATCCCAGGGAGAGGGCGCGGTAGATACGGGTTTTAAGGTGCATCGGCCCCAGCTGCGCGCGGTAGCGGTCCCGGGCTGCGGCGAGGTCCGGGATCATGCCGATGTACCAGAAGATGAGGCTCACGGTCAGGTAGGTGGAGACGGCGAGGACGTCCCAGACCAGCGGGCTCACGAAGTTGGGCCAGATCTGGCGCTGCGACGGGTAGGGGATGATGTAGTAGCAGGCCCACAGCCTTCCCAGGTGGATGAGCGGGAAGAGGCCGGCGGTCATGACCGCGAAGATGGTCATCGCCTCGGCCGAGCGCGACACCGCGTCGCGCCACTTGGCGCGCAAGAGGTAGAGGATGGCGGAGATGAGAGTCCCGGAGTGCGCGATACCGACCCAGAAGACGAAGTTGGTGATGTAGACCGCCCAGCCGATGGGGCGGTTGAGGCCGGTGACCCCCATGCCCGCCTGGGTCTGGTACATGAGGGAAAGCGCCCCCAGGCCCGCCAGCCCTGCCAGGGACACCACGGCCAGGTAGAACGCGAAGCCGGGTTTCTCCATGGCGTTTAATGCGTCGTCGTTGATTTGGCCGTAGCTTGGCGGCACAGGCGCTCCTTTGTCTGACGTCGGACCGGTCAGACTTGTCTGACTAGTCGGACCAGTCTGAGTCAGACCACGTCGTTGTCCACCCGCCTTAAGAACGTCACCGCGGGCTTGGTGTTCAGCTCGTGTAGCAGGTGGTAGCGGCGCGGGTCGCCGCGGGTCAGCCGCGTGACCAGCGCCTGCGGGTCCAGCAGGTCCCCGAAGGTGAAGACCCCGGCCGGGCAGGTCTGGGCGCAGGCGGGCACCACCTCGCCGTCCGCCAGCTTGCGTCCCTCCCGCGCGGCCCGGTACTCGGCCTGTCGGATGCGCTGCACGCAGAAGGTGCACTTCTCCATGACGCCGCGCTGGCGCACTGTCACCTCGGGATTCAACTGCAAGTCCAAGGGCTTTTGCCACTCCACGTTGATCCAGTTGAAGCGGCGCACCTTGTAGGGGCAGTTGTTGGAACAGTAGCGGGTGCCGATGCAGCGGTTGTAGATCTGGGCGTTGAGCCCCTCCTCGTTGTGCACGGCGGCGAACACGGGACAGACCGGCTCGCACGGGGCGGCGTCGCAATGCTGGCAGTGCAGCGGCAGCCATGCGTAGCGCCAGGTGCTCCCGGGAACGCGGTACGGCGGCACGCGCAGCCACGCCATCTCCCGTCCGTCCGCCACCAGCTCCGGCCCGATCACCGGGACGTTGTTTTCGGCGTAGCAGGCGACGGCGCAGGCGCCGCAACCGATGCAGCGCTGCAGGTCGACCACCATGGCCCAGCGGTGCTTGGCGTGTTGATGCGTCGGGTAAAGGTCGCGGTCGGCGTGGTACCCCTCGGGGAGCGGGAGGTCGAAGTCTGCCTGGGGCGGGTTACCGGCACGCAGCACCGAAAGTGGCACCGACTGGAGCAGGTCGCGGTGCAGCTGCTCCCGGCGCAGCGCGGTTCGAATCGGCCGGGGGGCGTCGTCGGCTACCCGGCTGACCCGGCAGGGGGTGGAAAAGCCCGCACGCTGGGCGGTGTCGAGGAGGAGAAAGGCGTTGGACCCTACCCCCCTCGCGTTCTTGCCCAGGGCGCTGTGCCCCTGCCCCAGGCTGATCGCGGCGCTATGCTCGTGGATCTCCGTGGTGAGGCGGGCCGGCGCCCGCAGCGAACCGGCGGCGGTGGCGAGTTGCACCAGGTCCCCCGTCTCGATGCCCAGCGCGGCTGCTTTCTTGGGATGCAGGTCGATCCAGTTCCCCCAGACGATGAAGGTCATCGGGTCAGGTGCCTCCTGCAGCCAGCCCCGGTTGGCCAGGCGTCCGTCGTAGAGCATGATCGGCGCCCAGGGCCACAACTCCACGTCCTCGACCCGTACCGGTTCTGAGGACCGATGGGTCTGGAAAGACACTCCGGTCGGGCGCGGGGCGGGCGCCGTGCCTGAAGCTGGCGGCGTCGCCTGCCAGGTCCCTCCCGTCCTGAGCGCGCCTTGCCAGCCGCGCTCCGCATCATCACTGCCGCCGCCGAAACCACGTCGTTCCTTCATCCACTGCAGTAAGTCGGTCGGCATCGTGCCGCGTGGTGTCTTAAGTGCATTCCCTGCCTGCCGGGCCAGTCCGATCAGGACGTCCCCCGCGTTGTGGGTATCGTACAGACGTCCCATCACCGGCTGCATCAGGCCATCCACGCCGGGCTCCGGCTGGTACTCGCCCCACGACTCCAGATGAGAGTCGGTTGGGAGCACCCAGCGCGCAAGTTCCGCCGTCTCGTCCAGTTGGCTCCCCAGGTACACCACCATCCCCGCCCGCGCCAGCAGATCCGCCGCTCCCGTCCTGGAGTAGGCGGGGTTGGCGTCGAGTACGAAGAGGACGTCTTGCGGCCCCAGGGAGGAAAAGAACAGGTCCAGTTCCGCATCGCGAGCGCTGGTACTGAGGGCATGGGGGCGGGAGAAATCGAACGTGGTGCCGATTGCCCCGACGGCGTAGTTGAGCAGGGCGGCGCAGAGGGCGGTGTCGGTGGCGGCCGGGCCGCCGCCGTACTGGGGGCCGGCCAGGGCCACCGGGCGTCGCGCAGAGGTGAAACCGCGGGCGACGGTCATCAGGAGCTCCTGGTCCATGGCGGGCATGGGGGAGGAATTGAGCAGGGCGTCCAGCGCCGGCCGGACCGGTCCCATGTCGTTCCTGTTCCAGCCCCGGTCCATGATCACTCTGAGCAGGGCCGCCGCTACCAACGGGAGCTGCCGGGGGGATACCTGTAGGAAATGGTCCGCGTTGCTCGCGGTCATGGAGAGGCGCGGTCCAAGGTAGGCCATCCGTGTCGGCGCGGCACCCTCTCGGTATGCGCGGCCATCGGCGAACTGGCGGGCCTGGCGCACCGGAGAGCCCCATGTCTCCAGGAAGTCGGCGGCGAAGCTCACGATGAAATCGCACCCTTCCAGGTCGTAGCGGGGGATCACCGGGAGGCCGAAGAGCTGCTGGTGGGCGGTGCGGAGGGCTTCGTAGTTGAAAGGTTCGTAGAAGAGGAGCCGGTTGGAGCCGAACGCGGCGGCAAAGGAGTGCAGCACCTCGGCCAGTGCGCCGGTCTGAAGGGTGGAGAGCAGCACCACCCGCCCTCCGGCGGAGAGCCGGGCGGAGATCGAGGTGAATGCTTCCCGCCAACTCTTGGGCCGAAGTTTCCTGCCGCTGCGGTAGAGCACCTGGGTGACCCGGTCCGGGTCGTAGAGCCCCTGCAGCGAGGATTGTCCGCGTGCGCAGAGCGTCCCGAAGTTCACTGGGTGCCCGGGGTTCCCTTCCGCCTTGGTGGCGCGGCCGTCGCGGTTGGCCACGTGCATGCCGCATCCGGCGGGGCATTCGCGGCAGGTGGTGGCGTAATAGGTCCAGTTGCCGGGGGTGATGTCTTCGGGTGGGATCACCTTGGGGATCAGCTTGTTGACCAGCTTGCGCGGCGCATCGGTTGCCAGCGCAATGCTGCTCCCCCCGGTAATCCACAAGAAGGTGCGTCTGGACAGCTCGGACATCGGTGCGCCCCCGCGACGGTTCTCATCGCTTCAATGAAACCCAAGATGAAAAAAGATTAACCTTTTGTATCAAGGTCGTCGGCCTTGTCAAGTTCACTCGGCAAATGGTGGCTATCGCTGTTGACAATGCAGGTCCGGTTCCTAGACTGTATGGTTGATTAAAAGAATTAAATCTAATGAGCAGGGAGGTCTCATGACAACTGCCAGCGATTACCTGGTGCAAAGGCTGTACGAATGGGGGGTACGGAAGATCTACGGCTATCCCGGCGACGGGATCAACGGCGTGATGGGTGCCTTAAACCGGGAGAAAGAGAAGGTCGCCTTCATCCAGACCCGCCATGAGGAAGAGGCCGCTTTTATGGCCTGCGCGCATGCCAAGTTCACCGGCGAGGTTGGGGTCTGCATCGCCACTTCCGGGCCGGGCGCGATCCACCTGTTGAACGGGCTCTACGACGCGAAGCTCGACCACCAACCGGTGGTCGCCATCGTGGGACAGCAGTCCACCATGGCGCTCGGGGCGGATTACCAGCAGGAGGTCGATCTCATCTCCTTGTACAAGGACGTGGCCCACCACTACGTGCACATGGCGAGCAGCGCCGAGCAGATCAGGCAACTGGTCGACCGCGCCATCCGCATCGCGCTGGCGGAGCGCACGGTCACCTGCGTCATCCTCCCCAACGACGTGCAGGAGATGGATGCAGTCCCCTCGCCGACGCGCAAGCATGGCTCGACCTACACCGGGCTTGGCTTCACCCGGCCCGAAATCCTCCCGGCTCGCGACGATTTGAAACGTGCTGCCGATGTGCTCAACGCCGGTAAAAAGGTCGCCATCCTCGTTGGCGCCGGGGCGCTGGGTGCGGGCGAGGAGGTTGCCATCGCCGCGGAGAAGCTGGGGGCGGGAGTCGCCAAGGCCCTTTTGGGCAAAGCGGTACTGCCGGACGCGCTCCCCTACGTTACCGGCTCCATCGGGCTATTGGGCACCAAACCGAGTTGGGAGTTGATGAAGGAGTGCGACACGCTGCTCATGATCGGCAGCGGTTTCCCGTATGCCGAGTTCCTTCCCAAGGAAGGGCAGGCGCGCGGCGTGCAGATCGACCTCAGTGCGCGGATGCTGGGGTTACGTTATCCCATGGAAGTTAACCTGCAGGGGGACGCCAAGCTCACCCTGCGGGCGCTGATCCCGCTGCTTGAGCAGAAGCAGGATCGTGGTTGGCGCGACGACATAGAGAAAGGGGTTGCCGAGTGGTGGGACGTCCTGGAGGCCCGCGCCAAGCTGGAGGCTAAGCCGATCAACCCGCAGCGCCTGTTCTGGGAACTCTCCGCCCAACTGCCGGACAACTGCATTTTGACCTGCGATTCCGGTTCGGCCGCCAACTGGTATGCCCGTGACATCAAGGTGAGGGAGGGGATGATGGCGTCGCTCTCGGGGGGGCTGGCCACCATGTGCCCGGGCGTCCCCTACGCCGTCGCCGCCAAGATGAATTACCCCGACCGCCCCGTGATAGCCATGGTGGGGGACGGCGCCATGCAGATGCAGGGGATCAACGGCCTGGTGAACATCGCCAAGTACTGGCAGGAATGGAGCAATCCGCAACTGGTGGTGCTGGTCCTCAACAACGGCGACCTGAACCAGGTGACCTGGGAACAGCGCGTCATGAACGGCGACGCCAAGTTCAGCGCCTCCCAAGACATCCCGCAGTTCCCGTACGCTGCGTACGCCGAGATGCTCGGGCTGGAAGGAATCCGCCTGGATGACCCCGAGCAGATCCGCTCGGCGTGGAGGTCGGCGCTTTCCGCTAACCGGCCGGTGGTGATCGATGCCCGCTGCGATCCGGACGTGCCGCCCTTGCCGCCGCACATCACCTTCGAGCAGGCCAAAGGCTTTGTCTCCTCGATCTTCAAGGGAGACCCCAACCTGGGAGGCATCGTGACCCAGTCGGCCAAGCAGATGATGTCGACGCTGTTGAGCAGGAGTGAGAAGTAGGAGAGTCAATTGACAATGGACAATTGACGATGAACTGCAAGCAGGGGGATGAGTGTGAAGTCCCCCTTTGCGAAGGTGGATTTAGGGGGATTTGCTTTTGATTAGGGAGAGGCAAATCCCCTCTGTCTCCCCTTCGCAAAGGGGAGGACGCGAGGTCGGGGGCTGCGCTTCGGGAATGGCAGATGGCTGATCGCCAACCCCAGCACGGATCTTTGCAAAAGGGGAGAGGCAGGCAAGGAGTCTGGGGACCGCCCATAAAGCGGTTCCTTTTTGTTGTTACCTCCCCCTCCCTTCGAACCAATGAGGGCGGAGGCTGTGGGCTCTCATTGAAAAGCTGACAATCTGCGCTAGCCTCAACAGGTGTCGTCACAAAGGAGGCGCGGATGAAGATTTCGACCGAGCAGTTCCGGGTTAAGCCAAAGGAAGAGGTGGACCTGAAGAAGCGGCCGACCTGTGTTCCCCCGTTTTACAAGTCCAAAGAAGAGTACCTGGACCTGCTGAACGAACAGATTGAACGGCTCAGTAAGCTACAGGGACTTCTCTACGCCAACAACAGCTGGTCGATCCTGCTCATCTTCCAGGCGATGGACGCCGCGGGCAAGGACAGCATGATCAAGCATGTCCTTTCCGGGATCAACCCGCAGGGGTGCGAGGTGTACTCGTTCAAGCACCCGAGCCCGGAAGAGCTGGACCACGACTTCCTGTGGCGCAACATCCGCCGTCTGCCGGAGCGCGGACGCATCGGCATCTTCAACCGTTCCTACTACGAGGAGGTGCTCATCGTCCGGGTGCATCCGGAGATCCTGGCGGCGGAGAATCTCCCGGACAAGTTGGCCAGCCACAAGAACATCTGGCGCGACCGCTTACGCTCCATGAATGACCTGGAAGCACACCTGGCCCGCAACGGAACCTGTATCCTCAAGTTCTTCCTGCACATCTCCAAGGAGGAACAGCGCAAACGCTTCCTGGAAAGGATCGACAACCCCGAGAAAAACTGGAAATTTAACCGGGACGACATCGCCGAGCGTAAGCTCTGGAAACAGTACATGCACGCCTACGAGGAGTGCCTGGGCGCCACCAGCAGCAAGGAGGCTCCATGGTACGTGGTGCCTGCCGACGACAAGAAAAACGCGAGGCTGATCGTGGCGCAAGTGGTTGTCAACTTACTGGAAGAACTGAAGATGAGCTATCCGGAAACCTCTGAGGAGAAGCGCCGGGAACTCATGGACATCAGGAGCGAATTGGTGAAATAGGCAGAAGGTGCTTTGCGGACAAACAAAAAGGCGGCTTGCGCCGCCTCGATTGAAGGTCTTGCCAGATGCGTCATCGTGTAATGCTCCGTCCTGCCAGAAGGCCTGCCACCAGCATAACCACGGCGACCACCAGGAACAGGTAGAAGAGTAATTTTGCGATACCGGCTGCCGCTGTTGCAATACCACCGAACCCGAATACTGCGGCTATTATGGCGATAATGAAGAATATGATGGCCCAACGTAACATGATAGTTCACCTCCCTCGGCCCTCATTAACTTCCTTAAACAAAGTGTATCATGGGAGGCGTGCAGTTTTATATCTTGTATTTTTTTAATTTCTCAACTTCGCCTTCCCCCGCCTCTCATCTACCGCTCCAGGTTCTCGATGCACTGCTCCAGGTCGATCCCCGGACCCAGGACCCCCGCGAACAGGTCCCCCAGGTGCTCCAGCCTCCCCGGCATGGTGATGATGGTGAACTGGCTCGGGTCGAGGCCCGGTTTCACTTCCTCCCATTTGAGGGGGGCCGACACGGTTGCTCCGGGCCTGGGGCGGATACTGTAGGGGGCGGCCAGCGTCTGTCCGGGCTTGTTCTGCAGGAAATCCAAGTAGACCTTTTTCTGGCGCAGCTTGGGGCTGCGCAGGATGCTGGTGAACTCGGGGACCTTGTGGTGCACCAGGGTAGCGATGACTTGGGCAAAATTGCCCGCGGCGTCGTAGTCGTACCTGGCGCCCAGCGGGACGTAGATGTGGATGCCGGTGGCACCGGAGGTCTTGGGAAAACTTACCGCGCCGGCGCGATCCAGCACCTCCCGGACTGCCAGCGCCGTCTCGATTACCTTGGCGAACGGGATGTCTTCGGGGTCGAGGTCGATCACGAAGTAGTCCGGGTTGTCGAGGTTTCGCAGACGCGACAGCCAGGGGTTGATCTCGATGCAGCCGAGATTGGCCATGTAGATGAGGGTCGCCTCGTCCTGGCAGACGAAGAACTTGATGTTCTTGTCCACGTGCTTTGAGTGGATCTCGCGGGTGGTGATCCACGACGGTGGCAGTTCGCCTGCCTCCTTCTGGAAAAAGCCCGGTTCGGCGATGCCGTTAGGGGTACGGTACAGCGACTCCGGGCGATCGACCAGGTGGGGGAGCATGGCGTGGGCGACCGTGCGGTAGTAGTTGATGACGTCCCCCTTGGTGTACCCCTGGTCTGGCCAGAACACCTTGTCCAGGTTGGAAAGCTCGAGCCGGTGGCCGTCCAGGATCAGTAGTTCGTCCTGTCCTTTCTTACCGCTCGTCCCTTTCTTGCGCTCGGTCTGACGGGGGGGGGATGGCTCTGCCTCGGGCTCGGGGAGCGGGGGCGGAGCGGAGGCGACCAGCTCACGCACCACGCTCTTCGGGTCCTTGTCCTCCCTGAGTCCCAGGTAGATGGGCATGCGCATGACGTTCTCGTCGGTCCACTCGGAAAACTCCACCTCGCAGACCAGCTCCGGCCTCACCCATGTGATCGGCATGTCGGACTTCACCGGTTGCTGGAATGGTGACTTCTCCTGAACCAGCGGCTGCAGCAGTTCGTACATCTCCTTGAGGCCCGCGTCATCGAAGCCCCCACCGGCGAAGCCGATGCAGACCAGCCGTTCGTCCTCGTAGACGCCAAGTACCAATGCCCCGAGACCTTTCCGACTGCGGCGCGGCTGGGTGAAGCCGCAGATGACAGCCTCCTGCTGCAGGCGCACTTTGATTTTCAGCCAATCCTTGCTTCTCTTTCCGGTCTGGTACAGGCTCGTGGCGCGTTTGGCCAGGATCCCCTCCAGGTTGTTCTGGCGCGCCAGTTCGAAGAACTCCTTGCCGGTCTCCATAACGTGGTCGCTGTAGCGGATGTCGGGGAGGTCGGGAAGGACGGAAAGCAAGGCGCGCAGTCGCTCCTTGCGGGCCAAAAGCGGTTGGTTACGCAAATCTTCGCCGTTGAGGTAGAGGAGGTCGAAGACGAAGTAGGCGATGGTGCCGCGGCCGGTGCGCTGGTAGTTTTGCAGCAGTTGAAAAGAGGAGCGGCCGGTTTCGTCCAGCGCCACCACCTCGCCGTCGAGGACGGCTTCGATGCCCAGGGAGGCCAGCGAAGCGGCCACGGTGGGGAACTTCTTGTTGAAAGAGAGGTTGTTGCGCGAGTAAAGCGCGACGTTTTTGCCGGTGGCCTCGGCGATGGTGCGGTAGCCGTCCCATTTTATTTCGAAGAGCCAGTCAGGGTCGTCGAAGGGCTCGGCAGCGGAGGTGGCGAGCATGGGGGACAGACGGGCTGGAAGCGTGGACGCAGTGTACCCGGTGGACGGAGTGGACCCGGTGGACCCGGGAGAGTTAGTAGGGCTGGAAGAAGTTAGAGAAACACTCGACGGGGTTTGCTCCTCCCCCTGGAGGGGGGAGGGCGGGAGGGGGGACGCCTGATGGGCCTGGACCGGCGGGCGCAGCGGCATCCGGCCGGCACGCACATCTTCTATGGTGGCGTTGCTCACTACGGAACGTTCCTGGAGGGTCACGTCTTCGCTGCTGGCAAACTGGTCCTTTTTCTTGATCAGCAACCACGAGTTCCCCTTGTCACCCTTTATGCGCACCAGGGCGAACTCGCCATTGAGCTTCTCTCCGTGCAGGATGAACTTCAGATCTCCTTTCTGTAGCCCCTCGCGTAAAAGCTTCAGACTCTGCTCTGGGGCCTCACTCCCGGCAGCATTGAAGGTGCCGGTATCCCAGATGATCACTTCGCCGGCGCCGTAGTTCCCCTTCGGGATCACTCCCTCGAAATCGCCATACTCGTACGGATGGTCCTCCACCATCATGGCCAGCCGCTTCACTGCCGGGTCGAGCGACGGCCCCTTGGGAATCGCCCAACTCTTCAACACCCCGTCTATCTCCAGCCGAAAATCATAATGCAGATGGGAGGCGGCGTGCTTGTGGACCACGAAACGCAGCGACTTCACGGATCTGCCACCTTTCCCTTGCGGTTCAGGCGTTTTGCTCAGATCCCTCTTGCGCTGATACTCCTCCAGTCCCATGAGAACACCTCCTTTGGCTGCACATGAGTCTATCACAGCAGCAGGGACCGGGAGATTGACAAAAAGGGACCGGCGGCTAGATTATTAGACGTCGCCAATTTTGGCCTATCCAGCCCGACCGGGCACCAGAAAGGAGAAGAAGCATGAAGGTCCAGGACATCAAGGAAATTGCCCAAAGGATGGACATCTCCAGCGGGAAGCTGAAAAAAGGCGAACTGATTCGCCTCATCCAAAGCAAAGAAGGGAATATTGCGTGTTTCGATTCGGGGCAGGCGTCCCAGTGCGGCCAAAGTGGCTGCCTCTGGGCGGAGGACTGCAACTGACAACCAGCGGGAGAGGAGGCGCCACATGGACTTCGACTACACCAAGTACATCTACCTGCCGGACTGCAAGGACGGCTGCGGCGCCATAACGGACTGGATGAGCAGCAAGGAGATGGCGCGCGAGGTGGGGGAGAACCACCACAAGTCGACGGGCCATGATTGGGTCCTGATCGAGAAGATGCGGGAGGAATAACGTCGTCATGTTATCGGCTTCATGCTGACTGCAGGAGGGAGAGCGGTTTTCCCGCGGGGTCACGCTCCGCGTGCAAACAATACCAAAAGCTGATCCGGAGGAAAGCATGAACAGAGACGACATACTCGACCAATTGGAAAAACTGATTCAGCTTGACGTGGATGCCACCCACGCCTATGACCAGGCCATCAAGAATGTGAACGAGGTGGCCATCAAGGACAAGCTGATCCAATTCCAGTCGGACCACCGCAAACACATCGACCTCCTCTCCGCGAAGATGCTGGAGCTAGGAGGGACCCCTCCGGAACTCTCTTCCGACTTCAAGGGGTTCCTCATCTCCGGCTTCACGGCCCTGCGCAGCCTGACCGGTTCGAAGGGGGCGCTGGAGGCGATGGAGAGCAACGAGCGCCTGACCACCAGCCGCTACGAGGAGGCATCGAAGCTCGACTTCCCGGTGGACATCTCGGCCATCGTGCGCGCGAACTACGCCGACGAGCAGCGCCACCTCTCGTTCATCCGCGAGGCGATTCCCACCCTGCGCAAGTAGAGGGAAGGCAATGGACAATTGACAATGGACGATTGACAACGAAAGCGTAAGGAGGCCGGCACCCAAGGTGCCGGCCTTTTTTTTCGTCCTCCTGCAAGCTGCTGGGTTGGCTGCAGCCCCCTCCCCTTGCGGGAGGGGGGAAGGGGGTAGGGGAAGAGGCAATTATTGCGGCTGTTTGCGGCTTCACCCACCCCCCGTCCCCTCCCGTCATTGGAGGGGGGCGAGAGTTCCTGAGTAGGTACGAACCCAACGGCCCGGGCCCTTTGGATCCGGGCTCTTATTTTCATTAACAGCAGGGCGGACGGTACTCATCTTCTGCGAAGCAGCGTCTCGTGGCACGTTGACATGAAGAGCCGCTAATGTATCTTTGGTTAGTATTTTTTTAAGTATCCGACGGCGGTCTCATGAGAGGCGCGGCCATGGTTGGCGGAGGTGGGTATGGTAGCGGGTGGCTGGCGCGTCGAGCTGGGGGCAACGGTCTTGAAGGAGGGGGGGACGCAGTTCCGGGTCTGGGCTCCCAAGTCCAAGACGGTGAACGTGCTGATCCTGTCCGGCAAGGCGACCGGGACAATGGCTATGCAGCCGGAGGGGAAAGGCTACTACTCCGTCACCGTCCCCGGCGTTGCCGATGGCGACCGCTACCTCTACCAGCTCGATTCCGGAAAAACGTTCCCCGACCCGGTCTCACGCTTCCAGCCGGAGGGCGTCCACGAGCCGTCACAGGTGGTCGACCCGGAGCAGTTCCTCTGGAGCGAGGAGGGGTGGCTCGGCATCCCGCTGGAACAGTACCGTATCTACGAGATCCACGTCGGCACCTTCACCAGGGAAGGGACCTTCGAAGCCGTGGTCCAGCACCTCGACTACCTGGTCGACCTGGGCATCACCGCGCTCGAGGTGATGCCGGTGTCGCAGTGCCCCGGCAAGCGCAACTGGGGCTACGATGGCGTGTACCACTTCGCGCCGCAGAGCAACTACGGCGGGCCGGAAGGGCTCAGAAGACTGGTGAACGCCTGCCACAGAAAAGGTCTCGCCGTGGTGCTGGACGTGGTTTACAACCACTTCGGCCCGGAAGGGTGCTACCTCGACGACTTCGGCCCCTACTTCACCAACAAGTACCGCACCCCCTGGGGACGAGCCATGAACCTGGACGACGCCGACAGCGATCCGGTCCTGGAGTACTTCCTGTCCAACGTGGCGTACTGGCTCACAGAATTTCGCTTCGACGCGCTGCGCCTGGACGCGGTGGACTGGATCTTCGATCAGACTCCCAAGCCACTTTTGCGCTGCCTGGCAGACGAGATTCGCCAGCACCGGGAGCGGCTGGGGCGGCACTTCTACCTCTTCGCCGAGAACGACACCAACGACGTGCGCCTTATCAACTCGCCGGAGAAATGCGGATTCGGCCTCGACGCCCAGTGGTGCGACAACTTCCACCATGCGCTGCGAGCCCTCCTCACTGGCGAGGTGACCGGCTACTACGAAGACTTCGGCCAGTTCAGCCAGCTGCAAAAAGCTTTCGAGGAAGCCTTCGTCTATACCGGCCAGTATTCCCGCTACCGTCGGCGGCGCCACGGTGGCCCGACTGAGAATCATCCGGGCAGCCAATTCGTGGTCTTCTCGCAGAACCACGACCAGGTCGGCAACCGCAAGTGCGGCGACCGGCTGAGCGCGACGCTCCCGCTGAACCAGCTGCTCCTGGCTGCCGCCACAGTGATCCTGTCCCCCTACCTGCCACTGCTGTTCATGGGGGAGGAATACGGCGAGCGCGCCCCGTTCCGCTACTTCATCGACCACACCGATCCCGAACTCGTGGAACTGGTGCGCAAGGGAAAGCACGAGGAGCACGCCTCCGGAATTTGCGAGGAGGATATCCCGGACCCGGCAGCCGAGTCCACCTTCGAGGAGTCCATCGTCGACGTGGGGACCCAGAAGGAGGGGGAGCAGGCGGTCATCCTCGCCTTCTACAAGCAGCTTTTCGTGCTGCGTAAGAGCCTTCCGGCGTTGCAGGTGTTCCAGCGTGACGCCATGGCGGTCTCCGGTCTCCCCGAACAGAAGGTCCTCTTCCTGAGGAGGTGGAGCGGCGACAACTCGGTTCTTTGCCTGTTCAGTTTCAGCAACATTCAGCAGGAGGTCCCGCTCGTCCTGCCGCCGGGAATCTGGCAGCGGGTGCTCGACTCGTCGGCCCAGCACTGGCGCGGGCCGGGAGAGGACGCGCCGGAGCGCGTGGATGGAGGGGATGCAGGCGGCAACCAACGGACCATGATCAGGATCAACCCATTCAGCGTGGTGGTCTACAGCACTAATCTTACAGGAGGAGACCATGGAGCAAGCTAAGGAGCGTTTCGTCTGCATCCACGGACACTTTTACCAGCCTCCCCGGGAAAACCCGTGGCTCGAGGCGGTGGAGATACAGGATTCTGCCTTTCCCTACCACGACTGGAACGAGCGCATCACGGCCGAATGCTATGCCTCCAACTCGGCGTCGCGCATCCTGGACGGCGACAGCCGCGTCATGGACATCACCAGCAATTACGCCAAGATCAGCTTCAACTTCGGCCCCACCGTCCTCTCCTGGATGGAACTGGCCGCCCCCAACATCTACAACGCGATTCTCACGGCGGACAAGCAGAGCATGGAGTGGCGCTCCGGGCACGGCTCGGCCATCGCCCAGGTCTACAACCACATGATCATGCCGCTGGCCAACGCGCGCGACAAGCGCACCCAGGTGGTGTGGGGCATCGCCGACTTCCAGAAACGCTTCGGCCGCTTCCCCGAGGGGATGTGGCTCGCCGAAACCGCGGTCGACCTGGAGACCCTGGGCATACTGGCGGAGCAGGGGATCAAGTACACCGTGCTTGCGCCGCACCAGGCCGAGGCATACCGCGCGCTGGGGGCCGAGGAGTGGACCGAAACCGAGATCGATCCGACCCGGGCCTACCTCTGCAAGCTCCCCACCGGGCGCTCCATTACCCTGTTCTTCTACGACGGTCCGATCTCCCGGGCGGTCGCCTTCGAGAACCTGCTCGACAGCGGTGAAGCCCTCGCGGGCCGACTGGTAGGCGGCTTCACCGAGGACCGGGACTGGCCGCAGCTGATGCACATCGCCACCGACGGCGAGACCTACGGCCACCACCAGAAGTTCGGCGACATGGCGCTGGCAGCCTGCCTGAACCACATCGAAGGGAACAACCTGGCGCGGCTCACCAACTACGGCGAGTACCTGGAACTCTGCCCCCCGGCAATGGAGGTGAAGATCCGCGAACGGACCTCCTGGAGCTGCGCCCACGGCGTCGAGCGCTGGAACAGCGACTGCGGCTGCTCGGGCGGCATCCAGGGGTGGAACCAGCAGTGGCGCACCCCGCTGCGCACTTCGCTGGACTGGCTGCGGGACCGCCTCGCCAAGGCGTTCGAGCAGAAGGGGCGCGAGCTGTTCAAGGACCCGTGGCAGGCCCGCGATGCCTACATCGAGGTGATCCTGGACCGCGGCATGGAGCAGGCGGAGCGCTTCCTGGCCCAGCACGCTTCGCGCGAGCTTTCCAAAGACGAGAAAATCATGGCGCTCAAGATGCTGGAGATGCAGCGCCACGCCATGCTCATGTACACGAGCTGCGGCTGGTTCTTCGACGAACTCTCCGGCCTCGAGACCGTGCAGGTGATCGACTACGCGAGTCGTGCCTTGCAGCTTTCCGAAGGAGTCGCCGAAGGCAACGTGGAAAAGGCATTCCTGGACCGCCTTAAGGAGGCCAAGAGCAACATCCCCGAGCACCACGACGGGCTCTGGATCTACCAGAACTTCGTGTTGCCGATCAGGCTCGACTTGGTCAAGGTCGGAGCCCACTACGCCTTCAGCTCCCTCTACGAGGAGTACGAGGAGCACTCACAGATCTACTGCTACGCCATCGCCAAGGAGGATTACACCAAGCTCTCCACCCCGGACGCCGTCATGGCCATGGGGCGCATCCACGTGGCCAGCGAGATCACCGAGGAGGAGGCCTGCCTCACCTTTTGCGTCATGCGCATCGGCAGCCACGATTTCAAGGGGGGCGTCAAGGAGGTTTGCGACGCGGGTGCCTACGCCGCCATGCGCGAGGAGATGAGCGGCGCCTTCGACAAGGGACTCTACACCGACCTGGTCACCCTGATGGACAAGCACTTCGGCACCCACAGTTTCTCGTTGATCAACCTCTTCAGCGATGAGCAGCGCAAGATCATCAACCAGATCATCAAGCAGAACATGGAGGACGAGATCGCGAGCTACCAGGAGATGTACGAGCGCAGCCGGCCGCTGATGGAGTTCGTCAAGGAGACCCGGGTCCCGGTGCCGCACATCTTCATGGCCGTGGCGCAACCGGCGCTCAACGAGGCGCTCAGGCACGCCATGAGCGAGGACGAGGTGGACGCGGACCAGGTGCGCAGGATCGTGAGCCAGATCCGAACCTGGGGCGTCGCAATCGAGGAGCCGGGGACCGAATACTTCATGCGGCGCCGCCTCGAAGAGATGTCGAGCCAGCTGCTGCAGGACCCCTCCGATCTCAAGCTGATCGCCAAGATGCAGAAGAACATGGATCTCCTGAACGAGATCCCCGTCCGACTCCAGGTGCCTCATGAAGCGGGGCAGGTTCTCGAGGTTGCGCCAGAATTCGTACACCTCCTGGGGCGGCAGGCCGATAGTGACGGCCTTGGTTATGGTCAAGGCTGAGTTGTGTGTGTGCACGGTATCGACCCCCATCGCGTCATAGATGCCGCAGTGCCCGGTTTGCCCCCGGTACAGGAACATGCCTCCCGCCAGCATCATCGCCAGGCCGGAGGCGTAATTACGCTTGCTGATGCATCTCAGACCCGATACCGCCAGGGCGGCACCGCCGATGACAGACGCCTTCCGCTCGGCGGGGCCCACGTTCACCCGCCTGTCTCTTCGCCATTCTCTCGACTGGCCGCGTTCGGTTTCACTCGGTTCCATGCTTTATCCTCCCTTGGAAGCTGCTGCCGCTCGCTCTTATTAAGGTCCTCAGTTTTTAGAATTAGAACAAACTAACATAAGGTAGTGGGTTTGCAACGGGGTGGGGAGGAAATATGGGAGTTATGGGAGCTACGAGAATGATGGGAAGTATGGGAAGTATGGGAAGTATGGGAGCTGGAGGGAGCTGGAGGGAGCGGCGGAACTACCGGAGAGTGGGAGAGTGGGAGAGTGGGAGAGTGGGAGGCTGTGGGCAGGCTGTGGGCAGTGGAGCTGCTGGAGCTTGTGAAGTTTGTGGCCGGCCGGCGGGGGAAGCCCCCTCCCCCGGAGGGGGAGGGACGGGGAGGGGGAAGGGGGCAGCAATCCGCAGCTGAACTAGGCGGCTTCTTTGCGCTTCTGCTTCAAACTCTCCTTCAAAAGGGCCATCATGTCGGCCACCTTCGGCGGCGGCGCGGCCTTGGCCGGGGTAGGCTGGCGTCCCTGCGCCTTCTCTTCGATCATCCGCTTCAGATCGTCGATGTACTGGTCCCTGTACTTGGCCGGGTCGAACTTCACGGTCAACTGGTCGATGAGCGACAACGCCAGGGTCACTTCCTGCTCACGCACCTGCTCGTTGCCGGGGAGCTTCAGGTCAGAAGCGTCACGCACCTCCGTGGCATACCGGATCTGGTTCAAAACCAGCAGGTCATCCAGCGGCCGGACGATGCCCAGGCTGCCGCGGTTCCTCAGCACGTAGTAGGCGACCCCCACCTTTCCGGAGCGCTTCAGCGCCTCCCTGAGCAGCGCATAAGCCTTGGGCCCGCTCTTGTCCGGCTCCAGGTAATACGGCTTCTCGAAAAACCGGGTGTCGATCTCCCTCTCATCGATGAAGTCGACGATATCGATCAGGTGCGTCTTCTCAAGGCTCGCGTTCTCAAAGTCCTTGTCGGTGAGCACGATGTACTCGCCGTCACTGTACTCATACCCCTTGACGATCTCCTCGTAGGGGACTTCCTTGTTGTCGGTCTTGCAGACCCGCAGGTACTTGATCGGGCAGAGGTCGTTCTTGCGCAGCATGTCCAGATCGAGCGAGTTGCTCTGCGAGCCGCTGTAAAGTTTCACGGGGATGTTCACCAAGCCGAAGCTTATCGACCCCGACCACATAGCTCTCATCGTTAACCTCCTCGGTTGCAGACCTTTCCTTGCCAGCGTCTAGTTCTGGTACAGCTCGCATTTTACCATCATTGCGCAAGGGCGCGCATCCACATCATGGCCTACGGGCCGACTTTTCCGACTGGGCACCCACCAGGTACCGCCTTTATTTTTGTGCTGACGACAGGACTTAAAGCGCGAGCCGCGATTGACAAAGCAGGTGCACCGCATACATTTATTAGCGTGTTTTTATCTTGCCCTGTATCGCCTGCCGTAACCCTTGGAGATTGTTATGGTTGAACCGAATGAGCCGGTGCCACAGGGCACACGTCGTATGCCGGCACTACCGAAGGCGCTGCTCTGGATCGTGGGGATCGTGGTCTCCCTGGTGTTGATCGTCTTCATCGCCAGCTTCTTCATCGACGAGCCGCTGCGGCGCACCACGGAACGACGCATGAACCAGAGCCTCAAGGGGTACAAGGTACGGCTTCCCAAGCTGCACTTCAGCCTCATCGGCCTTTCCATCACCTTGAAAGGGTTGACCATTTCCCAGGAGGCCCACCCCCAGCCGCCGGTGGCCGAGTTCCCCTACCTGAGGGCCAGCGTGCAGTGGCGCGAGATCCTCTCCGGCAAGCTGGTTGGTGATATGACGCTGCACGGGCCGAAGGTTCACGTGAACCTGTTGCAGCTCAAAACTGAAGCGGCCAGCAAGGTCCCCATGAAGCAAAAGGGGTGGCAACAGGCCTTCGAGGCCATCTACCCTCTCAAGATCAACCTCTTGCAGATCACCGACGGCAGTCTCAGCTACATCGACCAGGACCCGAAGCGGCCGCTGAAACTCTCCAACCTGAACCTGTCCGCCGACAACATCCGCAATATACATCTGCCCGACAAGGTGTATCCATCGAACTTCCACCTGGAAACCGACATCTTCGGCAGCGGGCACGGCACCGTAGATGGGAGGGCGAACTTCCTGGCTGAACCGACCCCGGCGGTGAAGGCTGCCATCGAGTTGGCCAAGGTTCCCATCGCCTACTTCGCGCCCATGGCGGCCCGGTCCAACGTCAGGATCGAGGGAGGCACCCTGACTGCGAGCGGCAACGTGGAGTACGGCCGCAAGGTGCAGACAGTCCGGCTCAAGAAACTGGCCATCCACGGCGTCAAGCTCGACTATATCCATACCCCTGAGACCGCCCGAGCGGAATCGAGAAGAGCCCAGAAAGTCAAGAAGGCGGCCAAGGAGGTCAGCAACAAGCCAGACCTCATCCTCACCATCGATCATTTCAGCCTGACCGAGTCCAACGTCGGATTCGTCAACGAGTACGGTGGCAAAAAACTCCGCCTGTTCCTGTCCGAGGCGAATCTCTACCTGGACAACTTCTCCAACCAGTTTTCCAAGGGGCCGGCCACGGCGCGACTCTCCGGCAAGTTCATGGGGAGCGGAATTACAGAGGCCAAGGCGACCTTCCGCCCAGAGAATAAGGGCCCTGACCTGGACCTCTACCTGAAAATCACCAACACCCAGCTCGCCTCGCTGAACGACCTGCTGCGAACCTACGGTAACTTCGATGTCACCGCCGGCACCTTTTCGCTGGTGACAGAACTGCACGTGAAGAACAACAGGGTGAACGGCTACATCAAGCCCTTCTTCAAGGACATGAAGGTCTACGACCGTCGCCAGGACAAGAACAAAGGGTTCTTTCACAAAGTGTACGAGATGCTCGTGGGGGGGATCGCCAAGCTGCTGGAAAACAGGCCCCATGATCAGGTGGCCACCAAGGCGGACATCTCGGGGCCGCTGCAGAACCCGAAGACCAGCACCTGGCAGGTCGTCATCGAGCTGATCCGCAACGCCTTCATCAAGGCCATTCTGCCCACCTTCGAGAGAAACGTTGACGCGCTCGGCCGACACAAGTGATGCAACAGCAACGGATAACCGGGGAGAAAAGGAGGAAGCCATGAGACTGATTTTGTTGATAATCGTGATCTTGCTGCTCATCGGTTCACTCCCCACGTGGCCCTACAGCGCCGGGTGGGGGTACTACCCAAGTAGCGGCCTGGGGCTGGTTCTGCTGATCCTGCTGATCCTGGTGCTCCTGGGACGGATCTAGCGACGTGGACGAGGGAGGAGGAAGACTCGATGGCCAAGTACGGGAAGAAGGCCCAGGAAACGGTGCACGAGGTGATGGACAAGTTCAAGAAGGGGGAACTGAAGAGCGGTAGCAGCGGCAAGAAGGTCACCGACCGCAAACAGGCCGTAGCCATCGGTCTTTCGGAGGCGCGCGAGAAGGGAGCCAAGGTGCCTGAGCCTCCGAAGAAGAAATAAGCGGGCACCGCAATCCGGCAGTACCAGAAAAAGGAGGCCTGACATGGCAAAGAACACGGCAGTTTTCGGCATCTACCGCAGCCGCGACAGCGTTGAACAGGCAGTCGACTCGCTGCGCGCGGCGGACTTCCGTAACACCGACATCTCGGTCCTGTTCTCCGAGAACGTCGGTACCAAGGACTTCGCTCACGAGAAACACACCAAGGTCCCGGAAGGCTCGACGGCAGGCGCGGGGACCGGTGCGGTGATCGGAGGTGCGCTGGGCTGGCTCTCCGGCATCGGCGCCCTGGCCATCCCGGGGGTCGGTCCCTTCATCGCTGCGGGCCCGATCGTAGCGGCGTTGGCGGGTGTGGGCGCAGGCGGGGTGATCGGCGGTATCGCCGGGGCGCTCATCGGCATGGGGATACCGGAGTACGAGGCCAAGCGCTACGAGGGGCGCGTTAAGGAAGGTGGCATCCTCCTGTCGGTTCACTGCGACAACGCAGACTGGAAAAAGCGCGCCATCGAGATACTGAAGCAGACCGGCGCGACCGACATCGGGTCCGAGGGCGAGTCCAAGGCGGACTTCGCCAACTCCGATAAGCCCAAGCCGAGGGGCATGGCGTAAGAGCAGTATGAAAATTGGGTAGTTGTAACGCGGGGGCGAACGCAAGTTCGCCCCTACATGTATCGGCACCAGGAGCCGTGGTGCCCAAAAAGGAGAAACCAGATGCCAACAAGCCAGAAGTCGAGCGAGGCGCACACCGGGGCGGAAATGACCATCTTCGATGTGCTGAAGCAGGACCACGAGAAGGTACGCTACCTTTTCGACAAGGCCCAGAAGGCGGGCAAGAAGGATATTTCCTCCCTGCAAAAGCTCTTTTCGCAGTTGGAGGAAGAACTTGAACTGCATATGGAAGGGGAAGAGCGCTTCTTCTACAGTGTGCTGGAGCAAAACGAGGAGATGCGCGACAAGGTGCTGCAGTCCTTCGAGGAGCACCAGGTGACCAAGACCTTGTTGGGAACCTTCCAGGCCCTGGCGGTGGATGACGAGCGCTGGATAGCCAAACTGCAGGTGCTCAGCGAGATCGTAGAGCACCACATGCAGGAAGAGGAGAAAGAGGTCTTCAAATTGGCGCGCAAAGCCCTCGGCAAGGAGCAGCAGCACGAGACAGCGCTCGCCTTCCAAAGGAGCAAGCGGGAGGGGCGCAAGCCCTCACGGGGAGCACCGGTCGAGGGATAGCAGCAGCAACGGGCACAAACAAGGGCGCTGTGGCAGTGTGAATTTGACTGCCGCAGCGCCTTTTTTGTGTCAGTTTCGAAAAATCCTACTTGTGTATAGCTTAATGTATGATATAAAATGATTCCTAACTCAGAGGGTAGAGGCGACAGAGTCATAGCGAAAAGCAGCCCTTTCACAAAAGATTCTCCTCTCCGCACTATGAGTGCGGCGGCGCCAGCGAAATCGCTGTCTATGACAGATCATATGATGGCATCTTTCGCAACTTCCAGAATGAGCCTGAAGCTGTGCTGTAACGGGAATTACGGTAATAGTTAAAGAAAATAATGTTAAACGTTAATTAACTTATTGGTGGAGTACCGGTCGAATCACCACCGCTGTTTGACAGTAACGAACCCTGAACCGCAGTAGTGGGAGGCGCTATGCAAGAAGCTGAGATTTTGTTGGTTGAAGATAACAGCAATTGCGAAGAACTCGCCTTGCGAGCCCTGAAGAAAGCGGGCTACGACAAGGTGGCGGTTGCGCGCGACGGGGCTGAAGCGTTGGGGATGCTCCTGGGGGAGGGGAGCACCTGGGGGGCACACCATGAACCTAATTTCATACTGCTGGACATGAAGCTGCCCAAGATTGACGGGGTCGGGGTGCTGCAGCGGTTGCGCAACGACGACCGCACCAAGGGGCTCAAGGTCTTTGCACTGTCGTCCTCGGAGGATCCCAAGGACCTCGAACAGTGTAAGAGCCTGGGCGTTGTGGCCGTCCTGCCGAAACCGCTTAATCCGGAACTGCTCAAGCGGTGGCTGCACTGAGCTTGTGCCGCCGCGCGTACTTTATTCACTTGAAATGGGAACGGCGAGCGCGTCCTCGACGATGATCTCCAGTTCCGCCAAGGCAGTCTCCTTGAGACCAAGCACCTGTGCCTCGGCCGAGGCAAAGAGTAGGACCGAGGGGTCGCGGTTCATGCCGATGCCCAACTTGCGGCAGGCCAGGTTCGCCAGGCGTACCATGGCCAGAAGCACGTTGGCCTGGTCCCAGCGCTCCTGCTGGTGTCCGGCCACGATGTCGCAGTAGACCTGCGGCATCTGCCACTGCACCATGAGCTGGTATCCCTGCTCCACGTGCAGCGTCGCGAGCACCTCCCTCAACACCGCCTGGCTGGTTACCCCGTTGAAATGCTGCTCGCGGCACACCTCCTCCATGCACTTCAGCAGGAAAAGTTTGCCCAAGTCGTGCAGCAGCCCGCCCAAGAATGCCTCTTGTGCCTGCGCCGCGAATCCCACCTTTTGCGCCAGCCATTTGCTCCCCACCGCACAGCAGAAAGAGTGCTTCCAGAGCGTCTGCATGATCGCGTTGTAGCGTGTGTCGTTGGAACGGTACAGGTCCTGCTGTGTGGTCACCATGGCGAGGTTGGCCACCTCGTTGGCGCCCAGCCTGATGATCGCCTCCCGGATCGTGCTTACCTTGGTGAGGCCGGCGTAGAAGGCGGAGTTGGCCGCCCTGAGGACGCCGGTCGCGATGCCCGGATCAGCGTTCAACAGCTGGTGCACCTCCTTGATGTCGAAATCAGGACGAGCCAACGCCTGCTGCAGCCTGAGAGCTACCGCGTGGAATACGGGTATGCTGAGACGCCCCTCCGCGAGTCGCGCCTTAATCACCTCAACGATTGAGGTTTGCTGGTTCATGTCGGCTGCTCTCCTGTGCATCTGGTAGTTTCCTTAATAGCCGAGCAGCCGGCGCAGTTCCATGAGTGGCCGGGGCGCCCCGATGCGGGGGAGGTCACGCAGCACCTCCTGGAGCGAAATGAGTCCGTTGGCCGCCTTGACCAGGCCGTCCTCGAAGAGAGTAACCAGTCCCGAGGTTTCCATGCTCAGCCTGCGGATCTCAGCGGAGGACCGGTTTTGCAGGATCGCTTCCTTAACCGGCTCGTTCAAAACCAGCAGTTCGAAGACGGCGCTTCTCCCCTTGAACCCGGTGAAACGGCAGTTGGTGCAGCCGCGCCCGGCCCGGAAGTTGGCCCCGGCCAGGTCCTTTGCCGACATCCCCATGCGGCCGTATTCCGCAGGTGCGGGAATGTAGGGCTCAGCGCAGTCGTTGCAGACCAGGCGCAGCAGGCGCTGGGCCACCACGCAGACCACCGTGGAGGAGATCAGAAACGACTCGATCTGCATGTTCATCAGGCGCAACAGGCCGCCGATGCTGTCCTCGGTGTGGAAGGTGGTGAGCACCTTGTGCCCGGTGAGAGCGGCCTGGATGGCGGTATCAGCGGAAAAGGTGTCGCGGATCTCGCCCAGGACGATTACGTCCGGGTCCTGGCGCACCATGTGGCGCAGGGTCTCCTCGAAGGTCACCCCGATCTTCTGGTTGATGGAGCACTGGGAGACCCCCTCGATGACGTACTCCACCGGATCCTCGGCGGTGATGATGCTGGTGTTGATGTTGTTGAGGTGGCTGACGCAGCCGTAGAGGGTCGAGGTCTTGCCGCTGCCGGTGGGGCCGGTGATGATCATGACCCCCGACGGGGTCTCCAGGGCGTCTTCCATGAACTGCTTGAGCATGCGCGGCGCCATGCCGATCTGGGACACCTCGAGGATGGCTTCCTTCTTGTTCAAAAGGCGCAGCACGATCTTCTCGCCGAAGATGGTGATGTAGAAGGAAACGCGCATGTCGAGGTTGAAGCCGTGCAGCCGGCTCTCGTAGATGATGCGCCCGTCCTGGTGGCGCCTTTTCTCGGCGATGTCGGCCTGGGCCATGACCTTGATGCGCGAGGAGAGCTGCGGCGCCAGGTCGAGCGAGAGCTCCATGTGCGGCATCATGACCCCGTCGTGGCGCAGCCGTATGCGCAGCCGGTCCCGGAGCGGCTCGATGTGGATGTCGCTCGCTCCCATGGTCATGGCATCATCGAACAGCTTGTTGATCATCCCCACCACGGTGGTCTCGTCGGGCACCACGACGTCCTCGCCGGCGGTCTTCTGGGCGGCGGTGATGGCGGAGAGGATGGCGGTACGGGTGGCAATGGCGGGCTTCACGTTCCTGCCGAAAATCTTCTCGGCGGATAGACGCGAGTACTTCTCCAGCGGGTTCGCGAAAGCGACCAGCGTGGTGCCATCGTCCTCGAGGGCGTACGGGACGAAGAGCTCGTCCCGGAACACCTCGAAAGGGGCCTTGGCGAAGAGCTTGCGATCCAGCTTGCGGAACTCCAACTCAGCCATCGGGAAGCCAAGCTGGAAGGAAAGCACCTCGGTCAGCCGGCGCTCCTCGATGAATCCCTTCTCCACGATGATGTCCCCGAGCATCTTGCGCGGCGTGCCACCTTCCTTCTGGAGGTTGAGCGCGGTGAGCAGTTCGCTCTGCTTCAGGTAGCCCAGTTCGACCAGCAAGTCGCCAATCCGGATGGAGAGGCTGTTCTCACGCAGGGTGCGCACCACGTCCTCGCGCTTTATGTACTCCAGTTCCTGGAGCACGTCGATCAGCGTCTTGGTGGACTGCAATTTGCCGTGCACGCGCTGGGCGTAGTGGAGCTGTTGCGTGCTGATGACGCCGGTGGCAACCAGCAGCTCAACAATCTGTCCGGCGCCCTGGGGGGGCGGGGCGTCATTGTGATGTTTTCTCATGATAGTTCCGCGGTGACTCCCTGGCTGCCGTTATGCCACGCCCAAAAAACAAAAGGTCCCCGCAAGCTACAGCGCGGGGACCTTTGAACGACGGGCGCAAAAACTAATTAGCTGGAGCTAGCTCCCTTTCTTATCGTCATCGGGACGTCCGGCTTTAATCTCAATTTCATCCTTGCCGCTGGAAGCCTTCTTGAAGTTCCTGATGCTCTTGCCGAGCGCGCCGCCGATCTCCGGGAGCCGGCCGGCACCGAACACCACGAGCACGATCACCAGGATAATAATGAGCTCCGGCATGCCGAATCCAAACATGTGACCTCCCTTTGTTGATTGCGTAAGATGCCGCAGTATCGCACAGTGGTGGCGGAAAAATCAACAGTTCCGATTAAAGCAGTGCTAAAAGAAAAATTATTAAAAAAATATTGTAAACAATTCGCAAATTTGTTAAAAACATGCTCCACTATCTCTCTAAACACGGAGGACTCAGATGAACAAGATGATCCTGCTGGTCGAGGACAATCCTGATGACGAGGCTCTGACCCTTAGGGCGATACGCAAGCACATGCCGTACGGAATCGTGGTGGCGCGCGACGGCGCCGAGGCGCTGGACCACCTGTTCGGTACCGGGCGCAACGGCGGCGAGGCGATCCCGACCCCTCTCCTGGTGCTGCTCGACCTGAAGCTCCCCAAGGTCAACGGCCTGGAGGTGCTGCGCCGCATGAGGGAGGAGGCGAAGACCCGTTCCATCCCCGTGATCGTGTTCACCTCGTCAACCGAGGAGCAGGACATCCTGGACAGCTACCGCCTGGGTGCCAACAGCTATATCCGCAAGCCGGTGGACTACGGCCAGTTCTGCGAAAACATGAAGCAGGTGATGAACTACTGGCTCAGCGTGAACCAGCTCCCGCCGCAGCGGACCTGCGCCGCGGCCTGACACCCCTGTTGCCAAGGCGCACCTCATCCTGTTAATATCCTGCGCATGGACAAATTCGAACTGGTAACCGGTTTCCAGGCGCGGGGCGATCAGCCGCGCGCCATCGAAGAGCTTTCCGAAGGGGTGCTGCGCGGCGACCAGCACCAGGTCCTGCTTGGGGTCACCGGCTCCGGCAAGACCTTCACGATGGCGCAGGTCATCGCCAAGTGCAACCGCCCGGCCCTGGTGCTCGCCCCCAACAAGACCCTGGCGGCCCAGCTCTACGGCGAGTTCAAGGAGCTCTTCCCCAACAACGCCGTCGAGTACTTCGTATCCTATTACGATTACTACCAGCCCGAAGCCTACATCCCCTCCTCGGACACCTTCATCGAGAAAGACTCCTCGATCAACGACGAGATTGACAAGTTCCGCCATGCCGCGACCAGGAGCCTGTTGACCCGGCGCGACGTCATCATCGTCGCCTCGGTTTCCTGCATCTACGGCATCGGTTCGCCGGAATCGTACCAGGAGATGCAGATTCGGGTGCGCGAGGGGGACGACCTCGGGCGCGACGAGCTTTTGAAACGCCTGGTCGAGATCCAGTACGAGCGCAACGACGTCGACTTCCACCGCGGCAGCTTCCGGGTGCGTGGTGACACTGTCGAGGTGTTCCCGGCGCACGATGACGAGCGCGCCATCCGCATCGAGTTCTGGGGCGACACGGTGGAGGCGATCTCGGAGATCGACCCGTTGCGCGGCGTGCAGCTGCAGAAACTGCCGCGCTTCGCCATCTACCCCGCTTCGCACTACGTGGCGAGCCGCCAGACCCTGGAACGGGCGGTGGAGCAGATACGGGTCGAGCTCGAGGAGCGCATCCGCTACTTCAAGGAGCAGAACATGCTCCTGGAGGCGCAGCGCATCGACCAGCGCACCTTTTTCGACATCGAGATGATGGAGCAGATGGGCTTTTGTCAGGGGATAGAAAACTACTCGCGGCACTTCGACGGCCGTCAGGCGGGGGAGCCTCCCTACACGCTCATCGACTACTTCCCCGACGACTTTTTGCTGGTGGTGGACGAGTCCCACATCACCGTGTCGCAGGTGGGGGGGATGTACCGCGGCGACCGCAGTCGCAAGGAGACCCTCGTTAACTTCGGTTTCCGGCTCCCTTCAGCCCTGGACAACCGGCCACTCACCTTCCAGGAGTTCAGCAGGAAATTGAACCAGGCGATCTACGTCTCGGCGACCCCGGCGGAGTACGAGTTGAAGATGGCGGGCGGCGTCGTGGTCGAACAGCTGATTCGCCCCACCGGCCTCATCGACCCGGTCATCGAGGTGCGTCCCGCGGCGGGGCAGGTGGACGACCTGCTGCACGAGGTGCGGCTCACCGCCGAGCGAGGCGAGCGCATCCTGGTCACCACCCTCACCAAACGGATGGCGGAGGAGCTTACCGACTACTACCGCGAGCTCGGCATCCGGGTGCGCTACCTGCATTCGGACATCGACACCTTCCAGCGCATGGAAATCCTGCGCGACCTGCGGCTTGGGGAATTTGACGTGCTGGTGGGCATCAACCTGCTGCGTGAGGGGCTGGACCTCCCCGAGGTTTCGCTGGTGGCCATTCTCGACGCCGACAAGGAAGGCTTCCTGCGCTCCACCCGCTCCCTGATCCAGACCTGCGGTCGTGCGGCGAGGAACGTGTCAGGGCGCGTGCTGATGTACGCCGACAAGATCACCGGATCGATGAAGGATGCCATTGACGAGACCTTGAGAAGGCGCGAGCTGCAGCAGGCCTACAACCTGGAGCATGGCATCACGCCGGAGAGCGTGAAGAGGCTGATTGCCAATGTGCTGCAGGCCCCCGAGGAGAAGGACTATGTCACGGTCCCGGTGAAGGGCGAGGATTTCCTCAACCCCAAGGACCTGGAGAAGACGCTGAAACGGTTGAAGAAGGAGATGCTGGCCGCGGCCAAGGCCCAGGAGTTCGAGCGGGCGGCGGAACTGCGCGACAAGATCAAGCGGCTTGAGGTGGCGGAGATAACTAAAGGCAATTGACGATTGACAAGGGACAATTGGCAACGAAAAAGCCCCTCTATTCGAGACGGATGAGGGGCTTCTTTATGTCGCTATAACTCCCTCCCCTGGAGGGGGAGGGGCGGGGAGGGGGAAGGGCGGGGAGGGGGAAGGGACCGGCCGCTTTATTCCGGCGCCGCACCCGGCTTCTTACGCCGCCGTTTCCGCCGCCGCTTCTTTTTGGCACCTTCGGCGGCTGCCGCTTCGCCTTTGGGCGGGGGCGCGGACTCCCCCCCTTCCGATTGTTGCGCGGAAAAACGCTCCCACCAGTCGCCCAGCGACCTTTTTGGCGGGGTGAGCTGCTCCATGAAACGAAGATACTGCAGCGCGTCGCGGAAGGACAGACGGGCAACCACACCGCGGCCGTTTCTTCCCGGGGTCTTCTGGAAACGGTGCTGCATGTTGAGGATGTCGCGTACCGCGACCAGCACCCGGTTCGGCACCGACACGGTCGGAGCGAGTTCTCCGGCGAAGGCGGCTACGGCGGCGTCGGTCGCCTGCTGCGGCGGCAGCCCCTCGTCACGGAACTGGGCTACCTTCTCCTCCAGGTACTCCCCGAACATCAGGGCTATCAACAAAGAAGGTGAGACCGGGATTCCCTGGGCCAGCTGGTCGTCGACCCATTCCAGTGCCTTGCCGACGCGGACGTGGGGGTAACAGTCGGACTCGCGGGAGAGCCAGGCGTCGAAATGGGGGAAGAGCGGCTCAAACAGCCCGCTGTGGCGCATCATCTGGTAGGTGCGCTCGCCGGCCCCCATGAGGAGCAGCTTCAGCACCTCTTCGTAGAGGCGCGGCGGCGTAGCCTTGTTGATGGTGCCGCACAGCGCCTCGATGGCGGCCTCGGTACGCGGTTCGATGTTGAAGCCGAGCATGGAGGCGAAGCGGATGGCGCGGATCATGCGCACCGGGTCTTCGGTGAAGCGGACCATGGGGTCGCCGATGGTACGGATCAAGCCGTTTTTCAGGTCCTCCATACCCCCGACGTGGTCGATGATTGAGAAGTCGGCGATGTTGTAGAACAGGGCGTTGACGGTGAAGTCACGGCGCACCGCGTCCTCTTCGGGAGTGCCGAAAACGTTGTCCCTGAGCACCATGCCATCCTCGCTCTTGAGGATGGGCGGGCCGTGGTGGTGCCGGCGCCGCCTCCGGTCGCGGTCCTCTTCGAGCTGCTCTGCCTCGGCAGGAGCCTCGACGGGCTCTTCGGGCAAGGCCTCGGCGAGTTCTTCCTGGGCTGCTTCAGCGGCATCGACGGTGGAGCGGAAGGTGGCGACTTCTATTATTTCATCGTGAAAATGAATGTGGGCCAGGCGGAAGCGGCGCCCGATCAGGCGGCAGTTGCGGAACAGCTTCTTGAGCTGGTTTGGGGTGGCGTCGGTGACGACGTCGAAGTCCTTGGGCTCGCGCCCCAGGAGCAGGTCCCGGACGCCGCCCCCCACCAGGTAGGCGATGAAGCCGTGCTCTCTGAGTTTGTAGAGCACTTTTACGCCGTTGGGGCTGAGCAACGAGCGGGAGATGGAATGCTCCTCGCGCGGGATGATGACTTTTTCCATGTTAGTGTTCATTCGCGGGAAAGTAGCATAAATCAGTCACAAAGGCAAAGGGTGCGGAGTTGATTTAATTGACTTTCGTCATGACTTAAGGTGATTTGTTCTGCTATGGTGGCGACCATGGAAAAGAGAGTGAAGCAGGAAAAAGATATCAGGGTCCTGGAAACCTTCATCGGTTGCTACTGCCGGAGCAAGCACAAAAGCCAGAAAGGCGTGCTCTGCAAGGAGTGCTCCGAGCTTTTGGCTTATGCCAAGCTGAAGCGGGAGAAATGTCCGCTCGACCCGAAACCCACTTGCAAGCACTGTCACGTACACTGCTACGGCAAGATGCAGCGCGCGAAGATCCGTGAGATCATGGCTTATTCCGGAAAACACCTCATGCTGCGCGGCCGCCTCGATCTGCTGTGGCACTATTTTTTTTAAAGGGATTTTAGGAGGGTAAAGAATGATCAGGAAAATTGTGCACATAGACCAGGACAAATGTGACGGTTGCGGGCTTTGCGTCCCTTCCTGCGCGGAAGGCGCCATCAAGATTGTGGACGGCAAGGCCCAGATCGCCGCGGACAACCTGTGCGACGGCCTGGGTGCCTGCTTGGGTGAATGCCCGCAGGACGCCATCACCATCATTGAACGCGAGGCGGACGAGTTCGACGAGGTTGCCGTCGAGAAGCACCTGAGCGTCCAGGGTGCCGCGCCGGCTGTGCACGGCCACGGTCATGGTCATGGGCATGGGCATGGGCATGGGCATGGGCATGGGCATGGGCATGGCGGCGGTTGCCCCGGCTCCCGCGTGCAGAGCTTCGCCCCGGCACCGTCCGCTCCGGCAGCGGCGGCGGGAGCGATCCAGAGCCAGTTGGCGCAGTGGCCGGTGCAACTGCACCTGGTACCTGTGACCGCCCCGTACTTTAAGGACGCCGAGCTGCTCATCACCGCGGACTGCGTCCCCTTCGCCTACGCCAACTATCACCATGACTTCCTGGCCGGCAAGGCAGTGGTGGTCGGCTGCCCCAAGCTGGACGACAACAACGCCTACCTGGCCAAGCTGACCGAGCTGTTCCGCGTCTCCGGCATCAAGGGGATCACGGTGCTCAGGATGGAAGTTCCCTGCTGCGGCGGCATCGTGATGGCGGCGCGCCAGGCCCTGGCCGCCTCGGGAATGGAGATCCCTTTCCGCGAGGTAACGGTCAGTATTCGCGGGGAAATAGTGGAACGCTAGAGGGCGTTGCGTAGGGGGAAATCGGACATCCCAAAAGGGAAAAGAGACAAATAGGACGCTTTTTATCTTTTTTGATTGACACGGGATTGGACCGCTGGTACAGTTGCTCCCATTAGAATCCCAATCAGCTGAAAGGAGAACAACACCTATGAGTCTTACTACCCTGGTAACTAAGGAAGCCCCCGATTTTACGGCACAGGCGGTAATGCCCGATAACTCCTTCGCAGAGCTCACTCTGTCCAAATATCGCGGCAAGTACGTCGTCCTCTTTTTCTACCCGCTCGACTTCACCTTCGTTTGCCCCTCCGAAATCCTCGCCTTCGACAAGAGGGTCGCGGAATTCAAGGAGAAGAACTGCGAAGTGATCGGCGTCTCGGTAGACTCCAGGTTCACCCACTTGGCCTGGAAAAACACCGCGGTAGAAAACGGCGGTATCGGCAATGTCCAGTATCCGCTGGTCGAGGACCTCGACAAGGGCATCGCCAGGAGCTACGGCATTTTGCTGAATGAGTCGGTTGCACTGCGCGGGCTCTTCCTCGTCGATACCAAGGGCGTCGTACGCCACTCCGTCATCAACGACCTGCCGCTGGGCCGCAGCGTCGGGGAGGCACTCAGGATGTTGGATGCGCTCCAGTTTGTCGAGACCCACGGCGGCGAAGTCTGCCCGGCCAACTGGCAGGAAGGTGAGGAGTCAATGAAGGCTTCCACTAGCGGCGTCGCCGAATATCTCGCCAAGAAGCACGGTAAGAAGTAACATCCACACCAGACACTGAATAAACAGAAGGCGCGGTTTTTCCAACCGCGCCTTTTTTGTTACTGATTGCCTCAATGACAAAGATAGTGCTGTCTTGCCAATGAAAGACATCTATGCTACAAGAACATAGCATTTATCGACATGTAGCTCAAAAAGGAGTCGACATGCGTATCAAGGCCGCCCTGTTATCCCTGTTGTTGCTCATGGTTTTTGCCACGTCTTCGTTTGCTTTGGAAGGTCAGCAACCGGAGGCAATTGCCGAGAAGATGGCGTTCAAACTGGTTCGCGGGGTGACCAATACGGTGACCTCAGTGGTAGAGGTGCCTAAACAGTCTTACCTGATGGTGCGGGACCACGGTGGCGTCGGCTACGTGGTCGGGCCCCTCAAAGGCATGGGGATGGCCTTCTATCGCTTGCTGACCGGCCTGACCGAGACCGTCTTTTTTGCGGTGCCCCAGCCTGGCTACTACGATCCTCTGATCTCTCCGGAATTCGTCTGGGAAGGTTGGGAGGAAAAAAGGGTTGAGCCGAGAGGGCAGAGCGAGGCGCAACCTGTTCCGGCCAAGGGAGAGTAGATGATGCAGAAGAGGCTTGTTGTTCTGGCCATGCTGGCGTTGGCCTTGGTGCTGATCGCAGAAAAGGGGCATGCCGCCGATGCCCGTACTGTGGATAGCGCCTCCGCGCAAGAGGTTGTGGACGGTATGGCCAACAAGCTAGTTCGTGGCGTTGCCAACATCGCGACCGGGTGGCTGGAATTCCCGAAGCAGATCTATATCACCTGCAAGGAAGAAGGGGCCGCCAAGTGTATCGCCGTCGGTCCCATCAAGGGAATAGGTATGACGCTGGTGCGAACGGTATCTGGTGTCGGTGAGACAGCCACCTTCTTCCTGGCGTATCCCGGCTTCTACGATCCGTATCTCGACCCGGGCTACGCCTGGCAGAAGGAGTAGGCAGACCGAGTACCGCTGCCAGAAACGTAAAAAGATCCAAGGCTCGTTCCGCAATCGGACCCCTTGGATCTTTTTTTATGCCCGCGGAGCAACGGCAGGCGTTCGATCTATCCCCTCGTGAGGACACTGGGTGTGACGGGAAGCTTAGGCTTCCATCGGAAATAAAAAAAGGCCGCATCGTGAGATGCGGCCTCTCGCAATTACCCGTTAAAGGGAAATTACTTTGCAGCCGGAGCAGCCGGAGCAGCGGCTTTCTCTTCTTTCTTCTCTTCTTTCTTAGCAGCGGCTTTCTTAGCTTTTTTCTTCTTCGGAGCAGCTTTCTTAGCCGGAGCTTTCTCTTCTTTCTTAGCCTCTGCAGCCGGAGCAGCAGCCGGAGCAGCGTCAGCAGCGAAAACAACACCAGCGAAAGCAACAGCAACGAGAGCAGCAACTACGGAGGACAGAACTTTTTTCATGGTGATTCTCCTTGTACAAAATGGGTTGGTGTCAGACGTAGAGCAGGTTGTGTGCCAACCTCTCATTATAAGTGTAAACACTTGAAACTGCGTCCGGCTCCACCAGGGGCGACCAAGTCTCTCATGATAATGCCGCCCCATATGCTCCAGCGAGTACCGCATATGGGGTATACTTTGTTGCGGTCCGTGCCTGTGGCGAGGGTATATTGCTTGCCAGCGCTTCGAATATTTTGTTATTATGTCCGGTCACGGCTAAGCTGGGCTATCTGGGGGATTTTTGAGCAATAACATACTTTTGTCAGTGGAAAAACCCGCCCGCTACATGGGTGGGGAGATGGGAACAGTTGCCGACCGGGAAGGAGCGCTCCGTTTTGTGCTCGCTTTCCCTGACGTGTATGAAATAGGGATGAGTCATCTCGGGCTGCAGGTCCTCTACGGCGTTCTGAAAGGGGTGCCCTGGGTCATGCCCGAGCGGGCCTACGCCCCGTGGCCTGACCTCGAGGAGTCGTTGCGTGCCGAAGCCAAGCCCTTGGTCACGCTGGAGGCGGGGACGCCTTTGGCTCAGGCCGATATACTCGGTTTCACCCTGCAGTACGAGCTTTCCTACACCAACATCCTGAACATGCTGGACCTCTCAGGGATCCCGCTGCTTGCCGGTGACCGGCCCGAAGGGTATCCGCTCGTCATCGCGGGCGGCCCCTGCGCGTACAACCCGGAACCGCTGGCCGACTTCTTCGACGCCTTCCTGATCGGTGACGGGGAAGAGGCAGTGATCGAACTGGCAGAATGCGTGCGCACCGCGAAGGCTGAGGGTATCGCCAAGACCGAACTTCTGGAGCGCTTGGCGCGGATCGAAGGGGTCTACATCCCTTCCCTGTTCGAGGTGAGCTATCACGACGACGGCAGGATCGCCGCCATCACATCAAAGAAAGAGTGGTACCGGGGCGTGCGCAGGCGTTTCGTCGCCGACCTGGAGACCGCCTACTACCCGACCTCCCCCATCGTCCCGTTCCTGAAGACGGTGCACGACCGGGTCAGCGTCGAGATTTCCCGTGGCTGCACGCGGGGTTGCAGGTTTTGCCAGGCAGGGTATATTTATCGTCCTGTGCGCGAGCGCAGCCCCGAGCGGGTCTTCGAGATTATGGAAGAGGCGCTGCACAACACCGGTTACGACGAGATATCGCTCCTCTCCCTCTCCACTGGCGACTACGGCTGCCTGACCCCGCTGCTCAAGGGGCTCATGGACCGCTACTCGGCTCAGAAGAAGGCTGTCTCGCTTCCCTCGATGCGAGTTGGGAGCCTGAGCGACGAGATGGCGGAGGAGATCCGCCGGGTGCGCAAGACCGGTTTCACGCTGGCCCCGGAAGCGGGAAGCGAGCGGCTCCGGAGCGTGATCAACAAGGGGATTACCGAACAGGCGCTCCTGGAGAACGCCGGCTCGGTCTACCGTAACGGCTGGCGTCTGATCAAGCTCTACTTCATGATCGGCCTGCCGACGGAGACCATGGAGGACGTGGACGGGATCGTGGAACTCTCCCGCGAGGTGAAGCGACAGGGGAAATTCGCCGGCAACGGTGGTGACGTCAACGTCTCCGTGTCGAGCTTCGTACCCAAGCCGCACACCCCGTTCCAGTGGGAGCCGCAGATCAGCGAAGCCGAGATCGTCGAAAAGCAGCGCTACCTGCGCGACGCACTCAAGAAGAAGAAGCTGATCATGAAGTGGCAGGACGCCTCGCTGTCCGGGATGGAAGGGGTCTTCGCCCGCGGCGATCGCCGACTCTCGAAGCTCCTCATCGAGGCGCACCGGCTGGGCTGCCGTTTTGACGGCTGGTGGGAGCACTTTGACCGCCTCAAGTGGGCGCAGGCCTTCGAGAATTCCGGCATCGACCCGATCTTCTACCTGAGGCGGCGCGAGCTGGACGAGGTGCTCCCTTGGGATCACATCGACTGCGGCGTGACCAAGTCCTTCCTGCTCCAAGAGCGCGAGGCGTCGCTGGTCGGCGCGGCCACCCCGGACTGCCGCTTCGATCGCTGCACCGGCTGCGGGGTCTGCGACTTCAAGGACATAAAGCTGCGGCTCAACGAGCCGGTTCCCTTTGGCACCTACGCCAGCCAGTCCGCTGTACCTGAGCCGACCGAAGACGCGCAGAGGATCCGGATCCGGTTCGAGAAGGTCGGCCGCATGCGCTTCCTGAGCCACCTGGAGATGCTGACCCTGTTCACCAGGGCGGTGGGGCGCTCCGGCATCCCGATCCGATATTCGCAGGGGTTCCATCCCCACCCGAAGTTCTCCTTTGCCACCGCACTCTCCGTCGGCATCGAGTCCTATGCGGAGTACATGGATTTCGAGGTTGATGCCGGTTACACGGCAGCCCAGTTGCAGCAGGCTCTAAACGCGACCCTACCGGAGGGGGTGCGGGTGCTGGAGGCGGATGAGATCCCGCTGCGGGCCCCGGCCCTTTCCGTGATCATGGACAAAGTGCGCTATCGCGTGACCCTTCCCGAGGAACTGGCCCATGACCTGGAGGCGAAGGCCGCGGCCTTCCTAGCCTTGGAATCATCGCCGGTCAAACGCGAGAAGAAGGGGAAGGCAACCGAGTTCGACCTGCGCCACGAACTGGCCGAGCTGAAGGTCGAAGGTCGGGCGCTGGAGATGGTGGCGGGGCGCGGCAAGCTGCTCGAGTTCGCCAGCGCCATCCTGGGTGTTCCGGCCGCCGACCTCAAAGAGGCGCGGCTGGAGAAGCTGGAAGTGCTCTTCAAGGAATAAACAGGGCTGCGTTCTGTGTGGAACCTGTAGGGGCGAATTATGATTCGCCCCCCTCCACGCGCCACTGGTCCGGCTGCCGCACAGATGTGCAAGCGGGGACCGCAGCGGCTGGGCGAATAGTATTCGCCCCCTACAGGACGCAGACGTCAAACCTGAAACAGTTTTGCTTTTGAATTTAATAGATACAGGAAGGGGTTAGCATGGGAAACGAGTTGGTCATCAACACCACCTCCCACGAAACCCGCATCGCGCTCATCGAGAACGGCACCATAGCGGAGCTGTACGTCGAGAGGAGCAGGGTGAAGGGGATCATCGGCAACATTTACAAGGGAAAGGTGGTCCGGGTGCTGCCGGGTATGCAGGCGGCATTCGTGGACATCGGGCTGGAAAAAGCGGCCTTCCTCTACGTGGCGGACGTCTTCGACGCCATGGACGAGTACGACAGCTACATCGAGCCGGAGGAGGGCGAGGAGCCGGTGCCGCACCCGCTGCACCCGATTGAGGAGCTGCTGCAGGAAGGGCAGGAGCTCCTGGTGCAGATCTCCAAGGAGCCGATCGGCACCAAGGGAGCCCGCATTACCGCCCACATCTCGCTGCCGGGACGGCACCTGGTCTACATGCCGACCGTGGACCACGTCGGCATCTCCCGCCGCATCGAGGACGAGGCCGAGCGTGAGCGCCTGAAGGAGATCGTGGACCGCATCAAGCCGGTCGGCGGCGGCTTCATCGTCCGGACCGTCTCGGAAGGCAAGAGCGAAGAGGACCTGGTCGCCGACCTGCACTACCTCACCAAGCTCTGGGACGAGATCGCCAAGAAGAAGGACAAAGCGGGCGCGCCCACCCTGATCCACTCCGACCTGGACGTGACCCAGAAGGTCGTACGCGACATCCTCACCGAGTCGGTCGAGCGCATCGTGGTGGACTCCAAGCCCGAGCACGACAAGATCGTCCAGTTCATCAGCACCTTCATGCCCAAGATGAAGTACTCCATCGAGCTTTACGACGAGGAGGAGCCGATCTTCGACCATTTCGGCCTCGAGGTGGAGATCAGCCGCGCGCTGGGGCGCAAGGTCTGGCTGAAATCGGGCGGCTACATCATCATCGAGCAGACCGAGGCACTGACCGCCATCGACGTCAACACCGGTCGCTACGTCGGCAAGCACAACCTCGAAGACACCATCCTCAAAACCAACCTGGAAGCGGTCAAGGAGATCGCCTACCAGCTGCGCCTGAGGAACCTGGGCGGGATCATCATCATCGACTTCATCGATATGGAGAAGGAGGTGAACCGCGAGAAGGTCTACGGTGCGCTGGAAGAGGCACTCAAGAGCGACAAGTCCAAGACCAACATTCTGAAGATCTCCGAGCTCGGCCTGGTTGAGATGACCAGGAAACGGGTGCGCGAGAGCCTCGGGCGCATGATGTGCGAGCCCTGTCCGTACTGCGAGGGGCGCGGCTACGTGAAGTCCAAGATCACCGTCTGCCACGAGATCTTCCGCGAGCTGCGCCGCGAGATGCTCGACATCCGCGGCACCAAGGTGATGCTCACCGTGCACCCGCAGGTGGCCGACCTCCTTTACGACGAGGAGCGCCGCGGCCTCGAGGAGCTGGAGAAGAACTTCAAGAAGCGGATCACCGTGCGCGCCAAGCCCGGCTTCCACCAGGAACAGTTCGAAGTAGCAGTCAGCTAATTTATATTCAGGAGAGAAGATGATTGGCACGCCGCTGAAAAATGGTGCGACGAGGATGATGCTGCTGGGCTCCGGTGAGCTCGGTAAGGAAGTGGCCATCGAGGCCCAGAGGTTCGGGATCGAGGTGGTCGCGGTCGACCGCTATGCCGATGCGCCGGCGATGCAGGTCGCACACAGAAGCCATGTGATCGACATGCTGAACCGCGAGCAGTTGGACCGGGTGGTGCGTTTGGAGCAGCCTACCTACATCGTGCCCGAGATCGAGGCGATCAACACCGAATACCTTCTGGAGTTGGAAGCGGAAGGCTTCAATGTCATCCCGACGGCGCGTGCCGCCAACCTCACCATGAACCGTGAGGGGATCCGCCGCCTCGCTGCCGAGGAGCTTGGCCTACCCACCGCCGCCTACCGTTTCGCCACCAGCATGGAAGAGTTCCGCGAGGCGGTCGCCGCCATCGGCCTTCCCTGCGTCGTCAAGCCGATCATGAGCTCCTCCGGCAAGGGGCAGAGCGTTCTGCGCGACGCGGCCGACATGGAACGCTGCTTCAAATACGCCATCGAGGGGGCGCGCGGCGCCTCCAACAAGGTGATCGTCGAGGAGTTCATCCCGTTCGACTACGAGATCACCCTGCTCACCGTGCGCCACGTCGGCGGCACAAGCTTCTGTCCTCCCATCGGGCATCGCCAGATTGACGGTGACTACCACGAATCCTGGCAGCCGACCCCGATGGTCCCGGCGGTGCTGGCCGAGGCGCAGCGTCAGGCGGAGGCCGTGACCGGTTCCTTGGGCGGACGCGGCATCTTCGGCTGCGAGTTCTTCGTCACCGGCGACAAGGTCTGGTTCTCCGAGGTTTCGCCCAGGCCGCACGACACCGGCATGGTGACCATGATTTCCCAGAACCTGTCCGAGTTCGAGCTGCACGTGCGCGCCATTTTGGGCCTTCCCGTGCCTGAGGTGGTGAGCCAGGGGTGCGCCGCCTCGCATGTGATCCTGGCCGAGGAGCCGACTGCAGAGGTGGGCTTCGAAGGAGTCGCCGAGGCGCTGGAGGTTCCTGGCAGCAAGCTGCGTCTCTTCGGCAAACCTGATACCAGGAAGGGGCGCCGCATGGGCGTGGCACTCGTTTTCGGCGCCGATTGTGACGAGGCGAGGCAGAAGGCCGAGCGGTCGGCGCACTGCGTGAAGATCGTGAAGCGGTAATGGGCACCGTCTCCTGGTGCTCTTCCCCTTGGAGGGAGAGCGCGAGGGGCGTTGCGTAAGGCGATAAATTAAGACGATACAAGCGGGGCCCACATCTTAGATCCGGAGGTGTTCCATGGTATTTGCCGCGAAAGTTTCCGAAGTTCCTGAATTTGGCAAGAAGCTGGTTGAGGTTGGCGGGGAGAAGATCCTCCTGGTGAAGACCAAGGGGGCGATCTACGCCTGCGAGCACGAATGCCCGCACCAGGGCGCGCCGCTGCAGGGTGCGTTGATAAAGGAGGCAGGAAAGCTTTCCTGCCAGCGCCACGGCTACCGTTTCGACCTGGTTACCGGTGCCTGCCCGGAGCACCCTGAGTGCGTCCCGCTGAAGATCTACCCGGTCGAGATCCGCGGCGACGAGGTCTTTGTCGACCTCGATTAGCCTCTGTCGCGTCTCCGCAGAAAAATTGGCGGCGACGGAAAAAAACCTTGACTCAAAATACTTTTCAAGATAAGTTTGACCGCTCAATTGTAAATCCAGAGTAAAGGTGGTGAAGTACATGTACGCAGTAGTCAAAACCGGAGGGAAGCAATACAAAGTTTCCGAAGGCGACTTTCTCAAAGTCGAAAAGCTGGAGGGTGCGGTAGGTGATACCGTCGAAATCTCCGACGTCCTGATGGTTGGCGGCGATAAGGTTGTTATCGGAACACCTTTAGTGCCCAGCGCCTCTGTAGTCGGCAAGATCGTCGAGCAGGGCAAAGACAAGAAGATTCTGGTCTTCAAGTCCAAGCGCCGGAAAAACTCCAGGAAACTTAACGGGCACCGTCAACTCAGGACTATTCTGTTGATTGAGAAGATTAACGCCTAGGTAATATTCAAACGGCGGTGCGGCAGCCGGGATTCGTTGGGATCAGGGCCGCTACCGGCAGAAGGAGCAGAAAATGGCACACAAGAAAGGCGTCGGTAGTTCCAGGAACGGTCGCGACTCCGACGGCCAAAGACTTGGTTGCAAGAAGTTTGGCGGCGAAGCCGTCAAAGCTGGCAACATCATCTACCGTCAGCACGGCACCAAGATCCACCCGGGCAACAACGTAGGCCTCGGTAAGGATTACACGCTGTACGCCCTGATCGAGGGCGTGGTAAAGTTCGAGCGTCTGGGCAAGGACCGCAAGAAGGTCTCTGTCTACCCGGCCAACTAGCCAGCGCAGCAAGACGAAAGTGTGAAAGCCCGGAGCCGCAAGGTCCGGGCTTTTGCCGTTTGCACAGGATAAAACTTAATGAGTTTCATAGATGAAGTAAAAATTTACGTGAAGTCCGGCGACGGCGGTGCAGGATGCGTCTCGTTCCGCCGCGAGAAATTCATTCCGCTGGGCGGACCCGACGGCGGCGACGGCGGCAAGGGGGGCGATGTGGTTTTCAGGGTGTCATCGCACCTCTCCACGCTCCTCGACCTGCGCCAGCATCCGCACCAGAAGGCCGGCCGCGGCAGAAACGGCATGGGCAGCGACCGCCACGGCGCCAACGGCGCGATCAAGGAGATCCTGGTTCCGCGGGGTACCGTGATCAAGGACGCCGAAACCGATGAGATCCTCGCCGACCTCACCGAGCCAGATTCGTCGATCGTGCTCCTCAAAGGGGGACGTGGCGGCCAGGGCAATGCCCGCTTCAAGACGGCGACCCACAAGGCGCCCAAGTTCGCCCAGCCGGGTGAGCCGGGCGAGGAGCGCTGGATTCGCCTGGAACTGAAGCTGATGGCCGACGTCGGCCTGCTGGGCATGCCGAGCGTGGGCAAGTCCTCCCTCATTAGCAAGATCTCGGCGGCCCGCCCGAAAATCGCCGAATACCACTTCACCACGCTGAAGCCGAACCTGGGGGTGGTCAAATACAAGAACTACCGCAGCTTCGTGATGGCCGATATCCCGGGCCTCATCGAAGGAGCGAGCGAGGGGGCGGGGCTTGGCCACCGTTTCCTCAAGCACCTGGAGCGCACCGGGCAGCTTCTGCACCTGCTCGATCTCTCCTGGATGCCGGACCGCGATCCCATCGCAGAGTACGAAGCGATCAACCGCGAACTAGCTCTCTTCAACCCGGAACTGGCCGAGAAGCGGCAGACCGTGGTGGTCAACAAGATCGACCTGCCGCACGTCAAGGAGAACTTGAAAGAGGTGCTCCCCTACTTCGAGGAGCGCGGCATCAAGGTCTTCCCGATTTCAGCGGCCACCGGTGAGGGGATACCCGAGCTTCTGGACGACATCGCTCTGAACCTTTGGGGTGAGCCGGACGAGACCTGGTAGGGACTTAAATAGACAGGTGTGAAAAGGGGGAGGGCCGACAGGCTGCTCCCCCTTTTTTGTTCTGGTTTTGGGACGGGGTGGGAGGAATCCCTAAGGCGGCAATCACGGAAAGACATGGTAGACTAACGTTTGTCTTTTTTAATAAATAGAGCGAAAGTGGTCGGAATGTTCCAGTAGTATTGCAGCGGCGCGGTTCCCACTTCTTCAGGAGGTCGGGTATGTACCGAATGATCCAGCTGGAATCCCTGATACCGGAAACACTGCCGGGGGTCGCCCTGTTCATCAAGCATGGCGAAAACCACGTACTGTACAAGGACCCGAAACTCTCATTCACCCAGAGCGACAAGGAGCGGCTGCTCGACAACAATGTGAAGCACCTCTTTGTCAAGGCTGCGGAAATGTCGACCTACAACCAGTACGTGGAGGCTAATCTTCCGTTGCTGCTGTGCGACGACAGTATCGAGCCGGAACTCAAGCAGACCATGCTCTACCAGGCTTCAGTCAACTACGTGCAGGAAATTTTCGACAGCCCCGCCATTGCTATCAGGCAGAACGCCGACCGCTGCCGTAACCTCATCAAGCACATCCTCAATGACGTAATGAGTTCAGACGGTGTGATGCCGGCGCTGAGCAGCCTGGTAGACCACAACGCCTATACCTACGTGCATTCGGTCCAGGTCGCCACCTACTCGATTGCCCTGCACATTAAGGAGTTCGATCTCGGCAAGGACGAGCTGATGGACGTGGGCATGGGGTCGCTGTTCCACGACTACGGCAAGGTCTATGTTCCGAAGGAGTTGCTGGACAAGCCGGGCAAGCTCTCGGCAACGGAGTTCCAGGAAGTGAAGAAACACCCGGTTTATGGCTATAGCACTTTGAAGGACCTGGAGATCTTCACGCCGGTTGCCCTGGGCATCGTCAAACACCACCACGAAAAGGAGAATGGTAGCGGCTACCCCGATGGCCTGGCCAGCTATGACATCGCCAGGAGTTCCAAGATCACCGCCATAGCCGACGTCTTCAGCGCTCTGACCACCAACAGGTCCTATCGACAAGCCCTCACCAAGGAGAAAGCGCTGGAGATCATGTACGGCGAGATGGACGGCTCCTTCGATCTTCAGTATCTGAGCACCTTCCGTGATAGTCTGCAGTAGTCACCACCCAGGGGAAACAACGTAAAAAGGCACCCTCCCTATGGGGTGGTGCCTTTTGTGAGCCTTCATCCGGGGGGGCAGGCACCTGCGGTGCCAGTCCCCTCAGCCATTCCGCTCGTTCCGGAATCACAAGCTGAGGAATAACAAACCGCTTCAGTGCAACGCCGCCTCGATTGCCCCCAGCAGTGGCCCGGGGTAAACCCCAATTACCAGGATCATGATAGATGCGCAGCAGAGGGCGATGCCCTCGGCAAGCGAGACAGGCTTGGGCGCTGGAGCTTCTCCGCGGTGCATGTAGAGCTGAGCTACCACCCTGAGGTAGAAATAGGCGGAAGCCGCGGCGCATAGGATGCCGATGATAGCGAGGGCGATAGCGCCACCCTTTATGGCGGAGTAGAAGATGAAGAACTTACCGACAAAGCCTGCTGCCGGCGGAATGCCCGCCAGGGAGATCATGGCGAGAGCCAGCACGCCGCCGCGCAAGGGAGCAGTGAAGCCGAGCCCGGCATAGTCAGTGATCAGTTCTCTCTCCTGCTCGACCGAAAGAGAGGAGATGGCGCCGAAGGCGGCCAAGTTCATGGCGGTGTAGACCGCGCCGTAGAGCAGGACCGCGGCGTAGCCGTCACGACTGCCGCTCATCAGGGCGAGGGCCAGGTATCCCATGTGCGCCACCGAGGAGTAGGCCAGCATCCTCTTTATATTCTGCTGCGGCAGCGCGGCAAGGTTGCCAAGCACCATGGAAAGCACCGACAATGCGGCGAGCGGAACACGAAGCTCTACCATGGGGGGGGACAAGGCCAGCAGCATCAGCAGAAGCGCCGCTGCCGCCACTTTGGAGCTAGTGGAGAGAAAGGCGGAAACGGGTGCGGGGGCGCCTTGGTAGACGTCCGGCGTCCAGAGGTGCCCAGGGACCAGGGAGAGTTTGAAAGCCATCCCTACGAGGATGACACCCCACCCTGCCGAGATGATGGCGCGGTTGTCGGGGCGGGCCAGGGCGCCAGAGAGTTGAAGAGTGCCGCTGCCGGTGAAGAGCAGGGCGAAGCCGAAGGCGGTGAACGCGGCGGCGACCGCTCCGAGCAGCAGGTACTTCAGTCCCGCCTCACCCGATTCTGCCCGGTTCAGGTCCATGCTGACCAGGATGTAGAAGGCGAAGGAGACCGATTCCAGCGCGAGGAACAGCACCAGCATATTGGTTGCACAGGGGAGCACGCAGGTGGCGAACAGGGCGAAGAGCACCGTGGCGGGGAATTCCTCCCCCTTGATGCCGCGGCGTTCATTGTAGCTGTGGGAGAGGAGCAGGGTAAGCGCAGCGGCGAAGCAAAAGAGCGGGATCAGGAACCTGGCCAGCGGCGTGAACGCAAGGCCCGTGACTGCCTGAGTGGATGTCGGTGTCGAGAGGGCTGCCCAGATGCCTGCGGCCGCCGAGGTCGTCACGCCGATGGCGGTAAGGCTAGCCGACAAGAGCACCGGTCCGACCAGCAGCACGAACAGCGCCCCCGCCGCAGTGATGATAATCGGCATGATGGAATATAAATCAGCAAGCGTCATTAGATGCTCCAACGATAAAAGCTCACCACAGAGGTCTCAGAGGTCCACAGAGTACTCAGAGGATAATCCTTTCAATACCGTCCTTCAGGTGGAGTTCTCCAAAGTTCAGGAGAAGGCCTAACTTCTTTTTACTCAACTTGAGATATGACAGGAGCTGCGCTTTGTGGACAGGGTGCAGTTTTTCCAGGGCCTTTAGCTCTACGATGATCTGCTCTTCCACAAGAAGGTCGACCCGGTACCCCAAGTCAATAGTCACCCCGTCGTAAAAGACAGGGAGGCACACTTGGGTGGCAGTCCTAAAGCCTCGTTTTACCAGTTCGTGATTGAGACATGCCTCGTAGGCGCTTTCCAATAACCCGGGACCAAGTGTCGTATGGACTTTGAGAGCTGCATCGATGATATGCCCTGTAATGAGATTAGCTTCCATACAAGGTTTTCCTCCGTGCTCTCTGTGGACCTCTGAGTCCTCTGTGTTCCGGGTTTACTGCTTCAACAGGACCTCCAACGGTGCTCTAAACAGTTCCAGCACCGGCCCCGGGTGCACGCCGAGGGCGACCACCACCAGCGCCATCACGCCCAGCACCCCCGCCTCCCTCAGCGACAGGTCCTTAAGTTCCAGCGGCGTCTTCTCTTTGCCGAACACCACCTCCTGAACCAACCGTACCGTATAGACCAGCGTCAGTATGGTCCCCAGGAAGGCGAGGGCGGCAGCCAGCGGCGCGACCCGGAAGGTCCCGACCAGGATGATCAGCTCGCTGACAAAGTTGTTGAGCCCCGGCACCCCGGCTGACGCCATGTTGAAGACGAGGAAGAAGAAGGAAAAGACGGGTATCTTGCCCCAGGTGCCGCCGAAGCTGGAAAGATCGCGGTTCTCTGCCCGCTCCTCCAGCATGCCGACCACGACGAACAGCGCACCGGTGGTAACGGCATGGTTCACCATCTGCAGCAGCGCGCCTGACACCGCGACGGGACTCCAGGCGGCGATGCCGAGCGCTACGAAGCCCATGTGGCTGACGCTCGAATAGGCCAGCATCCGCTTCATGTCCCGCTGCGCGAAGGCGATCCAGGCAAAGTAGCCGATGCCGAGCACGGCCACCACGTAGATCAGCGGCGTGAGAGCGCGCGATGCCTCGGGAAAGAGCGGAAACGCAATGCGGATCAGGCCATAAGCGGCGGTTTTGGAGAGGAGGCTGCCGAGCATAAGCGTGCCGGCAATGGGGGCGTCGCAATAGGCATCCGGCTGCCAGGTATGCAGCGGGAACAGCGGGAACTTGATGGCAAAGGAGAGCAGGAACGCGGCGAACAGCCATAGCCCGGTCTCGTACGGGATGCTGGTGCGCACCAACTCGGGCAAGGCGAAGGTGTAGCTCGCGGTTTGCGCCCCGTGCATCAGGTAAAGCGCGATGATGGCCAGCAGCATGAGCAGCGAGCCGACGAAGGTGTAGAGGAAGAACTTGATGGTGGAGTACACCGGCCGGCCGCGCCCCCAGACGCCGATCAAAAGCAGCATCGGGATCAGCATAGCCTCCCAGAAAAGGTAGAAGAGGAACAGGTCGAGGCTCAGGAACAGACCTTGTACGGCGGCCTGCAGGGCGAGCAAAAGGGAGAAGAACAGCCCGGCTCGCTCCTTCACCTGCCAGGCGGAGAGCACGGCGATCACGGTGATGAAGGCAGTCAGCAGGGTCATCACGAGGCTGATTCCGTCCATACTCAGTGTAAAGCGGATCCCGAACCGTTCGATCCACGCTGCATCCTGGTAGAGGAAGAACCCGGCCGGCGTGCCAGCAGCTTTCTCGCCGGTCAGCGCGAGCGGCCACAGGCACAGCGCCAGTTCGGCCAGGCTGAACGCGAGCGCGACGCCACGTGCCGCCGCGTCGCTGCGCCGGAGGGCGAAGACCAGCAGCGACCCGCAGAGCGGGAAGAAGACCAGCAGCGTGAGTATCGGGATGAGAGAAGTCATCGGCAGTTCCCGTTGGCGCGCAGGCGCCGGTTACGTTACAGCGCGAGCCAGGCGAGGTAGCCCAATATCAAGGCTGCCCCGGCGGCGAAACTGATGAGATAGACAGCAACTTTCCCGGTGCTCCAGCGCCCGAACAAGCCTCCAACGCCGCCCACACCCGAACCGAGGCCGTCCACGGTGGCATCGATCACGGCTTCATCGACGCGCTGCCACAAGAACCCGGCCAGCGCCTGGTAGGGGCGGATCAGCACGAGGTCGTACAGCTTGTCGAAGTACCATCCTTGGGCCAGGAAGGAGATCAGCGGGGTCGACTGTGCCTGCGCCTCGCGCATCCGCTCCGCCCGACCCTTTCCATAGCGTAGGTACGCTGCCAGCAGGCCGACCAGCGCGACGACACCGGCCACGGCCTGTAGCGTGATCTCCTGCTCGTGCGAGGCGGTAGGGAGGTCGCCGGCGGGGAGCGCCGCAAAGAAGCCGCTCAAATAACCGCCTCCAAGATAGGCCGGGAGGTCGAGCAGGCCGCCGAACAGCCCGAGGATGGCGAGCGGAATCAACACCACCTGCATCACGGTGAGTCCGGAGTTGCGGTGTACGTGCCCGTTGTCACCAGCGAAGACCAGGAAGACCAGCCTGAAGCTGTAGTAGGCGGTGATCAATGCGGTTACCAGCCCGAGCAGGTAGAGGGCCTGGTACAGCACGCCCCCCTTGATCCAGACCGCGAGGAGAATGCTGTCCTTGGAGAAGAAGCCACCGGTGAGGGGGATGCCGGCCAGGCAGGCGGCGCCTACCAGGAAGCTCCAGAACGTCAGCGGCAGCGAACGCCTCAGCCCACCCATCTTGTAGATGTCCTGCTCGTGGTGCATGGCGGCGATGACGCAGCCGGCGCCAAGGAAGAGCAGCGCCTTGAAGAAGGCGTGCACCAGCAGGTGGAAGGTCGCGGCGGTCACCGCCCCGGCACCGACGCCGAGCATCATGTAGCCGATCTGGCTTATGGTCGAATAGGCGAGCACCCGTTTCAGATCGCGTTGCGCCAGGGCGCAGGTGGCGCCGTAGAAGGCGGTCACTGCACCGGTGACGGCGATGGCTGCGAGGGCCGCCTTGGAGCCTCCGATCAGCGGCAAAAGGCGCGCCAGCAGGTAAACGCCGGCGGTGACCATGGTGGCAGCGTGGATCATGGCGGAGACCGGGGTCGGGCCGGCCATTGCGTCGGGGAGCCAGACCATGAGCGGCACTTGGGCCGACTTGCCCATGGCGGCGATCAGGAACAGGATGCCCAGCATGGTGATGACGGAAACGGGCATCAGGAAGCCCATCCCGTTCACCTTGGTGATGGAAAGAGTGCCGAAGAGCTGGAACACCCAGGCCAGCGCGATCATGAGCGCCACGTCGCCGATCCTGGTGGTGATGAAGGCCTTCCTGCCGGCATCGGCGTTGGCGGGATCCGAGTACCAGAAGCCGATCAGCAGGTACGAGCAGAAGCCCACCCCTTCCCAGCCGAGGTACAGTAGCGGCAGGGTCTCCCCGAGGACCAGGGTCAACATGGCGAACACGAACAGGTTCAACAGGGCGAAGTAACGCGCGTAGTCCTGGTCCTCGCGCATGTAGAAGACGGAATAGACGTGGATCAGCCCGCAAACGAAGCCGATCATCACCGCCATGGAGAGCGAAAGGGGGTCAAGGTAGAGCGAAAAGGGGATGGCAAGATCGAAGCTCGCGAACCAGTCGGCGAGGGGGATCACCTGCGGCCTGCTATAGGCGGCGGCCGCCAGCGCGGCGCAGACGAAGCTCCCCCACACCGTAGCGCAGGCGAGCACCTCCACCAGCGCGCGCGGCAGCTTACGGCCGGCAACGGCGCAGGTGAGGCCGCCAAAAAGCGGGAAAAGGAGCATCAATGTCAGGTAGGTAGGCAGCATCAGTGTCCTTTGTCGTTCTGTGTCTATCCACGTCCCCCTCCCTCTGGGAGAGGGTGCCCGTAGGGCGGGTGAGGGCGTAGCCTAGAGCAGCATGCTTGCCGGGTGCCGGCGCCCTCACCCCGGCCCTCTCCCGAAGGGAGAGGGAGGAGAATGCGTATTATCCCTTCATAGAGTCAAACTCATCAGTGTTCACCGTCTGCTTGCGCCGGTGCAGGTAAACGACCATGGCGAGTGCCAGGGAGACCTCTGCCGAGGTGAGCGCCATCAGCATCAGGGAGAACAGCTGTCCGTCGGCGATGCCCCAGTGGGCCGAACCGCCGACGAAGGTGAGCATCACCGCGTTCAGCATGATCTCGATGCCGATCAGCATCATGATCACGTTGGCGCGCCAGGCAATCACGCAGCCAAGGCCCATGGCGAACATCAACGAGGCGACGATCAGCACGTGGGAAAGCGGTACGCTCATCTGCGCCTCCCGAGATAGAGTGCGCCTACCAGCGCGAAGAGAAGCTGCATGGAAACGACCTCCACGGCAACCCCGTACTGTTTGAAGAGGGCGAAAGCGAACTGGCGGACCGGTATCTCGGTGAACCCCGGCGGTACCGCCTGCAGGCGGGAGCAGAGCAGAACCACCAGCGCACCGACCACAGCGCCGGCGAGGAGCAGGGCCGGCAGCCAGTTCTTGAAGTGCGGCTTGGCGAGCTTCTCCGGCGATTCGAGCTCCAGCATCATGATGACGAACAGGAAGAGCACCATGATGGCCCCGGCGTAGATGATGACCTCAAAGGCCGCGATGAGGGGCGCACCCAGGAGGTAGAACATCAGGGCCAAGGCGAAGAACGAGGTCACCAGGTAGACGATGGAGCGCACCGCCTGCCGGGCCGTAATGGCGAGCAGTATCCCGATCAGGAGTACCGCCGCCAGTATGTAGAAAAGGGTCGCTTCCATTTCGCTCCAGGTTCTAGTCTGATTCATATTCCCTCCCCCGGAGGGGGAGGGGCAGGGAGGGGGAAAGGCCTTGCGCCAACAGCTGCCCCCCTCCCAACCTCCCCCCTCCGGGGGGAGGAGTTAGCCCGACTACGGCAGCAGGCTCCTCGGGTCTGCCGGTGCCTGTTCGCCGGCGCCGCTACCGCGCGGCTGCACCACGCCGATGCCGGCATGGCGGTAGAAATTGTAATTGGGATCCTTGCCGGTGCCGTCGATCAGCAGGTCCTCCTTCTCGTAGACCATATCGATGACCTGGCGCCTGCAGTGGAACATTTCCGGCGACATCTGGATGGCGAGCGTCGGGCAGGCCTCGGCGCACATGCCGCACAGGATGCAGCGCGAGAAGTTGATGCGGAACCAGGCGGCGTAGCGCCGACCGTTCTCCCCCTCCGCAGCTGCCATCGAGATGCAGTCGACGGGGCAGGCCCCGGAGCACAGATAGCAGGCGACGCAGCGCTCGGCGCCGTCGGGGTCACGGGTCAGCACGATGCTGCCGCGGAAGCGCTCGGGCATGGCCCTGCGCTCCTCAGGAAATTGCACCGTAACCGGTTTCCGGAAGATGTGCCGGAAAGTGATGGAAAGGCCGGTCAGGATTTCTTTTATGTCGTTCAGTATGGGCATCTGTTCCTGCTTGCAGTGTCGTTGGTGCCGTAGTAGATGCCGGCAAAATGGTTGCGGCCGCCGCTCGTCAACGGCTCGAGCGGTGCGGACCGGGGCCCGGCAGGCAGCACTGGTCTGCCTGCCGGAAGGAGGTGTTAGTTGGGCCGTAGTGACTTCATCAAGACGTCAAGGGTCTGTCTGTGCCGGTTGTTCTCTGCGTAGGCCAGGGCGGTGGTTCCGGAGTACGACATTGCCAGCGGGTCGGCCCCGCTGTCGACCAGCATCTGCGTGGTCTGGGTGCAGCCGTAGTTGGCTGCCAGCATGAGAGGCGTGTGGCCGTCACGGTCGCGGGCATCGACCTCGGCCCCCTTTTGCAGCAGCAGGCGTACTACGTCCGCGTTGCCGTGCGCCGCCGCGAAGTGCAGCGCAGTTTTTCCCTTGTCGCTTCTGGCCGTGAGGTTGGCGCCCCTCTCCAGCAGGTCGGCCACCTCGGCCAGGTTGCCGGCCTTCGCTGCGTCCATGAGAGCGGTGTGGCCGTTTTTGTCCACCGCATCCACCTGTGCCCTGAACCCTGCCCCCAACTCGACTTCCACGGTTGTTGTCATCGCAGTTCCTCCTTTGTGAGAATACATTGCCCAGTACAACGCCTCTTATCGTAAAGCCAGCCACCACCCGGTGACTAGAATATTGAGAAGAGCTAGCGGTGTCAGGAACTTCCAGCCCAGGTGCATGAGCTGGTCGTAGCGAAGGCGTGGGAGGGTTCCCCTGACCCAGATGAACAGGAACGAGAATAACCCGACCTTGATGAAGAACCAAAAGATCGGCGGCAGCAGCGGCCCGCGCCATCCGCCCAGGAAGAAGAGCGAGGCGAGCGAGCTCAGCGAGATGATGTTGATGTACTCCCCGACGAAGAAGAGGCCGAAGCGCATCCCGGAGTATTCGGTATGGAAGCCGGCCACCAGTTCCCCCTCCGCCTCGGGAAGGTCGAAGGGAATCCTGCGGCACTCGGCCAGGATACTGACCAGGAAGATCACGAAGGCAATCGGCTGGTACACGATGAAGGGCATGTCGGCCTGCGCGTTGACGATATCGGCGAGGCTCAGCGACTTGGCCAGCATCACCACGGGAACCAGCGACAGCCCCATGGAAAGTTCGTAGGAGATCAGTTGGGACAGGCCACGGATGCTCCCCAGCAGCGCATACTTCGAGTTGGATGCCCAACCGCCCAGTGCGATGCCGTAGACTGCGACCGAGGAGAGGGCCATGAAGAAGAGCACCCCCACGTTCAGGTCGGCGACCTGCAGGTTCACCTGGCGCCCGAAGAGCTGCAGCGGCGCCCCCACCGGGATGATGGCGAAGGTCAGAATCGCCGGGATGGCGGCCATGGCCGGGGCCATCGAGAAGAGCAGGCGGTCGGCGGCCTTCGGGATCATATCCTCCTTGGTGATCATCTTGATCACGTCGGCCAGGGGCTGCAACAGACCGAACGGACCTACGCGATTGGGACCGATGCGGTCCTGGAGGAAGCCCAGGATACGCCGCTCCGCCAGCACCAGGTAGGCCGCACCGGTCAGAATGATGGCGTAAAGCAGCACGATCTTGCCCAGCATCAGCGCTATGTCAGTGGCAGTCCAGGTCATAAGGGTTCCTCCCGCTAGCGGCGGGAACGGGTGAATTCTTCTTTGCCCGGCAATGTTACTGTTTCCTCGCCAGTCGCGTCCCCGCCCCCGGAGGGGGAAGGACAGGGAGGGGGAATTGCTGCTGCACTGACGCCTCCCCTCCCAACCTCACCCCTCCGGGGGGAGGAGCTATACCAACGGGGTACCAAGATTATTCTTCTGCAACAATGCTGAAAATACGTACCCCTTCGCCCTCGGGGTCGAGGTTTTTCAGCACGTGCCATTTGCCGGACAACGGCTCCGGCACCTCTCCTCCCAGCCTCTCGATCACCTGTGCCATCACCTGCCAGGCATCGCGCTCGGTCCCACCGGGGACGTCCTTGCGGTGCACCCGGGGCGGATGCAAGGCGACGGCTTCTGTGGCGTTGCCGTAGTACTTCGGGTCGAGCCCCTTGAGCGGCAGTCCGGCGACCCTGCTGCGCTGAAAGCACTGGGCCCTGCCCTCGTAGTTGATGGCGGTGCCGTCGGACTCCACCCAGGTGGTGGTAGGGAGGAAGATGGGGCTCTTCTCCGCCACCGGCCCCCGGCGCCAGTCGGCAGTTGCCAGGACCTCCACGTCTGAGAGCAACACCTCCGGCACATCGGCTTCGAAGCACACCACACCCCGTACCTGCCGGCTCGACACTACTTCCGCCAGCGGGATTGCGGCGTGCTCTTGGGCGAGGAGCGCGGCGGCGAATCCGTTCGGGCCCGGCTGCAGCATTACCAGCTTCGCGCCGCTGGAGGCCATTTCCGCTAACAGAACGGGATCCTTGCCGCCGGCACCGCAGATGATCACCCCTTTGCCGCCCCCCTCGAAGGGAACCTGGTCCAGGGTCTCCACCGCGGTGTACTTGAAGGGGAGCGCCTGGTGCGGCGGTAGCGTATCGCCGCCGACCAGGAAGATCTGCGCCCCGGCCAGGAAAGCTTTGCGCACCGCCAGGGCCAGCATGGGGCCCTCCTCCATCAGGTCGATGGCGTGCAAGGAGACCCACTGCGCCTGCTCGATGTCTTTCACGTAGGCCGCATTTTCCTCGTGGAGCAGCTTGATCGCTGCGATGCTCCCCTGCTGTTGGGTGGCATCCTCAAAGTAGCAGATCCTTGCTCCGCCAGCGGCCTTGGCCACTTCGGCTAGCAGGATCATCCCTTCCAGCGAGAGCCTGGTGGAACCGACGAAGGCGAGCTTGTCGGCGCCGTTTTTGCGCACGAACTCCGCGATCGATTTGGCTGCCGCATCGATCGCGACATCGTAGCCACAGGTGGCGCCGTCCAGGCGGGGCTCCCGCGGCCGCTGCGGGTCGTTCAAATAGCCCTTGTCAAAGCGGGCCCGGTCACAGATGAACCAGCCGTTCACCTGGTCGTTGCGGCGCCCGACGATCTTGATGGTTTCGCGCTGGAAGTTTTGCGGCGAGGTGTTGCACCCCACCGAGCAGTGCTGGCAGATCGAGGGGGCGAACTGGTAGTCCCAGTAGCGGGCCCGGAAACGCCCGGTCTTGTCGGTGAAGACGCCGGTAGGGCAGATGTCCACCAGGTTGCCGGAGAACGGTGACTCCAGCGGTCCCTCCTGGAATCGGCCGAAGTAGACCCGCCCCGCGCTTCCCATCACCCCGAAGTCGGTGCCGCCGGCGTAGTCCTGGTAGAAGCGGACGCAGCGGTAGCACTCGATGCAGCGGTTCATCTCGTGGTGGATCCCCTCGCCCAGGTACTGGTTCTGGAAGGTACGCTTCTTTCCCTGGTAACGGCGACGGCTGTGCCCCCCGGCGATGGTGAAGTCCTGGAGCAGGCACTCGCCACCCTCGTCGCAGACCGGGCAGTCGTGGGGGTGGTTCAGCATGAGCCACTCGATGACCAGGGAGCGCATCTTGAGCGCTTCGGGATCGGTGGTGGAGACCACCATGCCGTCCTGGGCGGGGAGGGCACAGGACATCTGGATCCCTTTCACCGGGCCGTCCAGGAGCTTCACCGCGCAGAGCCTGCAGGCAGCGGCGATGGCCAGGGCCGGGTGGTAGCAAAAGTGCGGGATGGTGATCCCGACGCTGCGGGCAGCCTCCAGCACGCTGGTCCCCGGTGCGACTTCCACCGGTATGTCATCGATGATCAGCTTGGGCATCGTCCTCTTTCGTCCTTTTACCTTCTGCCCAATTTCCCCCTCGCCCTCCGGGAGAAGGGCAGGGGTGAGGGCGCAGCGCACCTTATTTCAACGGGCACTTCTTCTTCACGATATGCTCCCGCACCTCGTCCTCGAAATCCCGCAGCAGGCCGTCCAGTGGGGCCATGGCGCCGGGGGCGAGGGCGCAGAAGGTGTAATTCAGGTACTTCACGTGCTCGCGCAGGATGGTGATGTCGTCTTCTTCGCCATGCCCGTTCTCGATCCGGGTCAGGATCTCCTTCACGTACGGGAGCCCTTCGCGGCACGGGGTGCACCAGCCGCAGGATTCGCGGGCGAAGAAATTGATTAAGTTCAGGGTCGCTTCCACCAGGCAGTGCCCCTCGTCGAAGACGATCACCCCGCCCGAGCCAAGCCGGGAGCCCGCCTTGGCCACGGTGTCGTAGTCCATGGGGAGGTTCCAGTGCTCAGGCTTCAGGAACTGGGTCGATGCGCCGCCCGGAATGCAAGCCTTAAACTTTTTGCCGTCGCGCATGCCGCCGCAGGCCCCGTCGATAATGTCGCCGAGCGTGGTGCCGATGGGGAGTTCGACGCAGGCCCGGTTCTTGACCGAGCCGCTCACGCAGAAGAGCTTGCTGCCGGCCCCTTCCGGGTTGAGCGCCAGCCCCTTGAACCACGCGGCGCCGTTGGCGACAATGGCGGGAACGTTGGCCAGGGTCTCCACGTTGTTGACCACCGTCGGCCCCTGCCAGAGACCCTTCACCGCCGGGAACGGCGGTTTCGAGCGCGGGTTGGGGCGCTTTCCTTCCAGCGCGTTGATCAGGGCGGTTTCCTCGCCGCAGATGTAGCGGCCGGCGGAGAGGTGCAGGTCCAGTTCGATGGAGTGCTCGCTTCCCAGGATGTGCTCGCCGAGCAGCCCCGCCTTCTTGGCCTCCTCGATGCCGCGCGCCAGGTTGGCCGCCGCTTTCTCATACCCCTTCCTGATGAAGATGAAGGCGTGGCGCACCCCCAGTGCATAGCAGGCAAGCGTCATCCCCTCAATAAGGCTATACGGGTTGTGCTCCAGCAGCACCCGGTCCTTGTAGGTCCCAGGCTCCATTTCATCGCAGTTGCAGATGAGCCAGCGCGGGCCGGGGAGGTCGCGGGGGACGAAGGACCATTTCCTGCCGGTGGCGAAGCCGGCGCCGCCGCGGCCCCTAAGCCCCGAGTCGAGCACCGCCTGCTGCACGTCGTTGGGAGTCATCACGGAGAAGGCCTTTTTCAGCCCCTCGAAGCCCCCTTCCTCGCGGTACTCGTCGAAGGTGACCACGCGGTTTGGGCGGTTATGTCGGAAAAGAGGGAGGTCCATGTGATCCTGTCATTCCATTGTCTCCCTCCCCCGGAGGGGGAGGGGCGGGGAGGGGGAATAAGGCTGCCTTGCCCCCCCTCCCGACCTCCCCCCTCCGGGGGGAGGAGGTATTACCCTTTGTGCCGCTCCATTTCCAGTATCTCGTCTACCAGTTCCGGCGTCAGCCTACCGTAGGGAGTCCCTCCGACTGACATGGCGGGGCTGTCGCCGCACATCCCCATGCAGCAGCAGGGAACCAGGGTGAACATGCCGTCGGCCGTAGTACCGCCCAGCCCGACGCCGAGCTTATCCTTCAGGTACTGGATGAGCTTGTCGCAGTCGGCGCACCAGCAGGAGATCGAGTCGCAGACGTGGATCACCTTCTTCCCTACCGGGCGGCGATAGATCATCTCATAGAAGGTGGCGAGCTCCTCAACCTGCAACGGCGAAAGGCCCAGCAGCGCCGCGGCCTCCTCCACTGCCTCGTCGGTCAGCCAGCCGTAGTGTGCCTGTAGCTCCTTCATCACGTCCACAGCCGCCTCCCGGGCGGTGATGGCGGAGGCGACGCGCGCCTGGAGCGATGTTTTCAGTGTCTCGGGTATCATCCCCGGTGCTCTCCTTACTAATTACCGGTCCAGGTCCGCCAGCACGAAGTCGATCGAGCCGAGGATGGCCAGGAAGTCCGACACCAGCCAGCCCCGGCTCAACAGCGGCAGCGACTGGATATGCGGGAAGGTCGGCGTCCTGATGCGCATCCGGTAGGCGGTGTGCAGTCCGTCGGAAACGGCAAAGTAGCCGTATTCCCCCTTGGGGGCCTCGATAGGTGCATAGCATTCCCCTTTTGGGGGCGACATGCCGCGCGTGGCGTTGACGAAGTGGTGGATCAGCGACTCGATGTCTTCCAGTGCGTCGCGTTTCTGAGGCAGCGTGTAGCGGTAATCCGCGGAGATCCAGCGTCCACCCGGCATCCCCTCGGCCGCCTGTTTCACGATAGAGAACGACTGCCGCATCTCCTCCATGCGCACCAGGTAGCGCGCGTAGCAGTCGCCGCCCTCGGCGGTGGCGACCTGGAAATCGAAGCGGTCGTAGCCGCAGTAAGGCATGGTCTTGCGCAGGTCCCACGCGAAGCCGCAGGCCCTGAGCATCGGTCCGGTCAGACCCCACTCAAGCGCCTCGTCCCTAGTTATGGCGGAGACGCCCTTGAGGCGCGCGGTGAAGATGGGGTTGCCGGTCAGCAGTTTCTCGTATTCCGCGAGTCGCGGCGGGAACCAGTCCAAAAACGCCTGCACCTTGGTCAGCCATCCCTTGGGGAGATCGTCCGCCACGCCGCCGATCCTGAACCAGGCGGGGTGCATGCGGCCGCCGGTGACCGATTCCACGATGTCGAAGATCTTTTCGCGGTCGGTGAAGGTGTAGAAAACCGGGGTCATGGCGCCGATGTCGGCGGCGAAGGTCCCGAGCCAGACCAGATGGTTGGCAATCCGGAACAGCTCGCAGAGCATGACCCGGATGTATTGGGCTCGCTCCGGCACCTCGATGCCGCACAGCTTCTCAACAGAGTTCACGTAGGCCAGGTTGTTCTGCACGCCGGCCAAGTAGTCCACCCGGTCGGTGTAGGGAATGTACTGGTGCCAGTTCTGGCGCTCCCCGATCTTCTCGGCACCGCGGTGGTGGTAGCCGATCTCGGTGTCCATGTCGACGATCTCTTCGCCGGAAAGTTTGAGGACGAAGCGCACCACGCCGTGGGTGCCGGGGTGCTGGGGGCCGAGGTTCAGGATCAGCGTCTCGTCGTCCACCCGGTCGAAGAAGTCGCTGGCCGGCAGCGTCTTGCGGCCGCGCGCCTCCTCGGCGGTGTAAGGAGCCATCTCGGTGGCGCGCGAAGGATGCTCCTTCCGGAGCGGATGCCCCTGCCAGTCCGCCGGCATCAGGATCCTGCCCAAGTTTGGATGCCCGGCGAAACGGATGCCGAACATGTCGTAGGCCTCACGCTCGTACCAGTTGGCGACAGGGAAGACGGAGGTGACGCTGGGAGCTTCGGGATACTCGCCGTCCAGCTCTGTCTTAATCCGGATCCTGCCGGGGGTGTCGAAGCAGGTGAGATGGTAGTTCACGGTGAAGTCGCGGAAGCGGTCGCGGTCGCGGCGGCAGGACTCGTCGACGCAGGCGATGTCCTCCAGGCGGCGGAAGGGCGAAGACTTCCGTTCCTTCAGGTGCTTCAGGAGTTCAGGCACCAGCCGCGCGGGGGTACGGTAGGTGAGCATGTCGGCCCCGGCTTCGTCCCGTTTGACCTCGCCGTTGAACGCCGCCTGCAGTTCCTCTTCCAGGCCGAAGTCGGGGTAGGGGAGGCGGGGCTGTTTCGGGCGCCAGAGCTCGTCCGAGCGCGGCGCGGCGAAGTGGGGGTGCTGCATCGAAGTGCCACGGATGGGGATCCCCTGCATGCCGGGGCCACGGGTATCGCGGGACTTGGTGACGCCGTCGACGAGGATGGGGGCGACGGTCCCCTGGGTGCCCCCTTGCATGCGCAGCACGGGACGGGTGGGACGCTCCTCGCTCCTGATCTTTTGCTGCAGCAGCATGAGCCCTTCCAGGAAGGACTCCGGGCGCGGCGGGCAGCCGGGGATGTACAGGTCGACCGGCAGAATCTGGTTGACGCCCTGCACCACGGAATACACGTCGTACATGCCGCCGGAGTTGGCGCAGCTCCCCATGGAGATGACCCACTTGGGTTCGGCCATCTGGTCGTAGAGCCGCAGGATGCTGGGGGCCATCTTCTTGAAGACGGTCCCGGCGATCACCATGAGGTCGGCCTCACGCGGGGTGCCGCGCAATACCTCGGCGCCGAAGCGCGAGACATCGTAGCGCGAGGTGAAGGACGCCATCATTTCCACGAAGCAGCAGGAAAGACCGAAGAACATCGGCCAGAGTGAGTTCGCCCTCCCCCAGTTGATCAGGTCGTCCAAAGAGGTGAGGAGGACGTTTTGCGGTATGTTTTCGTCGTCCCTCTCAGTCAATGTTTACCTCGCATGCGGATTGCGGAAGGACCCCATTCCAGTCCCCCCTTCATCCAGAGCCAGATCAGCCCCAACATCAGGATGATGACAAAGACGGTGATGTGCACCAGCCCCTGGATTCCGAGCAGGTCCCATGCGGTGGCCCAGGTCAGGATGAAGGAGCCTTCCACGTCGAAGACGATGAAGAAAATGGCGATGAGGTAGAAGGGAACTTGTGAGGCGTGACGGGCGGCGCCGGTAGGGACCACCCCGGATTCATACGGTATGTGCTTGTCGGGGGTATCGCGGCCCGAGCCGAGGAAGTAGGCTGCCGCCAGCAGGACGCCAATCAGCCCCACCGCGATGGCGGTGTAGATGGCAAGGGGGATGAACTCGACCTGCTGTGCGGTGACTGGCATACCGGCCTTTCAATGAGAATCACAGGGGATTTTAGTACCCGTATAATCTAGCGTAGCGCTGCCGAAAGTCAATTAGTCCGCGTTGGGGGATGAGATCATTAAATCACGTCATCATAATCTTGCTCTTCAGGATCAATATTTCGAAAGCCATGGCGGCTTTGGCGATCAGTTTCTGTACTTCGGGAAGTTTTTCATCAAGTGGGGCGCTTCCACCGCCGACATAGAGGACCGCGACCACGCGCCCCATCATCAGCAGCGGCACCAGCAGGTTGTTGAAGGGGGTGCCCCCCTTCAAGGCTTCCATGATGGCCTGGTTGCCAGGTGTCGGTGGCATCGGCCCGAGGAAGAAGCTCTTGCTCTGGTGCACCACGTTCAGCACCGACGGTTCGTTCAGGGCAAGTTCCAGCCCCTCGAACTCGGGGACCGGCTTGTTGTCCACCCGTGCCATCCACCCGGTGGCGGTGCCACCGCGCAGCAGGAAGAAGGCGACCCGCTTGAACTGGGGCCCCAGGTGACCGGTGATCAATTCGGCGATCCAGTCGCGGTCATCCGCCTCGGCTAGCCCGACCAGGACGCTCTCCAGCGAATAGTCCTGCTCCGGCTCCTCGAACTGTTCCTGGTACAGTTCGGCCAATACAGTGGGTTCGGGTGCGGGAGTGGCCGGCTGCTGGCTCGCCGGAGGCTCGGTTGCCTGGGGTGACGGAGCAGGGGCCGTGGGGGCTGCCGGAGGTACGGGCGCTGCAGCGGGTGCGAGCGAAGCTGGGGGGGGCTGGGGCACAGGGGGCGCAGGAGCTGCCTCAGTTGCCTCGGTTGCCGGAGCGGCTGGAGCGGCTGGAGCGGCAGATGCAGCAGGTGCCGTCTCGGCTTGATCCAGCACATCAAGGCTCAGTTCCTCGAGCATGGGGAGATCGATGACCTCTTCTTCGAGGTGCGCGGGCCATTCCTCGAGCGTTGCCTTAGAGGCCGCCGGCACAGGGGTGGCCGTCACCACCCGGGCCGCGGGCGCGGCGGGTTGCGGGGCAGCGGAATGAGAGGCGTGGTGCTTGGCCCTCCCCCTGCTGCCACCCTCGACGCTGATGTAGCGCACCTCGCGCTTGATCCCGTAGTACTTTTCCATAGCCGTGACGATGCGCAGCTCCGCCGCGACCACCGGCACGATGATGTAGCCCGTGGCGAAGGCGATCTCGTCGATGGCGTGCAGGTCAGTGGGATCGACCATGGCAAGGGTTACCTTGCGGTTGTTGATCGCAATGGGAATGGCTTTGTACTTCTTGACGTAGTCGAACGGGATGAGCTTTATGACGTGCGGGGGAATATCGAGCAGTTCAGCGGGAGCGGCGTAAGCGACACCAATTTTCTTACTCAGGAACTCCGCCAGGTCCAACTCGTCCAGGTACCCCATTTCCACCAGGTTGGTACCGAATCGTCCTCCGAAGATGGCCTGTCCTTTTAGAGTTTCATCCAACTGGGCCGCAGTGATCTTCCCTGCTTGGACCAGCATTTCCCCTAAGCGCATTTTCTTCAAGCTACCCTCCGCCAATGCATTAAATTACACGTGCAACTCATGGAGCCAGGGCTGGCATGACAAGGGGCCGGCATCGGTCGCAGCTGACTTTGCAAACCTGCCGGACCGACAGAAAAACAGCCTTGTTAATCAGGCGCTAATTTAGAGCCGGAGCAGGACAATGTCAATAGCAAACGCCGAGTTGCAAGGCTTAGCAAAGGTCGACAATCTCATAGCGAGTGTCTCCTACTTCCACCTCGTCTCCCACTGATTTCCCGATGAGTTGGCTACCCAGCGGAGAGGCCGCGGTGATCACCAGTATTTCCTCGCCGTCGACGTGCAATTTAAGGCCACCTTCCTGGGGGCCTATGAAGAAGGTCTTACTGGTTCCCTCCTCGTCCTGGAGCGTCACCAAGGCCGTCAGTCGAATAGTGTCGGCCTCTCCGAATGAATGTAGCGCGAGGTGCCGGTACGTCTGAAGGGCATGCTTCAGCTCCTGAGCCCGGTTCGCCTGCCCCTGCGCCACGTATGACGCCTCGAGGCTGAGCGTATCGTACTTGTTGTCGGGGATATTTTCTTCATGGATAGCTGCTTCGTGGGCGGCTTTTGCGGCATGGGACAAAACCGACAGGTCGTGCGTCAGTCTTTCGATGATAAGCCGGTGCAAACGGCTCTTTCTGGTGGTAACGATGGGGAACCTTCCTGAGCTGAAATGTGCAGCCGGCGCCGTACCAGGACGAGCGCCGGACGTTGATGGGAACCGATACTATAACGCGGCAGGGAATCTGTCAAAAGGAAGATGGTCACATTCCCGGGTACCAGTTGACCCCGAAGAGATGCATGTTCATGCCGGGATTGATTTTGCCGTTAAATCCTGCATTGGACATGTGTTGGAACCGGTAGGAAAGAGCAAAGGCCGGGGTGAAGTGATAGACAATGCCGGCGTGGGAAATGAACTGCTCGATGCCGTTGTAATCTCTCCCGCCGAATCTCTCGCGGCTCAAAACGGCGACGCTGACGCCGAGGTCTAGTTCAACAGATTTGGGATTGCCGACCTCCAAGGCGGGACCAAGGGAGCCGATAAACCCGAGGTCTTCTCCACTGGAAAGTGCGCCGGCCGTAAGGGCAACCAGGGGAGATACGCCCCATCCGCCCTCGCTGCGCAGACTCCAGGGGAGTTGGTAGCCGGCGAAGGCCTCGAATATCTGGGCGCCGTGGTCCTTGTCATCGGCTGAGAAACCTCCTCGCACCCCGATGGGGCCCCAGCGGTTGGCCGACGCGGAGCCTGCTGCCCCCAGAGACAGAGCGAATGCGATCAAAACCAGATGGAGGATCGTTCTCATGGCGCTCTCCGGATTAGGGTTGGTTAACGACATATCATTTAAGCTGGTATTTTGGTAAATTCAAGCAGCCGCTACCAAACCCAGTACTCGGGACGGTGTTTCCCTGCGACAGCCACCGGCCGTGGCCGTACACTGTCCCTTGCGGAAAAATATCGCCGGATGTACTATTTAATTGGCGTCATCAGGCAGAAAGAGGCAGGCTTGTAACAAGCCCAAAGGAGGTGGCCATGAAGGGATACCAACTGGTAAAGGAGATCAGAGAAGCGAAGGGCGCTCACCCCGACCGGGTATTCATCAAGTGGTGGCGTAATGAGGAGGACTTCATTGACTTTGACCTGCTTGACAGGTTTCTGCAGAATCTGAAAGAGAGTGAGAAGATCGACGGCTTCGAGTTGATCAACGAAGATGAGATGTGGCGTACTTTGGAGGCCCGGTGTCAGGGCCGGGTGTCCAGAGAGAAAAGAGATGGTGATTGGGTGCTGCACTGGACGCCGCCGCCGAACACAAAGGTGGAGGAAGGGCAGACCGAGTATCCGTACACGCCAGAGTCAATGGTGAAGATCCTGGATTCAGAAACCAACTACAACTACGTCGACTGACCGGGCCACAAGGCCGCCGGTGGTCGGGGTAAAAAAGAGAGGGGCGAAGCGATTCGCCCCTTTTTTTTTGCTAGCGTCCCTTCGCCAGCATCTTGAAGAAATCAAGCACCTTGTCCGGGTGTTCCGATGCCTTGGCCACCTTGGGCCAATGCTTGATGATGGTTCCTTCCGGCGAGATGACGACGGTAGAGCGGATGGTGCCCATGGTGGTTTTACCATATTGCACCTTTTCGCCGAAGGCGCCGTAGGTTTTCATGACAGAGGCGTCCGGGTCGGAGAGGAGGGTGAAGGGGAGCTTGAAATCGGCGATGAACTTGTCGTGGGACTTCATGGAATCCTTGGAAACCCCCACGAGCACCGCACCGAGCTGTTCGAAGAGCGAGTGCAGCTTGGCGAAGCCCACCGCCTCGGCGGTGCACCCCGGGGTGTTGTCCCTGGGGTAGAAGAAGAGTACCAGGATCCTGCCCCGGTAGTCTGCCAGCGTGTGCTCCTTTCCGTCGCTCCCCTGCAGTTTGAAATCGGGTGCTTTCTGTCCTTCCAAAAACATGATGGCCTCCTTGAGTGTGCTTCTCATTAGCGGATAAACCATAGCAGAGTGGCGCTAGTTGGCAAGAGGAATGACGCTGTTGTAACCGGTGCGGATTCGGGTTATGCTGCCGCAGCTTTACGGGGAGGGGTGGATATGGGCGGCATGATGCAGGTGGCAGTCGATCCGGTGCGGTGGCATCACTTTGCCGGGGTGCTGCTGGTGATCGCGCTGGCGGTATTGCAGGGGCGGGTGGGGAGATCGGGCGCTTTTTGGCAGATCTGTTGGGCGCTGCCGGGGACGCTTTTGCACGAGCTGTCCCACCTGCTAGTGGCCGCGGTAACCGGCGGGCGGCCCGTGGGTTTCACCATCATACCCCGGCGGGACGGTCCCCGCCGGTGGGTGCTGGGCTCGGTCACCATCAGCAATCCTGGTCCGGTTTCTGCGCTCCCCTCGGCCCTGGCGCCGCTGTTGTTGAATGTCGTTGCCTATTACCTGTATCTCGGGTGGAGTACGTGGTTCCCGACGGATCTGCCGCATACCCTGCTGATGTATGTCGCCATATATGTTTTCAGCTACAGCTCGATACCTTCGGGGCAGGACCTGAAGGTCGCCGTTTCCAGCCCTGCAGGAGTGTTGCTCTATGGCGGGGCGGTGGGGGTATGTTGGTGGCGGTGGGTAGGGTAGGGGTCCCGTGGCAGCACGTTTGCCAATAGCAGCCATCCGCAAAAAAGCCCGCCCACTGTTGTGGACGGGCTTTTGTTACAGAAACTGGGGCTGGCGTTACAGCGATGCCGCTAGCCTTTCGTACTCTTTCTTGGAGCGCACGATGCAGTCCTCGACGGCCATTCCGGCGAAGTAGTTGCCGGTGACGTAGAGGTTGTTACCGGCAATCAGGCGGTCGATTTGGTCAGTAAGCGCTTTGTGGCCGACCACCGGAGAGGGAAGCTGGCTTTCGCGCTGCACCACCTGCTCCAGGTCGTCGGTCGTCACCTGCAACACGGAGGCGATCCGCTTCAGCTTGGCATCCAAGGGAACCTTCCCGGCTTTGTAGTGAAAACTGAAGCCGCGGTAGCTGTCATGGAGCACGGTGTCGCGGGAGACCGCAGAGTAGAACTCTTCCCCGATCGGGATCAGGCCGGCCAGCAGCGGGAGCTTCAGCTTGCTCTTCTTGACTGCCACCCCGATACTCTCGATGGTCTCCAGCTTAACCTGGTTGAGCACCTTGGAGAGTTCCGGCGCTATTTCGGCGGCGAGCTTGGAACTCACGGGAGGGGGGGCGGCCAAGGCGAGCCGCGGCGCCTGATACGTGGTGCCGTCGGCGAGTTCCACGGTGTAGCCTTCGGCGCCCTTGGCGATGTGCGTTACCTCAACGCCGGTTTGCAGGGTCACCCGGTCCGCGATGGCAAGTTTGTCGATGACGCTGTTAAGCCCCCCTTGCAGGGTGAAACTCTTGATGACGTCCTTTCTCCTGGGGCGCTTGTTGAACAGCATGTCGGCGGGGAAATCGTCTGCGCGCTGTGAGATGACTGCGTTGAAAGCGGGCCCGAAGACCCGGTCGTAGTTGCCACGGCCGACGATGCTGCCGTAATACGAAGCGACGCTGGCACCGTCCTTTTTCAGGGTGAACAGCTTCCAGGCGGAGCAGGCCAACTCGGGGAAGGAAAGCTGCGACGGGATGCTCTTCACCTCGTTGTTGACCAGCATCTTGAACGAGACCTTTTCCCTGGGGAGGATGCTTCCCATCAGGCCGTGTCTCTCCATCAGCTCCAGCAACCCACCGTAGGAGTTGTAGCAGGTGTGGGCGCCCAGCTCGAGCCAGAACCCGGCGGCACTCCCCTCGAAGCGGTGCGAATGGAAACAGCCGCCCGGCCGCTCGCTTTTCTCGAGGACCAGCGTGTTCAGCCCCTTGGCAGCTGCATGACTTGCGAAACTGAGACCGCTGATCCCTGCACCTATGACGATGGCGTCGAATTGCTTCATCTGGCAGCTCCTGTTTTTAAGAGTCGTTAATTGCAGCCTATATAAGCGCGCCTGCAGCGGGTTGTCAAGGTTTACAACATGTTGACAACGACAGGGTCAGCCATTACATTCTGTGGAGCTGAAACGAAGCAAATGTGAAAGGAAATTTAGACATGGCGCAGAGAGATTATTACGAAGTACTGGGACTCAAGAAAGGCGCCTCGGCCGACGAAATCAAGCGGGCCTACCGCAAACTCGCGGTCAAGTATCACCCGGACAAGAACCCGGGCGACAAGCAGGCCGAAGAGCGCTTCAAGGAGATCAACGAGGCGTACGCGGTCCTGTCCGACCCGAAAAAGAAAGAGCAGTTCGACCAGTTCGGCTCCACCGATTTCCACCAGCGCTTCTCGCAGGAGGATATCTTCAGGAACTTCAACGTCGACGACATGTTCCGCGACCAGGGGTTCGGGACCGATGACATCTTCTCCCGCATCTTCGGCGACGCCATGCGGCGCCAGCGCGGCGGCGGTCGCGGCCGTCCCATGGCCGCCAAGGGAGAGGACTTCTCTATGGAGATCCAGGTCACCTTCCGGGATGCCTACGATGGGGCCGAAAAAAGGGTGGCCTTCATGCGCGACGGCGCCCGCGAAGAGCTGTCGGTCAAGATCCCCGCAGGGATCGAGAGCGGCGCGCGGCTTCGGGTGGCAGGGCGTGGCGCACCGGGGCGTATGGGCGGACCGGCCGGCGACCTCTACCTCTCGGTGACGGTGGGGACCGACGCCCTGTTCCAGCGCGAGGGCGCCGACATCGTGCTCAACCACGAGGTGCGCTTCTCCCAGGCGGTGCTCGGTGGCAACATCGAGGTGCCGACCATGGAGGGGACCAAGAGGCTCAAGATCCCCGCCGGTATCCAGTCCGGCACCAAGGTGCGCCTGAAGGGGCTGGGGTTCCCGGTGCTCGGGGCGCAGACACGCGGCGACATGTACGTGAGGATCGCGGTGCACGTGCCGGAAAAACTGACGACGCGTCAGCGCGAACTGGTGGAGCAGTTGGCGGCCGAAGGGCTCTAACTTCTTTAACAACGACAGCGGGCCGTAGATAAAAAAAATCCCCCTCGCCGGTGACGGTGAGGGGGATTTTTTTTCGGAAGTAGGGCGCCTAGGGCTGCTTTATGTCGATGCTGGCGGCGTTGCGCAAGTCCTTGACCCACTGGTTGAAGCGGTCCTCGGATTTTTTCCGGTACAGCTGCTCCTCGATGGACTCCTTCACTTCCGTGAAGGGACGCCCTTTCTCCTGGCTTTTTTCTTCCAGCTTGATGATGTGCAGCCCGGCCGGGCTTGCCACCAGCGAGCTTACCTCGCCGGGTTTCATTGCGGCAACGGTGTTGCCGATCTCGGCGAGCATGTCGCTTTTCTTGAAGGTGCCCAGGTCGCCGCCATTCTTGGCCGCTGCAGGGTCCTGCGAGTACTTCTTGGCAAGATCGACGAAATTCTCTCCACTGCGCGCTTTGGCCAGCACTTCTTCGGCGAGCTTGCGGGTCTTGGCGGTCTGCTCTGCGCTTCCGTTCGGGTCCAACTTGAAGAAAATATGGCGGGCGTGGAAGGTCTCGCTGCCGCCGTAATCGGCGCGGTGCGCTTCGTAGTACTCACTTATCTCGCGCTCGCCTACCTGGATCTTGGACCGCACCTCCTGGCTCATGAGCCGCATGCGTTCCAACTGCTCCTTGAGCTGCACCTTGTACTGCAAGACGGTGAGCCCCTGGCCGGCCAGCGCCTGCTCCAGCGCTTCCTGGGTCAGGTTGTTCTGCTTCTTGACATCTTCGATGGCCAAGCGCACGTCCTCGTCGCTGACTTTGATGTCGAGTTCGCGGATCTTCTGTTCAACCAGCTTGCGGTCCACCAGACGATTCAGGGCCGTGCTCCTCGTCGCGGTCCTTTCAGGCACGGGGAGCTTTTCGGCTTCCTTCTGCAACTGTGTGTACTCCTTGTCGACGTCGGCGGTGGTGATCACCTCGTCGTTGACGATGGCGGCAATGCTGCTGATCGGTTTGGTGGTGGCAAAGCTCGGAGTGACTGCGAGGAGGGCCAGCATGCTGCAGGCCGTGATGATCTTGACCATGTTGCTCTCTCTGTGGGCCGCCAGGGCGGCGCTTGTGCAAAAACGGCCGGGACTAGCCCGGCCGTCTTTCTGTTTCTGTTACTGCCTGAATGATTGTGCCTACTTGGCCTTTGCCGGCTGGGCTGCCTCGCCCGGCTGGGCTGCGCCCCCCTTCGGGCCGTCGTTGCCGAGTTCCTTCAGGGCGTCTTCCTTGACGGTAATCTTAGCCTGCTTCTTCAGGTCGTCCTTGAGCGCCTTGAAGATCTCCTGCTGCTTGGCAGGTGCCAGGGCCGCCTTGATCTCGTCCTTCACCTCGTCCAGGGAGCGGACGCCGGCCGGACGGGAACCGGTCTTCTTGATGATGTGGTAGCCGAACTGGGTCTTCACGATCCCGGAGGTCTCGCCGTCTTTAAGACCGAAAGCAACTTTCTCGAAGTCGGGGATCATGGAGCCTTTGCTGAACCAGCCGAGATCGCCACCTTTGGCGGCCGCGCCGTCAATGGAGTTCTTCTTGGCGAGATCCTCGAAGCTCGCACCGCCTTTCAGCTGCTTCTCAATCTCCTTGGCCTGTACCTCGGACTTGACCAGGATGTGGCTGGCCCTGATCTGTGCGTCGCTTTTGAACTTGTCCTTGTTCTTGTTGTAGTAGTCCTGCATATCGGTGTCACTGACCTTGGCGGACTCCTCGATCTTCTTCTTGAGGAAAGCCTCGACGATGACGCGCCTTTTCAGGTCCTCGAGCTTGGCAGCCACTTCCGGGCTCTTGTCGATGCCGTCCTTGGCGGCCTGCTGCAGGATCAGTTCGCGCACCACCATGGTGTCGACCATTTCCTTCTTTCCTTCCGGGGTCTCGGTCATCGGCTTGAGCTGGGGCGGCAGGGCAGCCTGCTCCTTGTAGAAGTCCTTGTCGGTGATGCTGGCGCCGTTCACCTCGGCGATGACGATTCCCTTACCCGGGCCTTCCTGTTTCGCCTCGGTGGCACCCTCCTGCTTTTTGCAGCCGGTGACGGCGACGCTGAGTGCGATGAAAAGTATTGCGGCGGTTTTGCTGAAGTGCACGATTGGCTCCTTTTGTTATTAGCGTAAATTTATTCCAATCCGGGAGACGCTAGCATATCAGACTAGGCATTTCAAGACATTTCTGGCTTCCGCCAGCACCCCGTCGAACGAGCCGTCGGCGACCCGTACGTACAACCGGAAGTCCGGTGTAAACCTGTATTTTCCCTTCTCTTTCCGCAGCAGACCGGTGATGGCGTCCGGTGACACCGGCGTCCTCTCGTGGAAGGCGAGCGAGAGCTCGTTGCCGGAGAACTCGATCTCCTTCACCAGGAGCCGTTTCAGGGCGACGCGCAGGCGCATAACCTCCAGGAGATAGAGCGCCGCGACCGGTAGTGGCCCGAAGCGATCGGCCAACTCTTCGCGGATGTCGTCCACCTCCGCCTCGTCGGCGGGCTGGGTGAGCTTCTTGTAGATGAGCAGGCGCTGGTTCGGGTCCCGGACGTAATCCTCCGGGATGAAAGCCGGCACCTTGAGCTTGATCTCCGGCTCCACCCGCTCGGGAAGCGCCTCTCCCTTGAGTGTGCGCACCGCCTCGTCGAGGAGCTCGGTGTAGAGTTCGAAGCCGACCGCCGCGATGTCGCCGCTTTGGCGTGCCCCCAACAGGTCCCCGGCACCGCGGATCTCGAGGTCGTGGGTGGCGATACGGAAGCCCGCCCCGAGTTCGGTCAGCTCCTGGATGATCTTCAGCCGCTCGCGGGCATCGGAGGAGATGGATCCTTCCCCTGGGATCAGCAGGTAGGCGTAGGCGCGGGTCTTGGAGCGGCCGACCCTGCCGCGCAGCTGGTAGAGCTGGGACAAACCGAAGGTGTCGGCACGGTTTACGATGAGCGTGTTGGCGGTGGGTATGTCCAGGCCGCTCTCGATGATGGTGGTGCACAAAAGGAGGTTCGCTTCGCCGTGCATGAAGGAGAGCATGACCTGCTCCAGTTCCTTCTCCGCCATCTGTCCGTGCCCCACGGCGATCTTCGCCTCCGGGACGATGCGCCTGAGCTCGTCAGCCATGGCGCCGATGGACTGCACCCGGTTGTGCACGAAGAAGACCTGGCCGCCGCGCCTGAGCTCCCTGAGCACCGCCTCGCGGATCAGTTCGTCGGACGAGCGGGAGACGAAGGTCTTGATGGCGAGCCGGTCCACCGGCGGCGTGTCGATGATGGAGAGGTCCCGGATCCCCATGAGCGACATGTACAGGGTGCGCGGGATCGGGGTCGCGGTCAGGGTGAGGATGTCCACCACGGCCCGGAACTGCTTGAGCCTTTCTTTGTGGGCCACGCCGAAGCGCTGCTCCTCGTCCACGATCAACAGCCCCAGGTCCTTGAAGACCACGTCCTTTTGCAGCAGGCGATGGGTGCCGATCACGATGTCGACCTCTCCCTTCTTCACCCCCTCGAGGATCTGTTTTTGTTGCTGTGGGGTGCGGAAGCGGGACAGCATCTCGACCCGTACCGGGTAATCCTTGAGGCGGGCCGCGAAGCTCTCGGCATGCTGCTGGGCGAGCACCGTGGTGGGGACCAGGATCGCCACCTGCTTGCCGTCCAGGGTTGCCTTGAAGGCGGCGCGCATGGCCACCTCGGTTTTTCCGTAGCCGACGTCGCCGCAGACCAGGCGGTCCATGGGGCGCGGGCTCTCCATATCGGCGATGACCTGATCGATGGCGGCGGCCTGGTCGGGGGTTTCCTCGAAGGCGAAGGATGCCTCGAAGGCGCGGTACATGTCGTCGGCCGGGGCGAAGCGGTACCCCTCCTGGACCTCGCGGGCGGCGTGGATCTTCAACAGTTCCGCCGCCATCTCCTGGATCTCGGCGCGGGCCTTGGCCTTGGCCTTTTCCCAACCGGCGCCCCCCAGGCGGTCCAGCCGCGGCTCGATCCCCTCGGCGCCCACGTAGCGTTGCACCAGGTTGATGCGGTCCACCGGGAGGTAGAGTTTGTCGCCACCGGCGTACTCGAGGAGTAGGAAATCCCCCTCCATGCCGGTGAGGCTTAAGTGCTGCAGCCCCCGGTACAGGGCGACGCCGAAGTCGATGTGCACCATGTGGTCGCCCGGCTTCAACTCGGCGAGCGAAGTGAGGAGCTGCTTTTTGCGCGCCTCGGACAGGCCGCGCCGCTTTACCCTCTTGCCGAAGATCTCCTCCTCGGCGATCACCACCAGGCGCTCTTCTTCCAGGCGGAAGCCGCGGGAAATCTCCCCAATCAGGATCTCGACCCGACCTGCGGGGCGGGCGGAAGCGGTAAGGAACGAGTCCTGGGAGTGCTCTAGGGGGAGGCGGTAGTGCGAGAGGAGCTCGTAGAGCCTGCGCGCCTGCCCGGCCTGGTGGCAGGGGATCAGCACGCGGTTCCCCGCCGCGATCCAGGTCACCATCTTTTCGGTCAGGGGGGCCAGCACGCGCTCCCCTTCCGGGTTGGTGTCCAGCTTCAGGTCCTGGTTGCCCGAGCAGGCGACCCGGAGTTTCTCGCCCCCTTCCCCCTCGATTTCCAGGCGGGGGAACTCGAGGCGGCGCCCGCCGGCGAGGGCGGTTTCCAGGTCCCGCGCCGAGAGGTAGAGCTCGGCGGGGTCGCAGACGATGGCGTCACGCAATTCGGCCCGTTTGGCGGCGCTGTCCAGGTCCTCCCCGAAGCGTTGCAGCGCGTCGGCGATGGCGTCGGGATCGACCAGGACGCGGACCGCGTCCGCGCCGACGTAGTCGAGGATGGTCTCCAGCTGCGGGTGGAACAGGGGCTGCAGGAACTCAACCCCGGGGGGGTAGATGGCGTGTTGCAGCTGCTCCAGGAGTTCGCGGCGCCGGTCGGCACCGATGCCCAGATGGTCGCAGCGGCGCTTGAGCCGCGGGGCCAGGTCCTTCACCACCTGCTCGGAGAGGATCACCTCGCGGGAGGGGAGCAGCACCAGCTCGTCGATCGGTTCCAGCGAGCGCTGGGAGACCGGGTCGAAGAGGCGCATGGTCTCGACGGTATCGCCGAAGAACTCGATACGCACCGGCTGCTCCCGGTCGGGGGGGAAGATGTCCAGGATGCCGCCGCGCACCGAGAAGGTGCCCCGGTCCTCGACCAGGGGGACGTGGGAATAGCCCAGCTTGACCAGCTTCTCGACCAGCCCGTCGCGCTCCAGCTCCTCGCCGGCCACCAGGTACTGGCACACCCCGCCCAAGGTCCCGCGTGGTATCACGCGCTGCAGGGCGCTCGCCACCGGGAGCACCACCGCCCGGGCATTCACGTCCAAGAGGCGCACCAAGGCGTTCAGGCGCTCCCCGACCAGGTCCGGGTGTGGCGAAGCGGCCTCGAAAGGGGTTACGTCCCAGGCAGGAAACGGGAGCACTGCTTCCGGGCGGGCGGTGAAGAAGCGCAGCTCGCGTGCGATCTCGTCGGCGCTCTCCTGGTCGGCAGTGAGCACCACCAGCGGGGGGGCACCGTTATCGGCAAGTCGCGACAGCAGGTAGGCCGGCGCCGATCCCTCCAGCCCGGTAACACTCACCTGGCAGGTGGGGGCAGTCAGTTTCTCGTTGAGCCGTTTCAGGTACTGCGCTTGGGGCATGGTCATCGTGTAGGGGCGGGGCCTTTCGCTTTGGTGGGTGGAACTCTTTAGCACCGGTTGAGCATAGCAAAAACGGGGCCGATTATCCAGACACTTGGCAGACAAGCTTTTTCTTTCGACCCCAAATAAAAGTAAAGAAAAAACGGGAGCCGCCGAAGAGGTTTTTGAAGCCAAAGGAGAACCAGCTGTGAGCAGCTTAATTAAAGGTGAGCTTATGAAACAAGAAGATGTCCTCCACTCCGACGTGATCAATTACTTCACCACGGAGTTTGCTGCACTAGAGGAACGCCTCAAATCGGGCCGGCTGGAAGACTACCGCGAACGCGTGCTGGTTAGCCGCAAGATCTCCGAGGCCGTGCACCTGCTCTCCCCCTACGTTCGCAGCGACCCCCGCGCCAGGCACCTGGTGAAGAACGCCGAGGCGCTCAGGAAAGAGCTCCTCTCGGTGCGCTCCATCATCGCCAAGCAGCTCCTGCAAAAAGACAAGCAGTCCCTCCTGCAGGCCATCCTCATGCGTAAAAAAGGGCGCCGGCCCGATGAGCTGGCCGGTTGACCGCAGCGCACTGGTGCCGGGTCCGGCCCACCGTTGCTGCTTAGGTGGCCGGCATTTTACGTCCCCCTGAAGAATTCGCTTTACAATTAATCCGGCGTGTATTATATATCTGCTCCTTGTTGTGGAGAGATGTCCGAGTGGTTGAAGGAGCACGCCTGGAAAGCGTGTGTACGTTAATAGCGTACCGAGGGTTCGAATCCCTCTCTCTCCGCCATACTTATATTTACCCTTTGCGGATAGACCTGATAGCTGGGTCCCGCGCAACGGAAGGTTATGAACCCCGTCAGGTCCGGAAGGAAGCAGCGGCAGTAACCGCCCCCGTGTGCCGCGGGGTAGCCCAGCTATCAGCTCTTTCCGCAACCCCCCGCCCGCCCCACGCCCCGCACGAACAATGAACCACGTGAAGCCATAGAGGTACGCCGCCTTGTCCTATCTTGTTCTTGCTAGAAAATGGCGCCCCCAGACCTTCAGCGACTTGGTCGGCCAGGAGCACGTCAGCCAGACCCTCAAAAACGCCATTGACGGCGGCAGGGTAGCGCACGCCTTTCTCTTCACCGGCGCCCGCGGCGTAGGCAAGACCAGTTCCGCGCGCATCCTCGCCAAGGCCCTAAACTGCGAGAGCGGCCTGACCGTCGAGCCCTGCAATACCTGTTCTACCTGTCTGGAGATCACCGACGGCAACTCGGTGGACGTCTTCGAGATCGACGGTGCCTCCAATACCGGTGTCGACGACATCCGCGAACTGCGGGACAACATCAAGTACCTCCCCTCGCGCTCGCGCTACAAGATCTTCATCATCGACGAAGTGCACATGCTCACCACCAACGCCTTCAACGCGCTGTTGAAGACGCTGGAGGAGCCGCCGCCGCACGTCAAGTTCATCTTCGCCACCACCGAACCGCACAAGGTCCCCATCACCATCCTGTCGCGGTGCCAGCGCTTCGACTTCAAGAGGATCGCACTGCCGCGCATCGTCTCCAGGCTGCGCTACATCGTGGACCAGGAAGGGGTGCAGGTCTCGGACGAGGCTCTCTCGGTCGTGGCTCGCAAGGGCGACGGCAGTATGCGCGACTCTCTTTCCACGCTTGACCAGGTGCTCGCCTTCTGCGGCAACAACGTCTCCGACACCGACGTCGCCGCCCTCTTGGGCGTGGTGGATCGGCGCCTGATCATGGACGGCTGCAAAGCCGTGCTACAGGCGAACGTCAAGGGGGCGCTGGAGATCGTGGCCCAGGTGGATTCCTTCGGTTACAGCATGCGCCAGTTCTGCCAGGAGCTGATCAACCAGTTCCGCAGCATCGCCATCCTCAAGGCGGTGGGGGAGCCGGGCGACCTGTTGGAGCTCTCCGACGCTGAACTCGCCGACCTGACCGCGCTGGGCGCCCAGGCCTCGGTGCAGGACCTGCAGCGCCACCTGGCCATCCTGCTCAAGGCCGAGGCCGAGATGGCGCACGCTGGTTTCCCGCGCCTGATCCTGGAGATGGCGCTGATCAGGATGGCGAGCCTCGCTCCCGCCATCCCGGTGCAGGAACTGCTGGCGCGCCTGGACGCCATGGAAAAGGGCGGGCCGCTGCCGCCGCGCGGCGAGGTCCCGCGCCAGTCCGCCCCCGCGCCGCGTCCGGCACAGCCGCAGGCGCCACCCCAGCCGCACGCCGCACCCGCCCGTCCCGCAGCGGCTCCCGTTGCGTCCGCGCCGGTCGCGGCTGCTCCGCCGCCCCCCGCAGCGGCGCCGCAGGCGGCACCGTCCGCCTTCGCCTCCGGTGGCGACCTCTGGGGAGGCTTCGTGCAGGCGGTCAAAGCGAAGAAGCCGATGCTCGGTGGCGCGCTGGAAGAGGTCTACCCGGTCCGGGTGGCCCAAGGCGTGCTGGAGATTGGCTGCCTGCAGGGCTCTTTCCAGCTGACCCGGCTGCAGGACCCCGAGCAGATCAATGAACTGAAGGGCCTGGCCCAGGGGCATTTCGGCGTCCCCACTCAGGTCAAGGTGGTCGCGCTGAGCGCGCCTCCCACCGACGCCGCCCCGACCCTGTCGGAAAAAAAAAGCCTTGAGGACGCCGAGCGAAAAGCCCACCTGAGGCGCGAAGCGGAGGAGCACCCGCTGGTGGCTGCGGCGGTGGAGATGTTCGACGGCGAAATCGCCGAGGTACAGGAACTTCCGCAGAAAGAAGTGGCAAAATCATAACAATGTTCCGCGGTACGCTGCGACAATAAAGGAAAATTGGAGGATACGATGTCTAAAGGTTTGGCGCAGATCATGAAGCAAGCGCAGATGATGCAGCAGAAGATGGGCAAGCTGCAGGAGCAGGCGGCGGAAAGGACCGCCGAGGTGACCAGCGGTGGCGGCGCGGTAACGGCGGTTGTCAATGGCAAGAACCAGGTGCTCTCGCTGGTCATAAAGAAGGAAGCCGTCGATCCGGAAGACGTGGAAATGTTGCAGGATCTGGTCATAACCGCTATCAACGAGGCCCTCAAGAAGGTGCACCAGGAGATGAGCGAGGAGATGAGTAAGATCACCGGTGGGTTGAGCATCCCCGGCCTTTTCTAGAGGGGCGCCGCCTTTCGCAGGACATGGATAAAAAGAGGGTGCATATCGTTTGGTGTGCGCCCTTTAATTATTCAATTCTACGATCAAAATTTTTTTGGTAAAAATAACCAGTAAAAACTTGTTTTATCCATGGTGGGAATATGCTACATTTTTCGGGCTCGCTGACCAGGCTGGTGGGAGAATTGAAGAAACTGCCTGGTGTCGGTGAAAAAAGTGCCTTGCGTCTTGCCTTTCATCTGCTTAAATATCCCGGTAATATTGAGGCCTTAGCAGAGAGCCTCATGCAGGTGAAGGAAAAGGTCCGTTTTTGCTCCCACTGTTTTGCCATCACCGAGGACGATCCCTGCTGGATCTGCTCGGGAGAGCGGGACGGGGCCACCCTTTGCGTGGTGGAGGAGCCGCAAGACCTGCTCGCCCTTGAGAGAAGCCGCGCTTTCCGCGGCCGCTACCACGTGCTGCAGGGGGCGCTGTCACCGTTAAACGGCGTTACACCCCGCGACCTGAGGATCGCCGAGCTGATGCAGCGGTTGGAGGGGGGCGAGGTGCGCGAGGTGCTGATCGCCACCAACTTCACGGTGGAAGGGGAGGCAACGGCACTCTACCTGACCAGGATGATCAAACCGCTCGGGATCAAGGTGACGCGTCTGGCGCACGGTATCCCCATCGGCAGCGACCTGGAATACGTGGATGCGGCGACCGTGCAGCGGGCGGTGGAGGGGCGTTCAGAGCTTTAAGCCTTTTCCGCGAGTGAGAACTAGAACGATCTTTTACCGTAAAGCTCAATTAGATTTTCAAACACAGGAGGAAATCAATGTCCCGCAGAATGGTAACAATCGACGGTAACACTGCTGCCGCACACGTGGCCCATGCCACCAACGAGGTGATCGCCATCTACCCGATCACCCCGTCCTCGGTCATGGGTGAGATTTCGGACGAGAAGAGCGCCCGCGGCGAGAAGAACATCTGGGGCACCGTCCCCTCCGTCTCCGAGCTGCAGTCCGAAGGTGGCGCCTCCGGCGCCGTTCACGGTGCACTCCAGGCCGGCGCCCTGACCACTACCTTCACCGCCAGCCAGGGCCTGCTTCTGATGATCCCGAACATGTTCAAGATCGCGGGCGAGCTCACCTCGACCGTGTTCCACATCTCGGCCCGCGCCATCTCTGCTGCGGCGCTGAATATCTTCGGCGACCACTCCGACGTCATGGCGGCCCGTTCTACCGGCTGGGGCATGATCTGTTCCAACAACGTGCAGGAAGTCATGGACTTCGCGCTGATCTCCCAGGCCGCGACCCTCAGGGCGCGCGTCCCCTTCATGCACTACTTCGATGGTTTCAGGACCTCCCACGAGGTGCAGAAGGTTGAGGAGCTCACCTTCGACGACATGCGCTTCATGATCAGCGACGAACTGGTGCAGGCGCACCGGACGCGCGCACTGACCCCGGACCGCCCGGTGCTGCGCGGTACCGCCCAGAACCCGGACGTCTACTTCCAGGGGCGCGAGACCGTCAACGCCTACTACCCGAAAGCGCTGCAGATCGTGCAGGAGGAGATGGACAAATTTGCCGGCCTCACCGGCCGCAAGTACTCCGTCGCCGAATACGTGGGCGCACCGGACGCCGAGCGCGTCGTCATCGTCATGGGTAGCGCCGCCGACACCGTCCAGGAGACCCTCGAGACCCTGAATGCCGCCGGCGAAAAGGTGGGCCTGGTCAAGGTGCGCCTGTTCAGGCCGTTCCCGGTCGACGCCGTCGCCGCATGCCTGCCGGCTTCCGTCAAAAAGATCGCCGTGCTCGACCGCACCAAGGAGCCGGGCTCCCTGGGCGAGCCGCTCTACCTCGACGTCAGGACCGCCATCGGCGAGGCAATGGCTGACGGCAAGACCTCCTTCAAGTCCTACCCGATCATCGTGGGCGGCCGCTTCGGCCTGGGCTCCAAGGAATTCACCCCGGGCATGGCCAAGGGCGTGTTCGACAATCTGAAAGCCGACAAGCCGAAGAACCACTTCGTGGTGGGCATCAAGGAAGACGTCACCAACTGCTCGCTGGACTTCGATCCCGCTTTCGTGAACCCCTCCGCTGGGACCTACTCCGCCATGTTCTTCGGCCTGGGCTCCGACGGCACCGTCGGCGCCAACAAGAACTCCATCAAGATCATTGGCGAGAACACCGACAACAACGTCCAGGCCTACTTCGTGTACGACTCCAAGAAGGCCGGCACCGTCACCGTTTCGCACCTGCGCTTCGGCAAGGGTGAGATCCGCTCCCCGTACCTGATCGACCAGGCCGACTTCGTGGCCTGCCACAACTTCTCTTTCCTCGAGAAGTACGACATGCTCTCCCGTGCCAAGGTGGGCGGCACCTTCCTGCTCTGCTCGCTGACCGACGACAAAGACGCCGTCTGGAACGCCATGCCGGTCGAGGTGCAGCAGCAGATCATCGACAAGAAGCTCAAGTTCTACGTGATCAACGCCATCGCCCTCGGTGAGAAGCTCGGCCTGGGCGCCAGGATCAACGTGATCATGCAGACCGCCTTCTTCAAGATTTCCAACATCATGCCGCTCGACGCCGCCATCGCCTCCATCAAGGACGCCATCAAGAAGTCCTACGGCAAGTCCGGTGAGAAGGTGGTCGAGATGAACAACAAGGCGGTGGACGCCGCTCTCGAAAACATCTTCGAGATCACCGTCCCGGCCACCGCGACCAGCAAGATCAAGAAGCCGGCTGTCGTGGGGGCCCACGCACCGCAGTTCGTGCAGGAAGTCACCGCGCAGCTGATCGCCGGCCGCGGCGACGACGTCCCGGTCTCCATGCTCCCGGCCGACGGCACCTTCCCGACCGCCACCTCGCAGTACGAGAAGCGCAACATCGCCGTTGATATCCCGGTATGGGACGAGCAGCTCTGCATCCAGTGCGGCATTTGCTCCTTCGTCTGCCCGCACGCCACTATCAGGATGAAGGTGTACGACGCCGACAAGCTGGCCGGCGCGCCGGAGACCTTCAAGTCCACCGACGCCCGCGGCAACGAGTTCAAGGGGATGAAGTGCACCATCCAGGTTGCCCCCGAGGACTGCACCGGCTGCGCTGCCTGCGTCGCCAACTGCCCGGCCAAGTCCAAGGAAGACCCCAAGCACAAGGCGATCAACATGAAGTTCCAGGCGCCGCTCAGGGCATCCGAGGCCGCCAACTACGACTTCTTCCTGAGCATTCCGGAGACCGACCCGAGCCTCCTCAAGCTCGACACCCTCAAGGGAAGCCAGCTGGTACGCCCACTCTTCGAGTATTCCGGCGCCTGCGCCGGCTGCGGCGAGACCCCGTACCTGAAGCTCATGTCCCAGCTCTTCGGTGACCGTGCCCTGATCGCAAATGCCACCGGCTGCACCTCGATCTACGGCGGCAACCTGCCGACCACCCCGTGGGCGAAAAACGCCGACGGACGCGGCCCTGCCTGGTCCAACTCCCTCTTCGAGGACAACGCCGAGTTCGGCTTCGGCATGAGGCTGGCGGTTGACAAGTTCAACCAGGCTGCCCTCGAGCTGATCGACACCCTCTCTCTCCCGGCCGACCTGGTCGCCGAGATCAAGGGCGCCGATCAGAAAACCCAGGCGGGCGTCGAGGCACAGCGTGCCCGCGTGGCCAAGCTGAAGGAAATCCTCGCAGCCTCCGGCGACGCCGCAGCGAAGAAGCTCCTCTCCATTGCCGACTACCTGGTCAAGAAGTCGGTCTGGATCGTGGGCGGCGACGGCTGGGCCTATGACATCGGCTACGGCGGCCTGGACCACGTCATCGCCTCCGGCAAGAACGTAAACCTCCTGGTGCTCGACACCGAGGTCTACTCCAACACCGGCGGCCAGGCCTCCAAGTCCACCCCGATGGGCGCGGTAGCACAGTTCGCCGCCGGCGGCAAGCCGCAGGCCAAGAAGGACCTGGCCATGATCGCCATGGCCTACGGCAACGTCTACGTCGCCAAGGTCTCCCTCTCCAACCCGGCCCAGGTGGTCAAGGCGTTCATGGAGGCCGAGGCGTTTGACGGCCCGTCCCTGATCCTCGCCTACAGCCACTGCATCGCCCATGGCATCGACATGGCAACCGCCGTCGAGACCCAGAAGCGTGCCGTTGCCTCCGGCCATTGGCCGCTGGTCCGTTACAACCCCGAACTGGCCGAGCAGGGCAAAAACCCGCTCATCCTGGACAGCAAGGACCCGAGCATCTCTCTCGAGGAGTACGCCTACGGCGAGAACCGCTACCGCGTACTGAAGAAGAACAACCCGGAAGCGGCCGCGACTCTCATGGCCCGCTCCGCCGAACTCACTGCCCGCCGCTTCGACCTGTACAAGCGGATGGCTGAAATGGACTTCGGCAAATAAAAAAATCTAACAAAGCGCTTGACAGGGACCAGACCCGTGCATAAAATCTTTACCTGTGCCGGGGATGGTCCCGCAATCACGTAAAAGAGTAGTAACAGGAGAAGTCGTAATGGCAAAAGGTGTGGTGAAGTGGTTCAATGACAGCAAGGGTTTTGGTTTCATCGAGCAGGAGAACGGCGAGGATGTATTCGTACACTTTTCCGCGATCCAGTCCGAGGGCTTCAAATCCCTGGCAGAGGGCGATTCCGTAACGTTTGACGTGCAGCAGGGTCCGAAAGGTCTCCAGGCCGCCAACGTGACCAGGGTTTAAAGTCATCCTTTAAACGACAGAAAGCCCCCGGGGGAAACCTCGGGGGCTTTTTTTGTGGTCGCTGGGGGGCGTGTGAATGATTATTCGATGCAGTTGCCCACCGAACCCGCCCGGCAGATGGTCTTGTCGGTCCACAGGGCGCCGTCCAACTTGGCGCCGGCGAGCCGGGTTCCCCTGAGGCGGGCCTGGTTCAGCGATGCACCGCGAAGGTTGGCGCCGGTGAGGTCGGCCAGCTCCAGATCGGTCTCGGAGAGGTCGGCGCGCTCCAGGTTGACCGATTTCATGTTGGCGCGGTTGAACTTTGCGCCGGTCAGATCGTAGCCAGTCAGGTTGAGCCCGCTGAGGTCGGCACCGGCAAAATCGCGGCTCCCCGCCAGCACCCCCTGGACCTCGGCCTGGGTCATGCGGCGCTCCAGCACCTTCGCCTTGACCGCCACGGCGCCCTTCCCCTTGCCGTTCCCTTTCCCAGCAACCTTGCCTCGCTTCGCTTTCTTCTTCAGTTTCGCAGTGCCGCTCTTTTTACCCGTTACCTTCTTGGAGACCTGCGCCGCCGGCTTGCCCGACTCGACCTCCTTGGCGAGCGCGGCGAGCTTGGCCTCGGCGGCCTTGAGCGTCTTGGCTTCGGCCGCGTCGTCCTTGGCGGAAGGCGCGGGAGCGGGCGCCGTGGGCTGGGCGTGGAGGGCTGCGTCGCCGGCAAAAAGCCAGGCGGCCAGGGTAAAGGGTGCGATATGGGCTGCAAGATGGCGGTTCATGGTCGCCTCCGTGAAATTTACTTTCCGGCCGGGCCGGAGCGAAGCTAATGTCCTTATCGGCAGCTTTCGTAAAACCTGAAGGGGGTTCGGCTTGCGGTACCGGCGTCATTCTCATTATACTGAGGCTGTCGGCTGCACAATGAACGGGGCATGTGCTATATTTTACTGCTGCGCGCCAGACTGGCGCTTGAAAGACACGAAACGGGAGCATCATGGCAACGGATAAGATCATCGTAAAAGGTGCCTGCGAGCACAACCTGAAATGCATCGACGTCGAGATCCCGAGGGACCAACTGGTTGTAATCACCGGCATCTCCGGGTCGGGGAAATCAACGCTGGCCTTCGACACCATCTACGCCGAGGGGCAAAGGCGTTACGTCGAGTCGCTCTCGGCTTACGCGCGCCAGTTCCTGGAGCAGATGGAGAAGCCGGACGTGGAGTCGATAGAGGGGCTTTCTCCCGCCATCTCAATCGAACAAAAGACTACCAGCAAGAACCCCCGCTCCACGGTGGGGACCGTCACCGAAATCTACGATTACCTGCGCCTGCTCTTCGCCCGGGTGGGCAAGCCGCATTGCTACAACTGCGGCCGCCTGATTACGTCGCAGACCGTGTCCCAGATGGTGGACCAGATCGCCGCACTCCCCCAGGGTGCGAAGCTCACCCTCCTGTCGCCCATCGTGCGGGGCAGAAAGGGAGAGTACAAAAAGGAGCTGGCACAGTTGAGAAAGGACGGCTTCGTGCGCGTGGTGATCGACGGCGAGACCCATGACCTGGGCGAGGAAATCACGCTCGACAAGAAGAAAAAGCACGACATCGATATCGTGGTGGACCGCCTGGTGGTGAAGCCGGGCTTCGAGAAGAGGCTCGCCGACTCGCTGGAAACGGCGCTCTCTCACGCCGAAGGGATCGTCAAGGTGGCCCTTTCCGAGGACGAGACCCGGGAGATCAAGGCCGAGACGCTGCTCTTCTCGGAATCCGCGGCCTGCATCGACTGCGGCATCTCCTACCCTGAAATGACCCCGCGCATGTTCTCCTTCAACAACCCCTACGGCGCCTGCCCGGACTGCACGGGCCTGGGCACCAGGATGTACCTCGACCCGGAACTGGTGGTGCCCGAACCCGAGCTCTCCCTGGCAGAGGGGGCCATCGCGCCGTGGCAGACCCGCTTCTCGGGGTGGTACCAGTTGACCCTGGAGGCGCTCGCCAAGGCCTACGGCTTCAGCATGAACACCCCGTTCAAGAGCCTGTCCAAGAAGGCGAAAGAGGTGATCCTGCACGGCTCAGGTGGGGAGGCGGTCGATTTCTGGTGGGTCGATGACGCCGGCAAGCGGCATACCTACCGCAAACCTTTCGAGGGGGTGCTCAACAACCTGGAGCGGCGCCACCGTGAGAGCGAGTCGGAGACGGTACGCGAGGAGCTGGAAAAGTACATGGACGTCATGCCCTGCCCCTCTTGCAACGGCGCACGGCTCAAGAAAGAGGCGCTCTATGTCCTGGTGGGGAACCAGAATATCCAGCAGGTGACCGCCCTCTCCATCAAGGACAGCCTGACCTTCTTCGAGTCGCTCACCCTAACCGAGAAGGAAGAGGATATCGCGCGCAGGATCCTCAAGGAGATCCGGGAACGCCTCAACTTCCTGGTCAACGTGGGGCTCGACTACCTCTCGCTGGACCGCTCCTCGGGGACGTTATCTGGCGGCGAAGGGCAGCGCATCAGGCTGGCGACCCAGATCGGTTCCTCCCTGGTCGGCGTGCTCTACATCCTGGACGAACCCTCCATCGGCCTGCACCAGCGCGACAACGGCCGGCTTCTGTCCACGCTTAGGCACCTGCGCGACATCGGTAACACGGTGCTGGTGGTCGAGCATGACGAGGAGACCATCACGGAGGCGGACTGGGTCATCGACATGGGCCCCGGGGCCGGCGTGCACGGCGGCGAGGTGGTGGCCGAGGGGACGCCCGCAGAGATCATGGCCAACCCGCACTCGCTGACGGGGCGCTACCTCTCCGGCGCGCTCACCATTGCCGTGCCCAAGAAGCGCCGTAAGGGGCACCGCTTCCTCAAAATCGAGGGGGCCAGCGAGAACAACCTGAAGAACGTCAGCGTCGATGTGCCGCTTGGGGTGATGACTTGTATCACCGGCGTATCTGGCTCGGGCAAGTCCTCGCTCATTATCGACACCCTCTACAAGACGCTGAACCAGCGCCTCTACAAGAGCCGCGAGAAGGCGGGGGCGGTGCGGGCCATCCACGGCATGGAGGTGCTGGACAAGGTGATCAACATCGACCAGTCCCCCATCGGGCGCACGCCGCGCTCCAACCCCGCAACCTACACCGGGCTCTTCACCGAGATCCGCGAGATCTTTGCGCAGCTCCCCGAGTCCAAGATGCGCGGCTACAAGCCGGGACGCTACTCCTTCAACGTCAAGGGGGGGCGCTGCGAGGCCTGCTCCGGGGACGGCATCATCAAGATCGAGATGCATTTTCTTCCCGACGTCTACGTGCAGTGCGAGGTCTGCAAGGGGGCGCGCTACAACCGCGAGACCCTGGAGGTGAAGTTCAAGGGGCGCTCTATTGCCGAGGTGCTGGACATGACCGTGTCCCAGGCCCTGGTCTTTTTGGAGCACATCCCGCGCACGAGGGCGAAGCTGCAGACCCTGGAGGAGGTGGGCCTTGGCTACATCAAGCTGGGGCAGTCCGCGACGACACTTTCAGGCGGAGAGGCGCAGCGCGTGAAGCTGGCCAAGGAACTCTCCAAGCGGGCCACCGGACGCACCATCTACATCCTAGACGAGCCGACCACGGGACTTCATTTCGCTGACATCGCCAAGCTTTTGGAGGTGCTGCACAAGCTGGTGGACGCCGGCAACACCATCGTGGTGATCGAGCACAACCTGGACGTCATCAAAACGGCGGACTGGATCATCGATCTTGGGCCGGAGGGGGGCGACCGCGGCGGAGAAATCATCGCAGTCGGGACGCCGGAGCAGGTGGCGCGGGTGGCGCGCTCCTACACGGGACAGTATCTGAACAAGATGCTGTTGTAGCGCACGGGAGACAAGGGCCATGTCGGGTAAGGGAAAGTGCTGTCACGACGATGGCGGGCAGACGGGGTGCGTGGCCTGCCGCCGGGAGGCTATCTTCCGCTACTGGTGCGAGGTATGCCAGCGGTCGGTCCCTGAGAAGCGCTGTCCCTACTGCGGGTTGAAGGCGCAGAAAAAGAAAGATTGAAGGACGGGACTTGCTGCCGAACTGCGCTATAATCTGCTCGTTGTGGTCCGGGGGGCGTAGAAAAAGGAATGTCCCATGTGCTCGAATTCAATCCATAAAATAATCCTGTTGCTGCTTCTGGTGACGCAATTCGGCTGCGCCAACCTGCTGCCGCGCGGCAAGGCGATCACGGAATCCCCGTGGGAGGAGTATGAGGCGGCCAAGGCATCCTATGACAACATCATCATCGGGAAGACGACGGTAGAGGACCTGCAGAAACTCGGCTTTGACATCAAGTCCTCCCCGAACATCAAGATCCTCAACTACCTCGACATCGCCGCCATGCTGCAGGGGATGCCCTCCAAGGATCTCGACCCGGGGCTGCAGGCCTGCCTGCGGGCGCGCTCCGACTGCCGCGCCTACGTCTTCGAGCCCAAAAGAAGTTACACCAAGCGGGTCGGCAACTTCTGGCTCGATATCTTCAATTTCAAACGCAAAACCCACGAGACGGGGTGGCGCTTCAAGGCCCTGGTGGTTTTTGTGAACCATCACGTCGCCTACAAGCTCTCCAGTGGCGAGCCCAAGATCGACCAGATGAACGACCAAGTCAACCCGCTGGGACCGTTCCAGGCGCCGGCAGATATGTTTACCAAGGTTCTCTTCTAGATAGTGAGCCAGGGCGGTTCCCTTGGCCTGTTGCGCTGTTGCGCAGCAGGCCTTTTTTTGTCGCAAAGGAAAGGGGCGTTGGCCTGTCACGCCCCTTGGTTCCAGGGACAATTGATGCTATTGTGCAGGAGCAAACATAACGCCGGAGAGGATCCACCTTATGCACGATGCTCAGCATCCGTTCCATACCCTGACCCCCAACTTCATCATGGACGCCGTGGAGAGCCAGGGGTACCGCTGTGACTGCCGCACCTCGGCCTTGAACAGCTACGAGAACCGCGTCTACCAGGTGGGCATAGAGGAAGAGAAGCCGCTCATCGCCAAGTTCTACCGTCCCGGACGCTGGAGCGATGAACAGATCGTGGAGGAGCACCGCTTTTGCCTGGAACTGGCCGAGCACGAGCTCTCCGTGGTGCCGCCAATCGTCAACCCTTCCGGGGTGTCGCTTTTCCACTACCACGGTTTCCGCTTCGCACTCTACCCGCGCCAGGGGGGACACGCCCCCGAATTCGACAACGACGAGAACCTCCTTATCCTGGGGCGCATGCTGGGGCGCATCCACAACATCGGTGCGGTACGCCCCTTCGAGCACCGCCCCGCCCTGGACAGCCGCGAGTTCGGTCACGACAGTGTCGCCCTGATCCGCGAGCGCTTCATCCCGCAGGAGTACCGGGAGAGTTACCAGGCGGTCACTGGTCAGCTCCTACAGGTGGTGGACGAGGCCTTCGCCTCGGTGCCGCAGGTGCGCTACATCCGCGCGCACGGCGACTGCCATGCTGGGAACATCCTCTGGCGCGACGACGCCCCCCACTTCGTCGACTTCGACGACGCGCGCATGGCCCCTGCGGTGCAGGACCTCTGGATGATGCTTTCGGGCGACCGCCCGCGCCAGCTGGCCCAACTCGCCCAGTTGATCAAGGGGTACGAGGAGTTCTGCGACTTTGACCCCGCGGAGCTGCGCCTGGTGGAGGCGTTGCGCTCGCTGCGCATGCTGCATTACAGCGCGTGGCTCGCACGCCGCTGGGACGATCCCGCCTTTCCCACCGCATTTCCCTGGTTCAACACCGTCCGCTACTGGGGTGAGCACATCCTGCAATTGCGCGAGCAGCTCGCGGCGCTCGAAGAGCCGCCACTGGTATTGCTGTAGCGAGCCACGACGAAAATGAAAAGAGGCGGCCGGATATCCGGCCGCCTCTTTTCATTTCGCTATGGCAATGTCTGTTGGAATGCTAGCGCGCCTTCTTTTCCAACTCCTGGTCCAGGTTTTTCAACTGCTCCAGGCGCTGGTTTAGCTCGGTGATCTCCCGGCTCAGGGCCTGGTTGCTCCCCTTAAGCACCTTGTTCTGGCGCCGCTGCTCTTCAAGGGCATTGACCTGTTCGCTTACCGGAGCGGCCAGCGCGGTCCATTGGCTCGCCGGATACTCCTTTTTCAACCGCTTCAAAAGGTGAAGCGCCTGCGCCGAGCCCGGTTTCACTTTCAAGGTCAGCAGCGCCAGCCGGAAGAGCGCCTCGTCGGTCACCCCTGTGACGGCGGGGCCATTGCAGATGGCGTCCAGCGCGTTGATGGCGCCGTGGGTATCCCCCTCTTTCAGCATCGTTTCCGCCTGGGACAGCTGCCTCGAACTGTTGTAGCGCTCCAGGAAGTTTCCCTCTCGTGAGCCGGTGGTGGCGCACCCGGCGCTAACGAGCGCCGCCAAGCAGATAATGAGCATTGTCATCTTCATACAGTCACCCTTCCGGGGGCACCGATCAGGTACTTGCTCCCCGGTTTCTCCTTGGCGCTGTCCTTCACCTTGGCCGCGGCCCGAGCGATCTCGACGGCGGAGGAGTACTGGTCCCTGCCGCAAATGATGACCGCGATGGAAATGGTGATCAGTGGGAAGAAGCGCTGCACCCCGTAACGGTCGCACCCCTCGATACCCCCAACTTTAAGATCCTCCGGCGAGTAGTGTTTGACCACCTCGGCGCTGAAGCTGTCGATGACCGCCTCGCAGACCGCGGAGACGCGCTCGGCCGGAATGACCATGACGAAGTCGTCGCCCCCTACGTGCCCGACAAAGCCGTCCTTGCCGGCATGCGCCTTCACCGCACGCTGGATCAGGTCGCCGGTCAGACGGAGCAGCTCGCTCCCCTTGGCGTAGCCGTAATGGTCGCCGTAGGGCTTGAAGTTGTCCAGGTCGGCGTAGCAGAAGGCGAAGGTGTCGCCGCTTTGTAGCCGTTCCTCGAGTACCCGCTCGATGGCGAAGTTGCCGGGGAGCCGGGTCAGCGGGCTCGCGTCCAGGCTCATCTGCTCGAGCACCTTGAGCCGCGCCGCCATCTTGGTGAAATCCCGGGCCAGCTCGCTGATCTCATCCCCGGAGGGAACGTTGGGGTTGTAGTCGAAGTCACCGGCGGCAATGCGATGGGTGGCGCTTTGCAACTCGCGGATAGCACCGAAAGTGCGGTAGGTGACGAAGGGTGCGACGCCGATGGCGAGCAGGAAGCCGGTGCAGGAGATAGCGACGGTCCACCAGATGGTCTGTTTTTGCTGCTCGTCCGCACGGGAGAGCACCCGCTTCAGCATGTCCTTGCGCTTGAGGTAGGAGGCGTCAACCGCGTTGAGCAGCTTGAGCGCCGAGGAGCGCATCGGGCCGGTGCTACCTGTTTTGCCGGCGAAGAGGTCCTCTGCGGCCTTCTGATAGGCGAGGTATAGCCCGTTCAGCTGCTTCAGGTCGGCGGTCGCCTTTCCCTTGCCGAGCAGGTCCAGGCTGGCCAGGGCCTCCGCCTGGCGCTGGTGAAACAGGTCGATGAAGGCGGGGTCCCTGAGGATAGCGTACTTGCCGGCAAAGCTCTCCTGGCTCAAAAGCGAGGTCCGCAACTCGATTAGGGCGCTGATTACCGGGAGTTCGTTGTTGGCGATGTTACGGGTGATGTTGGTGCTGCGGTAGATATTGTAGGACGAGAAGACGAGCGCAGCCGCAGTGAATAAGGCCATAGCCGCGTAACCCGCACTTATCTTCTGTATCAGGGAGAGACCCGACAGGCTTACTCTCGAAGACTTTTTTGTCTCGATGGCTTCAGGCATGAGGTAGATATTAGGGGAGTGTGTCGTTAAAGTCAACGCGGTTGGCGCTGCTACATCATGACACGCCGCATTGAAACATGACCCTAGTGGCTGCTTCCTGCAGGTTCTCACCGTGGAGTAGCACTATGCTGTGGGCGTACTTATGATACAACTCGAAGCGTCTCTGGTACAGTTCTTCCAACCCACCTTCACCCATGCCGACGATGCCGCGCGGTGCCGCCCGGGCGATACGCCCGTGTAGCCTCTGTATGGGCACGTCAAGAAAGACGACGGTAGAGATGGCAGCGAGGCGGCGCATGGCGGTGTCGGAGTAGACCACGCTGCCGCCGGTGGAAATGACCAGGGAACCTTCCGCCGGCAGGGCCAGCACGGTTTCCTCCTCGATCCGGGCGAATTCCTCGACCCCCACCTGATCCACCACCGCCTGAAGTTTCTTGCCGAAGCGCTTTTCGATGTAATGGTCAGTGTCGATAAAGCGCCACCCCAGGCGGGTGGCGATGACCCTTCCTATGGCACTCTTGCCCGAACCGGGCATCCCTATCAGTGTCAACCTGTTCATTTTGCTTCCCTTCGCGGTGCCCGTGTCCAATGCGACTACAACATCTTACCAGTTCGAGCGCGTCGTGGAACATGACACCATTAAATATGTAGAAAACTTTTTTAGGTTAGATATATTTAATCGTCGTAAAAAATCCCGCGTGCTTGCGACGCTTAGGCGAGGCGCTGACGCAACGCAACAGGCACCTATACCTGCCAGAAGGGCACCTCGTTTGGCGAGCAGACGCCGGCACAGAACCGCCGGCCGATCCGCTGTGAGGACCACATGGAAAGGCAACTATGGGACCGTAGTAGTAATAACGACAGTCGAAAGGTCTGTTGGGGCAGCGTTCAACTGCATCATGGGCGCGGCAGGCCACCGCCGGGAAATCGACTGCAGATGCCAACCGCGCTATCCCAAAAATGCGTCATGCGTTAAAGGAGATACCCCCATGAAAACGTTATCAAAGGTTGTAGTAATGGCAGGATGCACCGCCCTAGCGTGGGCCGCAGGCACTGGCATCAGCCAGGCGGCCACGACCACGGCCGGCACCTACGCGACCGTCGTGTTGCCGGTCACCATCACCAAGGTCACGGATCTTAACTTTGGCCGTTTCATGTCCGGCGGCACAGGCGGGTCCGTAGTGGTCGACACGGCCGGGGCGCAGTCTGTGACCGGTGGCGTGACCACCACTGCGGCCTTGGGTGGCACCGCCACTGCCGCGACGTTCACGATATCGGGTGAGCCGACCAGCACCTACGCCGTCACCTTTCCGGCCCAGACGCCCCTGACTGGCCCCGGCACCTCGATGATCATCGGCACCTTCACCATGGACAGTAGCGGCACGCTGAACACCTTCGGCGCGGCGCCCGAGACCCTCTCCGTCGGCGCCACCCTCACCGTCGGCGCGAGCCAGGCCTCCGGCGCCTACAGCGGGACCGTGGACGTGGCGGTCAATTACAACTAGCCGTCCACGTGAACCTTCACCAAGGGGGGCGGAACTCGCCCCCCTTGTCTATTGCAGGCCCCGAATGGGATGGGAGAGATGATGCGAGCACACGGCTTACGTGCCACGCTCGGCTCGGCAATCCTGGCACTTGGATGCATGACCGCAGCTACAGCTTTTGCCGCGCCAACCTCCGTGACCAAGAACCAGGACTTCGATTTCGGCAGGGTGGTGGGAGGTGCGGGGCGCTCCGGCACGATTACCGTCACCCCGGCCGGAAGCAGAACCTATTCAGGCAACGTTCTCCCCTTGGGCACCACCTTCACCGCAGCCCGCTTCACCATCACCGGGAACGTGGGGAAAGCCTATACCTTGACCCTGCCGGCAAACGTCAACATGAATGCCGGTGCCGACCAGATGACGGTCACCGCGATCACCTCTTCGATACCCCTGACTGGGATCATCCCAGCCGGCGGCGCGGTCAGCTTTTCGGTGGGGGGGACGCTTAACGTCGGGGCAGCACAGCGGAACGCACCGTACAGCGGCAGCATGAACATTTCGGTTAAATAAGGGGGAGTCGTGAAGCTACTCTTCGCCAAGTGGGCGGCAATGGTGATAACCGCCGCCAACGTAATCATCGGTACCCCGACCGTGACGGTGGTCGCTGCAGACCTCATGGTGTACCCGACGCGGGTGGTCATGACGGACAGGCAACGTGCCGCGCAGGTCGACATCATCAACGCCGGCGAGTCGCAGGCGACCTACAGGGTCACCATGGTGCGCAAACGGATGACGGAGACGGGAGAGTTCCAGGACGTCGGCACTCCGGAACCGGGAGAAAAGTTCGCGGACGAGGTGGCGAAATACTCCCCCCGCCAGGTGACCCTGCTGCCGGGAGGGGGGCAGACGATACGGATCCTGTTCAAAGTCCCCCCGGACCTCGAGACCGGCGAGTACCGGTCTCACCTGCTGTTCACCAGGTCCGCCCCCGCCATCGCCAGGCTGCCTGAGAAAGGTGACGACGAGCCCGGGGTTATCAAGATGAACATCGTGGCGAACGTGGGGATATCGATACCCGTCATCGCCCGGCACGGCGACCTGCAGGCCGGCGCATCGATCGATGCCGGGTCCGTTGCTCTGTCCGGCGAAAAACAGCAGGTGCTCTCCTTCACCATGCACAGGTCCGGCACCAAGTCAGTCTACGGCGACGTGGCCGTCTACCGGGGACAAGAAAAGGTGGCGGAGGGCAAAGGCTTCGCGATCTACACCCCGAACACGGTGCGCAAAGTTTCCCTCGTCGTACCGGAGCACTCGCGGCTCAGTAGCGGCGAAGCCGTACGCCTGGTCTTCACCGAGCGTGACGAAAAAAAGCCCCTGGCTGAATCTGCCGTCGTTCTTCCCTAGCCCATGGTGCCCCGCGCAGGCGCCCATACCCCACGTGTGTGTGCCTGTGTGGGCCTTCTGCTGCTCGTCCATCTCCTTTCACCGTGCGCACACAGTCTTGCCGCGCCCGCCGCTCCGGGACCGCCAGCCCCCGACCAGGAGCTGGTGGTCGCGCTGGAACTCGACAAGGAAACGTTGACCGACAGCTTTCTACTGGTCGAACGAAAGGGCGAGATCTACATCCCGGTCTGCGCCCTCGCCGATGCCCTCGCGCTGGCGATCAGTTGTGACAAGGACAGGGCCTTCGGTTTTGCCCTGAACCAAGCGCAACCTTTCGTCATTGACCTCGAGGCAGGCTACACCGTCCATGGCAGGGAATCCTTTTCAATCAATGGCGAGGCATTCGTGCAAAAGGAGGAGATCCTAGTCAACTCGGGCGCGCTATCGCGGTGGCTGCCGGTGGATTTCCACCTGCGCCGCGAAAGCTCGGCGCTGGAGGTACGGGCGCGCGAGTTGCTGCCGCTGCAGGCGGCAAAAAAACGCGGATCTTTCGTGACGCCGAAAGTCGCCGACCAAGCCCGGCAATACCCGGATACGACCCCCCCCAGGCGTGCGGTGGCTGTCCCGACAGCGGACCTCGCAGCGGAGTTCTCGCAGTCGTCCGACGGCAACAAGGGTAGCCGCAGCAGGATGCTGAACTCAATAAACCTCTCCGGCGACCTCTTCCACATGACGGGGGAGGCTCATCTCCTCACCGAGAACGAGGATCTCAAGCGTCTCGACCTCACCCTGTCCCGGCGCAGCGCCGCCGGTTGGCGCGTGGGTCCTTTGTGGTTCAACCAGGTGGCCCTAGGCTCGAACCAGGCGCCGTACGTGGACGGGATTGGAACATCGGCCCGGCCGATGTACGGCGTCTATCTCTCCAACCGCCCCCTGCTAGGCGGCGGGCATTTCCTCACCCATGACATTCAGGGCCAACTCCCCCCCGGCTGGGACGCTGAACTGTTCCACAACGGAACCCAGATCCGCTACCAGCCCCCCACCGCCGAAGGGATGTACCATTTCGTCAACCTGCGAGTCTTTTATGGCGTCAACAGCTTCAAGGTGGTACTGCACGGCCCGTTCGGAGAGAGGCAGGAGTCGGAAGAGGTATTCGTCTCAGACGCGACCACGCCGACCGGGGAGCTGCTGTACACGCTTTCGGCGGGGTGGCAGACGGGGCTGACGCAGCATGAAGGACCGCAGGACGGGGGTGCCGAGTCCAACCTCACCTTCACCGCGGATTTCGGCCTGACTAGGAACCTGACTGGGTCGCTGCTGGTGGTAAGGCATGAGGAGCGTCGCGACCCGGCCGTGGAGTATGTAGGTGCCGGCGTGCGCACAGCACTGCGTTCGACCCTGCTGTCCCTGGAGGTGATCCAGATGCTGGCGCCGGGAAGGGGGCTGGAGGGGCAGCTGATGAGCATTAAGTCAAGCAGCCGCAACCTGTACGGGTTGAACCTGGAACTGGGACAGCGCTTTTTCCACAACTACTACTCGCCGCAGTTCTACTATCGGGACGATCCCCTGCGCACCCTGACCACCGTGAAGGGGAACTCGTCCTTTACCCTGTTGGAGGACATCCGCGTGCCGTACTCGGTCGAGATCGGCTTCGGCACCAGGAATTCAGGGGAGACAGAAACGACGTCGCAGTGGCGCGTTTCCGGCGGCTGGAAAGGTTGGAACACGACGCTGCAGGCGGACCTGTCCCGGCTGCAGGGACAGAACTACGCGACCGGACAGGTGCAGGTGAGTACCAGGCTGAGCGAGATCAGTGTGAGGGGAGAGGCGGGGTACTCCTTCCTGCCGGTCGCCAAGCCTGGCAGCGTCAACTTGAGCGCGGACATCGAGATAGCGCCGGGGCTGCAACTGAACTCGGTGCTATCCCATGCACCGGCGGACCGGTTCATCGGGTTGCGGCTTGGGGTGTCGAAGCGTTTGGGACGGGTGGGGTACTCGGTCGCTGCGCACGGTAGCACCGACGGGGACTACGGGTTCGATGTGGGCGTGCGCTCTTCGGTCGCGGACGTCCCCGCCGGCAGGCTGCTGGCTTCCGCCGAACCGTTGGCCCCGTACGGGATGATCGCCGTTTCCGCCATGGTGGCCGAACCGGACGGGAGAAGGACGGCGCTGCCGCGGGTAGATTTCCTGTTGAACGGCAGCCGGGCCCGGGCCATACCAGACGGCGCCGGCGACCAGGTCATCGCCTTCCTGCAACCGGACATACCGGTCGATGTGACAGTGGACATGACGTCGATCGAGGATCCCTTCATGGTCCCGGCGGAGGAGGGGTGTCGCATCGTGCCAAGAGCCGGGGTGGTCGCAAGGTGCGCGTTCACCCTGACCACCGGTGGCGAGGTCGACGGCACCGTGACGGTGCGCTTGGCGCGCGGGGGAGCAGTCCCTATCAAGGGGGTACGGGTCGAACTGATCGGGGCGGAAGAGCGGCAGGACAAACCGCAGGCGATGACGCTGTCGGAGGAGAGCGGCTACTACCTGTTCAAGACGGTCCGGCCGGGGAGGTACCAGGTCCGCATACCGGCCGACGAGGTGCGGCGGTTGAAGGCGAGCGAGTTGCCCCCGCGCGGCGTGACAGTGCCACCGGGTGGGGATATGGTATCCGGCATCGACTTTGAACTGGCGCCGGTCGACGCGGCGCCGGGGAGGATCATCAACGGACCGGCGCCGGTGCTGGACAAGGAGTAGGGGGCGGTTAGTTCCTGACGGGGAGCAGGGTGGCCTGCAAGAGGTCGCGCAGTGCCTTGTCGGAGCCGGATTCCCGGTTCACGATGCTTTTTCTTTCTCGGCGCGAAATGAGGATGGCTAGGTGCTCGGCGGCCTCCGCGGTTCCCCCCGCTATCGAGGTGGAGAGCTGGCAGAGGATTTGGACCGGCAGGCCGTTTCTGAATCCCTGCACCAGCTTGGCGATCTCATCGTGGCGCTGCTCGTAACTCCAGGTCTGGTAGACCTCATCGCCGAGGTTGTTCAATTTCCCCTGTATGCCGGCCAGTTTGTTCAGCATCTGCTTCTCCTGTAGCGCAACGGAGCGCGCCCCGCGTGCGGCGTGATTCACTTCTTGTGTTCATGGCTGAAGATGTGGTCCCTGCAGTAGCCGTACTGGCCGTTGCATTTCGGGCAGTAGCGGAAGTCCATGTCGGGATGGGTTTTCTCGGTGATGCCGCAGGTGGTGCACTTGTGCACCAGTTCCTTCTCACGGAACTGGAGCCCGCCAACCTTTTTGGAAATCTGCCTTTTACCGTGGCGCAGGTTGATATAGATGTCGTTGGCAAAGAAGATCAGATAGTTCGCGATGGCGGCCAGCACCATGATGCGGGAGGGCCAGCCGCCGACGACGATCTGGTAGGCGTAGCCGAGCCAGGTCAGGAGGGCCAGCCACTTGATGCGCACCGGGATCACAAAGAAGAGCAGGATCTGGAATTCCGGGAACAGGGTGGCGAAGGCGAGAAATACCGAGCCGGCGAGGAACGCGTTGCTGACCGGGTAGGCCGGAACCAGGAACGAGGCCGCAAAGGTGATCAGGCAGCCGAGCACTAGGTACGCGTTGTAGCGAAAGGCGCCCCAATGCTCCTCCAGGGTGGAGCCGAGCATGTAGAAGAAGTACCAGGCAATAAGGGTGAAGATGAGGCTGGACTGGGGGGGATCGAAGGGGATTGTGAAGATGCGCCACCACTCACCCGACAGGAACAGCCCGGCGGAGAAGTAGGTCGCCATCCGGTCCAGCTTCCCCGTCATGTACATCAGGTAGAAGAACGACTGCCCTGCGATCAGGTAGATCGTCAGGTTTGGGATCGCGTAGCGGCCGATCTTTCTATCCAGGCGGTCAATAAATTTCATACTGCTTGCACCGGTCCTTCTTTTCCTGAGTGTTCCTCGGCGAAGTGGCCAGGGGGGTATCAACGTCGTCGTCATCGACGGGACGGGAAGCTTCGGTCGTGTCGATCAGTGGCAGCCCCTTGGGATGTTGCTGACTGCCCGGGTACTTCTCCTTCATGATCTTGTCCCGTTCCTCCGGGGTGATGATCTTGAGTCAAAAAGCTCTCCAGAGAAGACCTTTTCCTTTCCGCGCTTCTCAAGCGTTACGCGTCGCCCTGGCCCCAACTGATAGGAATGTAGGTAGTGGCACAGCCACTGAGCATGAGCGCCACAAGTACAAAAAATAGTTTCCTAGGCAAACCTTGCATTACCACTCCTCGCGGTGGGTCAGCCGATGCCGGCCCGGCCCACAATCTAACATAATTAAAGAGCGTAACGCAACCACATGCATATATTGTTTTACCTCTAATGAGCTCACATGAGCCGAATAATATTGATTATTCCTTTTCCCTAACCTAAAATGTGCCACTAAAAACCAAGGGAACCCATGACGCGCGTCCTCCTCATAGCAGACACCCAGCGGGTGCAACGTATCTTCCACCAGATGTCAGAGCAGGGACTGCTGCACCTGCAGACAGCGTCAACACTCGCCCTGGGCGAATTTGAACTTTCCTCCTTTTCCCCCGATGTTACCTTCGTGCAAAGCCGCATCTCCGGGTTTTCCGGCGATATCCTGCTGCGTCATCTGGACAAGCTGCTCCCCGCTCAAGGGCGACTGGTACTCTTGGCCGGGGACAGCGAGGACGCCGCCCAGGCCAGAAGGCACGGCAGGATCTCGCTCGACCTCACCATGGACGATGCGCTCCTGGGGCAGTCCGTGGCGGCGCTGCTGGCGGGGGAACCGCTGCCTGCTGCACCGATTGCCGAGGAGGAGCAACCTGCCAAGGCCGCGCCGCCCAAAGCGAGAAAAGGCGCAGCCGCCCCGCCGGCGCAACTCGAACACTCCGCACAGTTTGAGCAATCCGCACAACCTGAACGACCGACTGCCGAGCCCGCGCCGGTAGCTTCCGTCCCCTTTCAGCCACTGCCGCAGGAAGCGCCGGCGGCAGGTGGGTACCCTCCCCCTAAGCAGGGCGCCAAGAGCGCCATCTCTGCTTTCGAAGACGTGATGCAGCAGGCCGAGGCGCGGACAGTACCAGTGGAGGAGGCACTCCCGGAGGTAGAAGACCGCGTGGAGGTGAGAACGGGAACGCCGAGGAGGGAACTGGTAGAGGAGACCTTGCCGGCTCCGCCCGCCCTTGACGAAGCGGCCAAGGGAGGCGGCGGTTATTACACCGGTGAGACGGTGGCCGAAGCCTTGCGCCGCGCCGAGCAGAAGAAACCGCGGCGGCTGTTACTGTACATCGTGCCGGTCCTGATCGTGGTAGCTATTCCGCTGGTGGCCTATCTCGCCGGCAAGAGTTCCGCTCCTGAGCAGGGCGCCATACCGGTCGCCAAGCCGACGGCAAAGCAGGCGGTGAAGCAGGCCCCTTCGGCTGCGCCCGCGCAGGTAGCTCCGGCATCTCCGGCAGTTCCCGCTGGGTCCGTGCCCGCCGTCTCGCAGTCGTCCGCGCCGACCCCGCAGCGTGCGCCGGGCGCAACCCCGGCCCCGTCCCAGGGCGTGCCGTCCGCCGCCGTGCCCGCGCCCAAGGCCCCCGCTGCCGCACCGACCCCGTCGGCGAAGCCGCAGACGCCTGCCGGCGCCAAGCCCGGCCAGGCCAAGACGGTCGTGCCACGCGGCGTGGAACGTCTCCCCGCCATGCTGGAAGGGACCAAGCCGGATCCCGAGTACGGCAAGAAGCATCCGGGCTGGGTCAGGTACCTGGGCATCCGTGCCGAATACAAGCTGTTCCAGGAGAACAATGTCTACCGGGCCATCCAGGTCATTCCCGTCCCCGGCGGCACCATTTCCGACGACCTGTTGCAACGGGTGCTGCGCCAGTTCGGCGGCGCGGACAGCTACCGCGTGGAGTCGACGGCAGCCAAAGGCGAGTACCTCGTCGAGCAGTGCGCGACCTCGGGCGCCGCGGCGGTCACCATCTACCGCAACAAGACCAACAAAAAAGTGAAGGCCCTGGTGGTCTACTACCCCTGAGAGAGGCGACCCGATGACTCCTGCCGACAAGGCGAAACTGCTCCTGGCTCTCCTGTTGATCCCCGCCCGGCTCTACGCCGCTCCCCCGGAATTCCAGATCGACATCAAGGAGTTAGACCGGCAAAAGCCGGCGGCGCCCAAGTCCGTCCAAAAGCCGGCGCCCAAGCAGCACAAGCAGGCTCCCAAGAAGAAGGAGTCGGAGGCGAAGGCGCAGCATGAGACGAAAAAGGAGCACCCGGCTCCCAGCGGGGAGTACGTCCGCTACACCGTCAAGCCCGGGGACCACATCTTCAAGATCCTGGTCGGGCATTTCGGTATGTCCAACGAGGCGGCAGAACGCCTGGCCCCGGAGATCATCGAACTGAACGACATCAAGAACATCAAGACCCTCGAGGTGGGACGGACCCTGCTGCTTCCGGCCGCGGCCCTCCATGGAGCAGAGGCGAAGCCGGCCAGGAAGGAAAAGGGGCACGCACGGCCGGAAGCGCCGTCCCAGAAGGCAAAGGGAGGCGAGACGCCCAAAGAGCCCAAACCGGTACCGGTGCCGGCGCCCAGGGCCCCCGAGCCCGCCCAGGAGACTCCCCGGGCACCCGAAACGGCTCCCAAGGCACCGAGGGCACCCGAACCCGCCGCACCCACGCCGGCACCGGTCCTCGCGCCCAAAACTGCGCCAGCCCCGACCCCGGTGCAAAAAGCTCCGGCCCCGGCAGTACCACAACCTGTTCCGGCTCCGGGCGCCAAGCCAGCCCCAGTCCAGCCGCCGGCCCCGACCCCCAAAGTGGAGCCGGTTCCGGTGCCCAAACCCGTGCCCGCTCCGGCCGAAAAGCCAGCTCCGGTACCCACACCGGTGCCGGCCCAAAAAGCTGCGCCTATACCCGCACCTGCGCCGGCCCCTAAACCGGCACCTAAACCGGCACCTAAACCGGCACCTAAACCGGCACCTAAACCGGCACCGGCTCCGGCTGCCGCACCGCCCAAGGTTGCGGCACCGGTTGCCGCGCCGCCCGCTGCGCCTGCCATCCCCCAGGCCCCGACCTGGGTCTGCTCGGTCGGTCGACACGACGCCGCCAGCGTGGTCGATTCTGTGTTGAACGCCATCTCCGTCACCTGGAGCCGCAACAAGATCATCCAGTCCGCCGCTGGCGCGGCCACACCCTTCAGCATCAGGGTCGACCGCTACTTCGAGTACAAGGGGAACCGTTACATCGTGAGCATTGGCGAGAACGACCCGTACAACTACACGCTGATCAGGATCCTGGAGACTGCGGGGTACCGGGTGTTGATGTTGACCGGGAAGGAAGAGTTCAAAGCGGTAACGGAGCGGTTGTTTAAGCTGGTCGGGGTCGCGCCGGATTTCGGGCCGCACGCGTTGCAGGAGGGGAAACATGCGACCGGGTTTCTGGTCCAGCAGGACGACGCGGCCGGGAGGCGGGTGTTGATCACGGATACGGCGCCTCCCGCAGGGCACAAGTGGGTCATGCCGGCGGGATGCGGCGCCAGGTAGGGATGTCTAGGGGATGGGGATCGCCGAGTGCTCTCCATCCTCGGTGTAGTAGCCGATATTTTCCTGGGATATGGCGTTGCTCTGCGGGGTAGCTGCCTGCGGGAGTGCGCTCTTTGCTGTGGTTTCGGCAGGGGCGGCTTTCTGTTGCAGCACTTCCTTGGGGGCAGGCACGCCTCCCTTCACCTTCTCTTTGAACTCGTCAGCCTTCCCTTTCGCCGCCTCGTCCACCCAGCCGTCCACCCTCTGACGCACCAAGGCCTCCAGATTGTCCTTGAGAGGACGGTACTCCGCTTCCTGACGCAGCGGCTTAACGCGCTGCAGCTGGTCGAAGACCTTCTTGGAGTAGCGGTCACGCTTGTCCGGGGTCTGGCTGTTGTAGCAGCCGATCGCCTTCCAGGTGTAGCCGTACTTCTCCATGCACATGGAAAGTATCCAAGCCCCGGTTTTTACGCTGTTGCAAGGATCGCCAAGTGAACTCCAGCGCTGCTTGCCGATGGTGGGAGCCCAGCTCGAATTGATCTGCATCAGCCCGAAATCGTAGGTGCCGTTGCTGTTGTGATTGACGGCGGCGGGATTGAAGTTGGATTCTACTTTGGCGATGGCCCGCAGAATTTGCGGGTTGATTCCGTATTCTTCGCCGGCTTCTTCGAAGCAAAACGCGGAAGCGTTGGTTACCGCTGCGAGCATTAGTCCCGCGGCCGCGTAGAGCAGTTTGACTTTACCCATCACGGGTTCCTCATCGGGGGTGTGAGGTCATCCGCCGCCGGGGTGAGGTTGGCATGGGCGGATGCCGGCGGGTACGACTGCCGGCCGGAGCGTAATTCCGGTATATAATACATTTTCCGAATGGGCATGTCATCTGCTAAAGTACCGTTGCCGTCCCGGGTGCCTATGACCGCCGTTGCGCCTGTAGCCATTTCCGCCGCAAAGGAGTAGCCGATGAGAATGAATCTGACCGAGCTGGAGATCAGGATCCTTGGGTGCCTGATGGAGAAGGAACTGACCACGCCGGAGTATTATCCCCTCACGCTGAACGCGCTCGCGGCAGCCTGCAACCAGAAGTCGAACCGGGATCCGGTGCTGTCGCTGGCCGAGTCCGATTTGCAGCGGGGGCTTGAGGCGCTGGGTGCGCGCGGGCTGGCACGTCTCACCACGACCGGCGGGCGCGTCGATAAGTACGTGCACTCCATGGGGGACAAGCTCGGCTTGGATGTCCCGGCGCGCGCAGTGCTCGCGGAGTTGATGCTGCGCGGGCCGCAGACCGCGGCGGAGTTGCGCAGCCGCAGCGAACGCATGGCCCAGGTGGGCGACCTGGCGGCGGTGGAGGATATTTTGCTCAAGCTGCAGCAACACGGCCCTCCTCTGGTGGTGCGGCTACCGCGGCAGGCAGGCCGCAAGGAGCCGCGCTACGCCCAGGTTTTCGCTGGGATGCCGGAGTTACCGGAGGAGGAGCCGGAGCGGGAGTTGGCGCCTTCGGCACCGAGAGCACGGGCGGGCAACGAGCGGCTGGAGCAACTGGAACAGGAGGTGGGGGGCTTGCGCCAGGACGTCGCGGACCTGCGCCGGGAGGTGGAGGAACTGCTGGCGGCCTTCTCCTGAACGGGAGGCGCGTCAGACAAAGGCAAATCCCCCTGTCCCCCTGGGGGGGGGCGCTAGGGCTCGTGTAGCGCTTGGCGGCAACATTGAAGTCCGTAGCCCTGCATCCCTGCACACCTCACAAACAAAAAAGAAGGCTCGACCATCTGGTCGAGCCTTCTTCGTTTTTGCAGATCCTGTGGCGAGTCTTACTAGATCAGGCCATGGGCGACCATCGCCTTGGCGACTTTGATGAAGCCGGCGATGTTGGCGCCGTTCACGTAGTTGCCAGGGGTGCCGTACTCGGCGGCGGTCTCGTAGCAGGTGTCATGGATGTTCTTCATGATCTGCGCCAGGCGCTGCTCGGTGTACTCGAAGGTCCAGGCGTCGCGGCAGGCGTTCTGCTGCATCTCCAGCGCGGAGGTGGCGACACCCCCGGCATTGGCCGCTTTGCCCGGGCCGTAGGCGATGCCCGCCTCAAGGAACACCTTGACCCCTTCCGGAGTGGTCGGCATGTTGGCACCTTCGCCGACGGCGATGCAGCCGTTCTTGACCAAGGTGGCGGCATCCTTGCCGTTGATCTCGTTCTGGGTCGCGGAAGGCATGGCCACCTGGCACGGGATATCCCAGATGTTGCCGTTGGCGATGTACTTGGCGTCCTTGTGGTACTTGGCGTAGTCCTCGATGCGGCGACGTTCCACTTCTTTCAGCTGCTTGACGAGGTCGAGGTCGATCCCCTTCTCGTGGAAGATGACCCCGTTGGAGTCGGAGCAGGTGATGCACTTGCCGCCCAGCTGATGGATCTTCTCGATGGTGTAGATCGCCACGTTGCCGGAGCCGGAAACAGAGCAGACTTTCCCGTCGAAGGAGTCCTTGCGGACCTTGAGCATCGCGTCGACGAAGAAGGTGGCGCCGTAGCCGGTAGCCTCGGTGCGTACCAGAGAACCGCCCCAATCAAGGCCCTTGCCGGTCAGAACGCCGGGCTCGTAGCGGTTGGTGATGCGCTTGTACTGGCCGAACATGTAGCCGATCTCGCGGCCGCCCACGCCGATGTCGCCTGCGGGGACGTCGGTGTGCTCGCCCAGGTGGCGGTACAGTTCGGTCATGAAGCTCTGGCAGAAACGCATGATCTCGTTATCGGACTTCCCTTTGGGATCGAAGTCGGAACCGCCCTTGCCGCCGCCGATGGGGAGGCCAGTGAGGGAGTTTTTGAAGATCTGCTCAAAGCCCAGGAACTTGATGATGCCGAGGTAGACCGAGGGATGGAAGCGCAGGCCACCCTTGTAGGGGCCGAGGGAGCTGTTGAATTCGACGCGGAAACCGCGGTTGATGTGCACATTGCCGGCATCGTCCTGCCAGGGCACGCGGAAAATGATCTGGCGCTCCGGCTCGCAGATCCTCTCGATGATCTTGCGCTCGGCGAATTCCGGGTGCTTTACCAGCACCGGTCCCAGCGATTCCAGCACCTCGCGGACCGCCTGGTGAAATTCAACCTCGCCCGGGTTTCTCTTCAGTACTTCCTGGAAAATCGGCTCTACTTTCTCGTCAATCTGCGGCGACATACGTCCTCCTTTGAGCATTGTAGGAGCGGTTTGCCCACTCTTTCATCAGTCGCGCCGGGGTTGGGGTGTCGGCGTGCTGAAATATGGGGCAACTATATGCATGTCGTGAACCATTTTTAGGCATGTCTGTGTATAAATTGTGCAAAACATGGAATGGTGCTGGATTCGTTGGCGAAAACGACTGCAGGGGATGGGCGTTTGCTGCTGATAAATTAGTCAGCGGCGGGGTGGGAAACTACTTTTTGTACTCTGTTTAATCTTGTTGAGTACACAATAGGCAGGGTGCAGGCGGGCAAATTAAAGAGACCACGGAACGGGCCGTGGTCCCTTCCCTCTTGTGCGGTACAGGGGGGGCTAGTTGGTGAACATGAGCTTGCGCTCCAGGTCCATGGAGTGGGACAGGCGCTTGGCTTCCTCCATGGTGATCTGCTCCTGCTCATGCAGTTGGATCAGGTGCTGGTCGAGGGTCTGCATCTGGTACTGACTGCGGCCGTTCTCCATGTGCGCCTCGATCTCGTCCAGGCGTCCCTCGCGGATGCAACTCTGGATGGTCGTGGTGGCGCGCATGATCTCCAGCACGGGGATTATGGCCTCCCCGGTCTTGTTCATCACCAGTCGGATCGAGATGGTGGCCACCAGGATGTCGGCCAGCCTCTGCCTGACGATCTCCTGCGCGTCGGGGGGGAAGTGGCCGACGATCCTGTTGATGGTGGAGACCGCCCCTTGGGTGTGCAGGGTCGACATGACCAGGTGCCCGGTCTCCGCTGCCATCAGGCAGGATTCGATGGTGTCGGTGTCGCGCATCTCGCCTACCATGATCAGGTCCGGGTCCATGCGCAGCGCGGCCTTGAGCGCCGAGCTGAAACTGTCGGTGTCGATGCCGACCTCGCGCTGGATGATGCAGCTTTTCTCGGACTGGAACAGGAACTCGATGGGATCTTCGATGGTGATGCAGTTATAGCTGAAGGTTTCATTGATGTAGCGCAGCATTGAGGCGAGCGTGGTCGACTTACCGTTGCCGGTCGGGCCGGTGACCAGGATCAGGCCGTTGGGGGCCTTCACGATCTCGCCCAGTACCGGCGGCAGGCGCAGTTCGTCGAAGGTGCCGATGTGGGCAGGGATCACCCTCATGATGATACCGAAGTGGCCGCGCTGCTTGAAGATGCTGACGCGGAAGCGCGCTCCGCTGGGGAGGGAGAAGGAGGTGTCGAACTCCTTCTGTTCCGGTTCCCAGCGCCGGCCGTGGTGGGTCAGGATCTGCGCGGCGATGAACTCGGTGTCCTCGGCGGTGAGGGCCGGGAGTTTGGAACGGATGATCTGGCCTTTGCCACGGAAGAAGGGAGGGTTATCCACCTCGAAATGCACGTCGGAAACCTTCTTGCTGAAGGCTATCTCCAGAATCTGGACGAAAATCTTGGCATCCATGGTGTCCCTCTCTTGCTCAGCAGATTGAAATGAATGACAGACGGATCTTCTTTTCGGCGCGCCGAGCGGCAGGCTTGAGCCGCCAGCTACTTCTGGGCGCAGCGCTTGCGGTAAAGGATGTTGTCGATCACCAGGCCGGCGTGCTGAGACAGGATCTCAAGGAGCGGCAGCTGCGGGTTGGTCCCGGTCCCCGGCCCGAAGTCGGCGTAGATGACCGCGATGACCCGCCCGAAACTCTTCACGGGGAGGAGCAGGGCCTTGCCGGTCATGGGCGTGCCGATAGCGGCATACATGGTGTCCCGCAGCGGCTGGTCCACGTCACCGTAGCAGATCTCGCCGTCGAGGGCGCGCTGGTACAGCGACCCGGCCGGCGCGGTGATGCGCAGCTTCACCGAGGTCACGGCGCCGGCCGCGTCCACGCCGATGGCCCGCTCGGCGATCAGTTCCGAACGTACCACCACCAGGGTGACGCCGCGGCGGAAGACGGCACAGGCCGCCTGCAGTAGCGCAAAGGTCACCTCGGGGGGGTCGCGCTGTTCGGCGAGGGCGAGGAGCTGGTTGCGGAATTGCGCGGACTGGTCCTGTGCAGGTTTGCCGTGGTCGCGGTCCAAGTAGGCGGCCAGCGTGCGGCAGCTGTCGATGGTGTCGGAGATGAAGGTGTCGGGACGCTGTTCGCGGCAGGGGCGGGGCAGCAGCGCGGTGACGCCGCTTTCCTGGGCGGCGGCGCAGAGCGCGTAGTCCCCCGGTGTGGCCATAAGCGCGATAGTGAGGTCCGGAAAACGCTCCCGCTTGTGTCTGACCAGGGCGGCAAGGTCGCGGCCGTTCCTGGAGCCCGGGTCCCCCGCGTCCAGCAAAAGGAGCGGCAGTTTCTCGCGGGAAAGGGCCTGGTCGATGACAGGATCGAGTTGGTCGGGGTCGTCGGTGGCGCAGATGAAGCGGGGGCCGCAGACCGCGGCGCAGCATTCCCGCATCAGCTTGGCGCTGGTCAAAACGATCACGCCCAGATCGCTGTCCAATTGCGAAGCGCGGCCGGGAAGCTGCTCCAGGTAGTGGAACAGTTCCTGTTGCTCGCTGGCCGGAATCCCGGTCAGTTCACCCTGCAAACGGGTCGCGGGGGTGTCGGGGACCTCTTCCTGGAGCGCGGAGAAAAACGTCGGGATGTGCCGTTCCAGTACCTCGAGCTCCTCCAGCCCAAGGTCAGCGGCGGAGAGCTCGGCGGCGGAGGATTGAGCGGAGGCGCGCTGCGCCTCGGGAGCGGCGATGTTGCCGAAGATAGATTCCGGCGTGAGGGTGCCGTCGCGCTTGCGTTCGTCGTAGATGCGCAGGGCGTCCATGAGGATGCTCTGCGTGTTCATGTTGATCTGCTCGGGGAAGTAGCGGTACTCGTCGGAGACCACGACCTTGTCCACCTCGAGGCAGAAGGTGCCCCGGGTCCAGGTGAGCACCTCGACGATGGTCATCTCTATGAGGGCTTCCAGCCCCTGGTAGGCCGCTTGGGTGGGGACGGTGCCGTCCTCGATCAGCATCTGGATGATCGGCTTGCGGGCCTCGCCGGCGTCACGCTGTTCGATCAGGGCCTTTTCCAGTGCCTCACGGGTCAAGAGTCCCATGTCCAGCATGACCTGGCCGATACGGATCGAATTGTTGACGTGGTTTGCGCTGACGATGAAGCCGTCCCGAAAGACGAGCTGGCTCTCCCCCTTGGCGCCTTTCAGCGTGAGGGTGCCGGTCTTGCCGGTTTGGTGCAGCAGTTGGATGACATCCACTAAGGGGAGGTGCTCTAAATCGCCTTCAAAGGACATGCCGGTACCCTTGTCTGCCTGTGGTGGGTGAAGTGGAGCGGGTCAAGCGGGGGAGATTCTAGCATGCGGTTGGGGGTAAGTAAACCGGAATTGCTGGAGAAAAGGCAGAAAGCGCGGCGGGGGCTAGGCGGCCTCGAGTTCGCCGGTGTGGCTGAGCCAGGCGAGGGCGAGGGCGAGCAGGCCGGCGACGCCTCCCATCGTGAGGCTGCGACTTACGTAGTGGGCGTTACGCTGGGCAAGAAAGTCTATGAAATCGTCACGTTGCCCAACCATCCGTTCCAAGAGCCGGCCGTCCTCGCGCACCGTCTTCAAGCCGCTGCGGCCGCCGCTGCGCAGGGTGGTGCTATCCTCAACCGTCTGCATCAGCCTCCCCATCATGGCGAAGACGGCGCTGCCGCGGTTGCCGCCGTTGAATATTTCGCGCCGGTACACGGGGAGGGCCTCGTCGAAAAGGCTGGGGAGGCCGGCCAGGGCCTCCTCCCGGATGCCCCCGCCCTGGAAGCGGTTGCGTACCCGGTGTGCCGACCCCGGTTCACCGTGCTCAAAGAAGCCTTCCGCCAGGCCGGCGATGGAGGATCGCAGGCTCCCCTCGTCGCGACCGGGGGCGCATGCGCTGGCGCAAAGGACCAGGCCCCCCAGGAAGATGTACCCCTTGTGGCAGCTGCTTCCGACCGTCCGCTGCACCGCACACTCTGCTGCGACCCCCAGGCGCACCCGGGCTGCCAGGTCCTCTCCGGAGAGGACCGCGTCGCACATGTCCATGAGGTACAGGGACACGATCTTAAGCGACTCTTCCATGCGGGGCACGGAGAGATCGGGGTGGGCACCGCAGTCGCAGAGGTCGACGAGCCCCGGTTTCGGGGTCAGGTAGAGCTCCATGAAGGCGCCGCGCACGAGATCTTTGGCGAGTCTGGGGAGATAGCTGGTCATGTCTTGGGGGCTGGCTCCGTGGTCCGGTCAGAGTAACGTGCAAGCATCATAACATTATTTTGCCGTGGATGAGAATGTGTATACATTATAAAGGGATAAGGCGTTCGGTCAGACTTTGGCGCCGGACGTGCACAACGCCCCGGGAGCGGCCGGGAGCAGTCCCGCGGCGGGCAGGCACCGTGCGGAGATAAGCATAATAACCTTGAATTACTATTGCATTCTGGGATACTCTTCGTTCTGGCGCCCGGCTTCCGGGCGCGGCGAAACCACGATGCACCCGCAGATTCCCGTCCAGCTCTACCCTTGCCGCAGGGGCCCAAGGAGCTTCCCGCCTCCCCGACCATGGCCTACCGGGTGACGCCAGGCCATGATCCAGCGCACGCATCGACCTGATTGGAGACCCTCTCGCAATGGAAATTTACAAGGCGCAGCCGCGACAGCCGCAGCGCAGGTTGAAAAAAGCACCCGCACCGACCCTCAAGTACCTGCTCTGGGGTGCCGCCGTCGGCTCCACCATCATGCTGCTGGCCTTTCTCGGTTATTTCTTCTACCTCCTGGGGGCGCTCCCCAAGGTCGACCGCCTGGCCGACTACCGTCCCCCCATCCTGTCCCAGGTCTACGGCCAGGACGGCACGCTGGTGGGCGAGTTCTACCTGGAGCGGCGCACCGTGGTGCCGGTGGACAAGATGCCCAAACGGCTGATCCAGGCTTTCGTCGCCGCCGAGGACTCCAACTTCTACCAGCACAAGGGGATCGACTACGTAGGTGTCGTGCGGGCCGCGGTGAAGAATCTCATTTCCATGCGCAAAAAGGAAGGGGCTTCCACCATCACCCAGCAGGTGGCCAAGTCCATGCTGCTCACCCCGGAGAAGAAGTTCTCCAGGAAGCTCAAGGAGGCCATCCTCGCCAAGCGTATGGAGGAGCGGCTCACCAAGGACGAGATCCTCTACATCTACCTGAACCAGATCTACCTGGGTGCCGGCGCCTATGGCGTGCAGCTGGCGTCCGAGACCTACTTCGGCAAGGAAGTCGACAAGTTGAACCTGGCCGAGATGGCGATGCTGGCCGGGCTCCCCAAGGCCCCCAACAGCTACTCCCCGATCAAGCATCTGGAGCGGGCCAAGGAGCGCCAGGGGTACGTCCTGGAGCGGATGGTGAAGGAAGGGTATATCACCCAGGCCGAGGCGGATTATGCCAAGGCGACCCCCATCGTTATCCAGCCCCTCAAGAAGGTGAACGCCGAGCAGTCGGCCTACTTCCTGGAGCAGGTCAGACAGCAACTGGTGGAGAAGTACGGCGAGGAGCGCCTCTACAAAGACGGCCTCAAGATCTACACCACCATGAACGCTGAGATGCAGCGGGCGGCCTATGACTCGGTGGTCAACGGCCTGAAAGCGGTGGACAAACGCCAGGGCTTCCGCGGCGCTGCCAGGTACCTCACCGAGGCGGAGGTGGAGCCCTTCTGCAAGAAGGTCGAGGATGACATCGACGAACTATCCCTGAAGCAGGGGGCGGTCTACCAGGGCGTCGTGACCGGGGTCGACCCGGCGAAGCGCGAGCTTACCGTCCGCGTCGGCGACCGCACCGGCACCCTCTCCAAGAAGAACATGGACTGGGCCGGCAAGGTGGAACTGGTCAACAGCTACGGTAAGCCCCAGGCGAAGCGGGCCATTGGCCTCGGCGCGGTCCTCGACCTGCAGGTCAAGGAACCGGACAAGAACCGCGTCGGCGCCGTGTTCGCCCTCGACCAGAGCCCCGAGGCGCAGGCGGCGCTGATTGCCATCGACCCCATGACCGGGGGGGTGCGCGCCATGGTCGGAGGCTACGACTACAAGAAGAGCCAGTTCAACCGCGCCATGCAGGCCAAGAGGAACCCCGGTTCCGCCTTCAAGCCCATTATCTACGCCGCAGCCCTCGAGCACGGCATGACCCCGGCCAGCATCATCGACGACTCCCAGGTTGAGTACGAAAGCGGGGGCGACAAGGCCTGGAAACCCAAGAACTACGACAACGTTTACCGCGGCCCGGTGACGATGCGCGAGGCCCTCACCAACTCCATCAACGTGGTCAGCGTCAAGATCCTGGAGCAGATCGGAGTGGGCACCGCCATCGACTACGCTAAGAAACTCGGCATCACCTCGCCCCTGGCCAGCAACCTCACCCTGGCTCTTGGTTCGTCCAGCGTCACGCCGATGGAGCTCACCAGTGCCTACTCCGTGTTCGCCTCCGGCGGTTACCGCACCACCCCCTACTTCGTCACCAAGGTCCTCGACCGCGACGGCAACGTGCTGGAAGAGGTGCAGGAGCCGAAGGTGCCGGTATTCCGCCATATGTCCAGCGTGCAGGCGGATACTGCGGCGGAAGGGGAGAGCGAGGACGCCAAGGTCCCGCCAGCCGTGCCCCAACCGGGGCAGCCGGTACTCACCGAGGCGACCGGTGGCGTGATCCCGGTCATCCCCCCCGAGACCGCCTTCATCATGACCAACCTGATGGAAAGCGTCGTGACCAGCGGTACCGGCGGCCGGGCGCGCGCCCTGGGGCGCCCCGTAGCAGGCAAGACCGGCACCACCAACGACATGAAGGACGCCTGGTTCGTGGGATACGTGCCGCAACTGGTGGCGGGGGTCTGGGTCGGCTACGACCAGGAACGAAGTCTCGGTGCCGGCGGTTCGGGTGGGCAGGCTGCGGCCCCGATCTGGACCGAGTTCATGCAACGCGCGGTGGCAGGGATGCCGGTGAAGTCGTTCCCGACCCCGGGTAACATCACCTTCGCCCTGATCGACCCGCGCAACGGGCGACTGGCCAAGGAAGGAACCCCTGGAGCAGTCCAGGAGTGCTTCGTATCGGGGACGGAGCCCACAAGCTACAGCCCGGAGCCTGCGGCCGAGGCGGTTTCCGCGCCGTAATTATCCGTTATCACAAATGTTTTTTGCTGCGGCTCTGCTTGTTTCGGCCGCTGAAACGATGCGCCGTAAAGCCTTGCCAGGAGCGGATCGACGCGTCAAAACCGGGCTAGATCCGCTCCTGTCGCGGATAAAAAGGGACGGGTCACAAAAAAACCCTTGCAAATTACGAATATATGATTATAGTGGCGTTAATTTAATCCAGCCAAGGAGGGTCTCACATGACTAAAGCAGAACTGGTCGAAGCAGTGGCGAAGTCCGCAAACATCCCCAAGGCCGCAGCCGAGAAGGCCGTCGGTGCATTCATCTCCACCGTGAGCGGTGCGCTGAAGAAGGGCGACAGGGTAACCCTGGTGGGCTTCGGTAGCTTCGAAGTTGCCAGCCGTCAGGCTCGTACCGGCAGGAACCCGCAGACCGGCAAGGAGATCAAGATCGCCGAAGCCAAGGTGCCCAAGTTCCGCCCGGGTAAGGCCCTGAAGGACGCCATCGCAACCAAGAAGAAGTAGTCTTGGACCAGCCAGCGACGTGCCCCTCCACGACTGTTGCTACGTCTCCGGCACGCAAGAGAACCCCGCCCCCAAAGCGGGGTTTTTTCTTGTAAACGTATACAAAAAAAGAAAAACTTGCCTTTGTGGGGCGCATGTAGTAAAGCTGTTCCCCTGACTGACATCAGTTGCACCGGGGCCAACGCCCCTCCCATCGATCCAACCCCTCGCATTCAGGTTTATCCCCACGAGAAATGCGGCAGCAGCTAATTGGTTGGCGACGATGTATGGTTTGCCGGTCATATGGCGTGTTGCCGAGTTTTATTTCAGCTAAGCCTGCGACAATCGTTGTCGCGGCGGGTTTGGCACGCCCCACATTTTAGCACCCTTAAGCAAAGAGCCGCGTCCGTCCCCTGGGGATGTCCGGGACGCGAGCGTGGCCTTATTTTGCCCAAGGGAGAAAAGGAAACACATGTCTTTTGAAACCCTGAACCTCTCCGCCCCCATCATGAAAGCAATCAACGCCTGCGGCTACACCGAGCCGACCCCGATCCAGGCCGAGTCGATCCCGCTGGCCCTTTCCGGTCGCGACCTGATCGGCAGCGCCCAGACCGGCACCGGCAAGACCGCGTCGTTCGTGCTCCCCGCGCTGGAGCGCCTGCTGGTGCCGTCCCCGGTGCGCAGCAAGGGGCCGCGCATCCTGGTGCTGACGCCGACCCGCGAACTGGCCATGCAGGTAGTTGACGCCGTCAGGACCTACGGCAAGTTCATGCGGGTGCGCTGCGGCGCCATTCTCGGGGGGATGCCCTACCGCGACCAGATGATGCTCCTGTCCAGCCCGGTCGACATTATCGTGGCTACGCCGGGGCGCCTGATCGATCACCTGGACCGCCGTTCCATCAACTTCTCGCGCCTGGAGATGCTGGTGCTGGACGAGGCGGACCGCATGCTGGACATGGGCTTCTCCGAGGACGTGGACCGCATCGCCGCCGCGGCCCCGACCGAGCGCCAGACCCTGCTCTTCACTGCCACCATGGACGACGCCATGGCCAAACTGGCCCAGCGCCTGTTGAAGGACCCGGTTCGTGTCGCGGTGGACGTGAAGCAGGTGACCAACCTCTCCATCGAGCAGCGCCTGCACGTGACCGACGACATGCGCCACAAGAACCGCATCCTGCAGCACCTGGTTGCCGACGCCAGCGTCACCAAGGCGATCATCTTTTCGGCCACCAAGAAGGACGCCGACCAGCTCGCTTTCGAGCTCTACTCGCAGGGGCACGCCGCCGCCGCACTGCACGGGGACATGTCGCAAGGGGCGCGTAACAAGACCATCTCCAACATGCGTCGTGGCAAGGTGCGCCTGCTGGTCGCCACCGACGTCGCCGCTCGCGGCCTGGACGTCTCCGGCATCAGTCACGTCATCAACTTCGACCTCCCCAAGTTCGCCGAGGACTACGTGCACAGGATTGGCAGGACCGGCCGCGCCGGTGCCACCGGCATCGCCATCTCGTTCTGCTCCATGAACGAGGTCGCCTACCTGGATCGTATCGAGCGCCTGACCGGCAAGCCGCTGCCCCAGCACGTTATCGAGGGGCTCGAGCCGACCCGCCCGCTGAGAAGAAACAACGGCGCCCCCGGCGCCCGCAAGGGTCGCCCCAGCTTCGACCCGCGCAAGAAAGGGTTCGCTCCCAAGGGCCGTCCTTCCCAGGGGGGACGTCCCGGCCAGACCGGGCGTCCGGGACAGGCTTCCGGCCGCCGCGACGCGCAGCCGGTGGTCGAGTACCGTCGCGGCAGGGGCGGCGCGGGAAACTAGCCTTTTCCTTGATTTAACTCGTTGGTTTTGGTATCGTTTGCACCTGTGTATACACGGCCCCCAGGCGTCACGCCTCGGGGGCCGCTTGCGACTGAGCGCCGCCGGCTTACGGCAGCCATGAGAGATACGAAGGGGGTAGCAGATGTCCGCAGCAGTTGAACTTGGGAAGGGTCTCCACTGGATCGGGGTCAAGGATCCCAGCCTCACCGTCTTCGACGATCTCTTTCCCACCCAGTACGGAACCACCTACAACTCGTACCTGGTTCAGGGCGAGTCCCACATCGCCATCATCGACACCGTCAAGGCCAAGCGCTTCGACGAGTTCCTGGAAAAGATCCGTTCCATCACCGATCCGGCCAACGTCGACTACATCGTGGTGAACCATTCCGAGCCCGACCACTCGGGTTCGCTGTCCCAGCTCCTGAAGCACTGCCCGAAGGCGACCGTCGTCTCCAGCCAGGCCGCGCGCACCTTCCTGGGCAACCAGATCCACGTCCCGTTCGAGTCCCGTATCGTCAAGGACAACGACCAGATCGATCTGGGTGGGCGCACCCTGCGCTTCATCGCCGCTCCCTTCCTGCACTGGCCGGACACCATGTTCACCCTGCTGGAGGAGGACCAGGTGCTGTTCTCCTGCGACGCATTCGGCTCGCACTACTCCCCGGAAGGGCTCTTCGCCGACGAGTGCCCGGACTTCTCCGGCGAGACCCGCTTTTATTTCGACTGCATCATGCGTCCTTTCAAGGAGCGCATCCTGCAAGCGGTGGCGAAACTTGACGGCGTCGAGCTGAAGATGCTCTGCCCGAGCCACGGCCCGATCCACCGCAGCGACGCCAGGAAGGCCATCGAGCTGTACCAGAAGTGGTCCCAGCCCAAGGCCGCCGGTCGCCGGGTCGCCATCTTCTACATCTCCCCGCACGGCAACACCGAGCAGATGGCCGAGGCGGTGGCCAAGGGGGCCGGCGACGCCGGCGTCCACGTCACCCTGTGCCACATCAACCACGCCTCCGTGGCCGATATCCGCGACCTGATGGAAGAGTGCGACGGCCTCATATTCGGTACGCCGACCATCAACCGCGACATCCCGAAACCGATGTGGGACGTGCTGGCCTACCTCTCCACCGTGAGCCTCAAGGGGAACATCGGTGGGGTCTTCGGCAGCTACGGCTGGTCCGGCGAGGCGTGCCGCATGGCCGAGGAGCGGCTGAAGAGCATGAACTTCAAGCTGCCGGCATCGCTGATCCGCTCCCCCTTCATGCCCAAGCCCGAGATCCTTGCCGAGTGCGAGGCGCTGGGGCGCGCCGTGGCCGAAGAGGTCCTCAAGAAGTAGCTCTTTTCTCGCTTCCTTTGGCCCCTCTCCCTCCGGGAGAGGGCGCCCGAAGGGCGGGTGAGGGCGGTGCCACGCAGCTCTCGCGGCGTCTCCAGCCATCTTCCCCTCTCCCAACCTTCCCCTACCGGGGGGAGGAGCCAACACCACTCAACACATGCCGACAACCAGCCAGCACATCGTAGAGGTCGCCATCCCCCTCCCCCTGGAGGGAAGCTTCCACTACCTGGTGCCCGAGCGCCTTTCGTCCGCTGCCCAGGCGGGCAAGCGCGTCTTGGTTCCCTTCGGCCGGCGCAAGGTGACCGGCTACCTGCTCGGCGACGCGGACGCGCCCGGCGCGGGTGAGTTAAAGGAAGTGCTGGAGATCCTCGACGAAGAGCCCCTCTTCACGTTGGCCGAGCTGGAGTTCTACCGCTGGATCGCCGGCTATTACCTGCACCCTTTGGGCGAGGTGATAAAGATGGCGCTTCCTGCCGGGATCAACCTGGTGAGCCGCTACCGTTGCGAGCAGGCCGAGGATGGCACCCCGGTACTCAAGGAGTACCTGGCCGGCGGCAAGAGCGTGCGCACCGAGCGAGTTTACACGGCGGTACCGGATTGCAGCGTCCGCCCGCGCGGCAAGGGTCTGGAGATCCTGGAATACCTCATGGAGGTTGGGGAGTGTTCCGGCCCGCAGCTCAGGGAGCGTTTCGGCGCCTGCACGGCGCAACTCGGGCGCCTGGTCGAGTTAGGGGTGGCGCGCCTTTCCCAGCGCGAGGTGTACCGTGATCCCTTCAAGGCCAAGGAGTACGGCCACGATGGTCCGCTCCCGCTCAACCCGGCCCAGGCAGAGGCACTGGTTAAAGTCTCCGCCGCGCTCGACTCCGGCGAGTTCTCACCCTTCCTGCTGCACGGGGTCACCGGTAGCGGCAAGACCGAGGTGTATCTTCAGTCGATCGCGGTCGCGCTGGCGGCGGGCAAGAGCGCGCTGGTGCTGGTCCCGGAGATCGCCCTGACGCCGCAGCTGGTGGGACGCTTCAAGCGTCGCTTCGACTGTGGCATCGCCGTGCTGCACTCCGGCCTCTCCGACGGGGAGCGATTCGACGAGTGGCGCCGCATCAGGCGCGGCGAGGCCTCCATCGTCATCGGTGCCCGCTCCGCCCTGTTCGCGCCGCTGGAGCGCGTCGGCGTTATCGTGGTCGACGAAGAACACGAGGGAAGCTACAAACAGTCCGAGGGAGTGCGCTACAACGCGCGCGACCTGGCGCTGGTGCGCGGCAAGCTGGGCAAAGCCGTGGTGCTTTTGGGTTCGGCGACGCCGCTCGTGACCAGCTACCACGCCGCCCAGACCGGGCGCCTCGGCTACCTGAGCCTCCCGGACCGGGTGCGCGACCTCCCCATGCCGGAAACGAGGATGCTGGACGCGCGCAACCACAAGGGGGACATCTTCCTCCCCGAACTTATCGAGGCAATGGGGGAAAACCTGGACGCCGGGGGGCAGACGCTGCTCTTCCTGAACCGGCGTGGCTTCGCCACCTACCTCGTCTGCGAGACCTGCGGCCACGTACTGCGCTGCCCCAACTGCGCGGTGACCCTCACCTACCACCGCATCAAGGGAAAGCACGTCTGCCACTACTGCGACTTCGCCATGCTCCCCCCGAGCACTTGTCCCGACTGCCAAAGCGGCGCCATCACCCTTTTAGGGCGCGGCACCGAGCGGGTCGAGGACCAGGTGCAGAAGCTCCTGCCGGATGCCCGCGTTTCCCGCATGGACCGCGACTCGACTCGCGGCAAGGGAGGGCACGCCCGGGTCCTCAAGGAGTTGGAGGAAGGGGCGGTGGATATCCTGATCGGGACCCAGATGATCGCCAAGGGGCATGACTTCCCCGGCGTCACCCTGGTCGGTGTCCTGTCCGCTGACGCCTCCTTGAACCTCCCTGACTTCCGTAGCGCCGAGCGCACCTTCCAACTGGTGACCCAGGTGATGGGGCGGGCCGGGCGTGGCGACAAGCCGGGCAGGGTTCTGGTGCAGACATTGGCGCCGGAGCATTACGCGCTCACCCACGCCGTGGCACACGATTACCTGGGGTTCTACCGTGAGGAGATCGCCTTCCGCGAGGAGGTGGGATACCCTCCCTTCGCGCACCTGGCGGCGTTGACTTTTTCGGCGGTGGCTGCGGGGCAGGGGGAGGTTGCCGCCGACGAGGCCGCGGCGCTGTTGCGCCGCATCAAGCGCGAGGCGCGGCTCCGGGTGGAGGTGCTCGGCCCGGTCACGGCCCCGCTGGGCAAGGTGCGCGGGCGCTTCCGGTGGCAGATTCTCTTGAAGGGGGTGGAGCGCGCCGACCTGCACCGGCTCCTGTTCCACTTCCGGGGCGGCTTCAGCCACCCCTCCACGGTCAGGCTCACCATCGACGTCGATCCGGTGGATATGCTGTAAGCTTCGGCGTTATGCCCAGGCTCCTTCGCAATCTCCCTCTCCCTTCGGGAGAGGGCCGGGGTGAGGGGGCTGACACGAAGGGGCCACGGCGCCGCTAGCAATGCCCTCACCCTTTCCCCTCCCCCAGAGGGCGAGGGGTTTTTTATTCCCTGCGGTAAAGACAAAAAAAGGGGCCTCCCGGATGGGAGGCCCCTTTTTTATTGCTATTTCAGCAGCCGCTTAGTGGTGCGGGTGCATGAAGGCGTAGATCATCAGCAAGAGCAGCGTGATGCCGGTGAACAGCGCGGTGAAGCCGAAGGCTTTCAGGCAGAAGTCGTAGAAGATGCCGGAAGACTTCTTGGCAGCGAACTTCTCGGTGATGCCTTCTTTCTCGTAACGTGCCCACTGATCGCCACGCTCTTCGACGAACTCGTGCTTGGACATCTGGCCGTTGAAGATGACGAAGTCCATCGGGAACTTCTCCGGACGTCCGTGGGTGTTGAAGAAGTGGACCGAGAAGATGAAGCCCGTCGCCAGGAGCGCCTCATCGGAGTGGATGATGGTGGCCACGTTGAACGCCCAACCCGGCAGGAACATGCCGAAGAACTCGGGGAACCAGAGCATCAGGCCGGAGCCACCGATGGCGAACATACCCCAGAAGACCGCGATGAAGTCAAATTTCTCCCAGTAGGTCCATCTCTCGAAGGCCGGCTTCGGCCCTTTGAAGAAGAACCAGCGGACCATGCCGATTACGTCGCTGATGTCGCGCAGGTTCGGGCAGAGGGAGTCAGGTCCGAAGAGCCTCTGCAGCGGGTTGCCCTTGATGTCCTTCCTGATGAACAGGAAGTGGACGCTCATAAAGAGTGCCATTGCGAAGTAGACGAAGGTGATGCCGGCGCAGATCCTGTGGATGAAGCCTGCGTTCGGGGCCCCGCCGTAGAGATCCATGAGGAACTTAGCCCAGACCTGGTCGCTGAACTTCAGCGGCAGACCGGTGAGGGAGAGACCCAGGAAGCTGATGATGACCAGCAGGTGCATGAACACGTGGACCCTTCTGAAGCGGCGGTACTGCTTGTGCCCTTCGGGTACGTGGTGCAGAATGATGCCTTCTTCGAGAGCGGCTGCCTTCTCACGGTTCTCCACGAAGCCGCGGATCATCCAGAGCAGGGTGTGAATCCAGAAGACGGTGAAGGTACCGACCAGCAGGCCGGTCATCGCGATGAAGGTGTAGAACAGGATGGGATACTTCTCGCGGTCGTTGTGCTCACCGTGAGCGTAGAACTTGGTGAACAGCATGCTCCCTTTAGCGTGGCACTTGGAGCAGGTATGGACCAGGTTAGCCGGGTTGACCGAGGACTTGGGATCCTTGGACGGCAGGATGGCGTGTGCGGTGTGGCAGTCAGCGCAGCCTGCTACCTTCTCCGGGTAGCCCAGGCGGTAGTTCTTGCCGTGGTAGCTCTCCATGTAGCTCTTGACGGCGACTTCGGAGATGTGGTTGCGCTCGACCAGTTTCTGGTCAGCGTGGCAGCGGAGGCAGACCTTGGTGTGGAACTCGCGGTTTTCCTTGGAGTTCGGATCGCCCAGGGCCTTGATCTCGTGCAGGTTGTGGCAGTCGTTGCAAGCCGCCGAATCCTGGTTCCCGGCAAGAACGCCCTTGCCGTGTACCGACTGGCTGAAGCCGCGCTCGTCCTTGTGGCACTGGGTGCACTTGACGATTACCCTACGCTTGTCCTTGTTCCAGTAGGTGTGGCTGTGCATGTCGGTGTGGCACTGTGCGCACCCGATGCCCTTCTCGCTGTGGATACTCTTGGCGTGCTCGGCCGCTTCCTTTTTGTGGCAGCGAACGCACTGTACTTTGCCCACCTTGATCTCGCCCTTCATGTGCTTGGCGAGTTCGACGATCTCGATGTGGCAGCTGGTGCAACCGTTTTTGCCGTGTACGGAGTTGGCCATCGCCTCGGCGGAAATCTTGTTGCCGTGGCAGCCCAGGCAGGTTGCCGGGTCGATGGCCAGGCCCTGAGCGGCAAAACCGGGCCGGGCTAGTGCTAGGAGCAGTAGCAGCGGGATGAGGCGTGTGAAGACTTGAACCATTGTAATCTCCTGTATTTAGGATCGTTTTAGAACGCTTTAATCTATTGGGGCGCTCGCAACGGCGCCTACTTTAATACGCGCGGCTTCATAAATCAACTGAAAAAGCGCCAATTAATAAGCAGGATACAACTTTGCTAACGCTGTTTTGCTGCGATGACTATCTGGAGGGGCGTCGAGACTCTAGGCGTGTACATAAGCTAATAAAACAAAGGCAAAGGCTTGTTTTATATAGATAGCGATATGGCGTACGGTGCAAACGTGTTTAATTATTTATTAAATTAAAACAATCGTTGTGATTTAAATGAGTATCGATTGACTATTAATATTGTGTATACGAGATTTGTGTCAGGGGTGTGGTGGCGAGTGTTGCAAAGAAGAGTAAAAAGGTCCCATTAAGTTGGAATGGCCGCCTGCACGATACCTTCGGCAATGGCGAACTCGAGGAACTCTCGCGCTTCTTCCTCGGAAAGTCCAACGCGGCGGCACAGCTGTCTTGCAGCCTGTATCCCGTCCAGCGCCTGCAACAGCTCGAAATAAGGGGTGGAAACGGATTCGGTGCAGACCTCGCCGTGGGCGGGGTAGATGATCGCGCAGGATCCCGTGGGGCGAAAGCATGAGGTGAATTCGGTGAGATCCGGTTCGCCGGCATCCAGGATCTCCAGCACCTCGTAGTTGAAGCGCGCCAGCGTGGTGCTCCCGGCGAGGGACAGCGGCTGCTTGAGAGGGTCGAGACTGCGCAGCTGTTTGGGCGAGGGAGGCGTCGGCGGGGTAGCCATGAGCGCCGCGGCGTAGTGGTGGTGGTAGTCTGCCAAGTCGAGTGCTAGCGGCAGCAGCTTCGCCTTCTTCCTTTCCCTGAAGATCTTCTCCAGGAAAGTTCTCTGCAGTCCCCAGATCTCTTCCTCGGCGATATCCGCTTCGGCTCGCTCGCCCAGGAAGGCGGCGAAGGAGGCCAGGAACTCGCTCGGGGTGAGCCGGACGGCGGCCGCTACGGAATTGAACCAGGCAACCGCCTTGCCCCGGCTGTAAAAGACGTCGCAGGCGGCGGCGAGCCTGCCGGCCTGAGCCAACTGCTCTGCAGTGTAACCGGGCGTGGCCTGGACGGTGTAGGGTGGTGCGTCAAGGTGCTGCAGCCCTAGCGCCTGGGCTTTCCCGAAAAGCCTCGTCCCAGGAAGTACCGCCAGCGGGAAGATGTCCAGGTGGTTTGGGTAGAGCGACAGGGCGAAGTCGAGCGAGGCGCGGAACAGCGCCGGCGTGTCGCCGGGGAGCCCGTAGATCAGGTCGAAGCCGAAGATGGCGCCGCATTGGTTCAGGAGGAAGGCGCGCTGCACGAAGTCGTCGCGGTCGAAGCCGCGCCCAACGCCGCGCAGCACGGAGGCGTCGGCGCTCTGCAAGCCGATCTGCAGCGAGCAGGTGATGGAGGCGAAAAGATCCGCCATCTCGGCATCGATGAACTCGCTGCGCACCTCGAAATGGAAGTGGATCCCCGGGGCCACCTTCCGGATCAGGCGCAGGATCTCCTTCGCCCTCTTGACGTCCTTGTTGAAGGTGGAGTCAAGCACGAAGACCTGGGGTACGTTGAGCCGGGCGAACAGGCGCAGTTCCGCCTCGATACGCTCCATAGAGAAGCGGCGCACCCCGCCGCTTCCCTTGTGATCGAAGCAGAATGAGCAGGCGAAGTCGCAACCGCGCGAGAGCTGCCAGAGGGCGCCGCCGGCCACGGTCGGGTCGAGCCGCCCGGACAGGTATGGGGACGGAATAGAGTCGAGGTCGAGCGGAGCGGGCAGGGTAGCCGCCGGCTCGCCCGGCAGCACGATGCCCGGTACGCCATCCGGTTTCCCGCCGGTAGAAAGCACCCGGACCGCCTGCACCAGCGCCCCTTCACCCTCGCCGCGGACCAGGAAGTCAAACACTCCTTCATCCAGCAACCCCGCCGGGTTGGCGGTCGGCTCGGCGCCGCCGGCGCACAGGACTACGGACGGAAGCAACGCGCGCAGCTCCCTGGCCACAGCCACGGCGTGGTCGCGGCTCCAAACGTAGACCGAGAAGGCGACCAGGTCGGGGGAGCTCAGAGCGATTTCCCTGGCACAGCGGGCGGGCTCGTCCTGCAGGAAGAACTCGGCGATCCGCGGTGTGATCGTTCCTTGCAGCGCGTGGTCCGCAAGGAGCGCCTCCTGCAAAAACGCGCAGGCCAACGGCACCGCTTGAGGGGAAGGGTGGGGATGAGTGGCGATGAGGGTGATGTTCATGTAGTCTTGGGGCGCGCCTTCAAGGTGGGCTTGCCACCCTCTATGACAACGACGAAGTCGACGTCGCGGCAACCGTACTTCTGCATCAGGACGGGCTTTTGCCGGTTGATAGCCTCGGCCACCTTCTCCTTCGTGACGTTCTCTACCGGCAGGTTGCAGGCCAGGCGCGCGTTGACGTACTGCTGGAAGACGGACTCGATCTGGGAATCCTGTGAAGCGGGCGGGGTTTTGGTCTTGGTGCCTTTCTCGGTCTTCTCGGCCTGGTGCAGCGACATGCGGAAGCGGTCCCGTTGAAACTTCCCCTCCTCGATCAGGCGGTTGGTGCGGGTCCACTTCTGCTTGTGCACGCTCAGCGTGGCGACCAGGGAATCATACTTGAACCGCTGGCTGGTGTTCGGGATGCTCACGTTCTGGTAGCGTCTCACGGCGCGCTCCACCGTATCGAGCAGGCGCAGCGGTTCCCGCTTCTCGATCCCGAAGAAGTACTGCTCGTACTTGATGACAAGTTCGCGCAGGTCAAGCTCGAGCTTGGCTATGTCCTCGGCGACGCCCATGAAACCTCCAGAGCAGGATTATAGCGATAAGTTACGGTTTAGTAAACGATAAAAAGCGCACGACCTGCGTGGAAACCGGAAGTGAAAGGGAAGTGAAACAGCTTGACCTCACCAGGCATTATTGTTAAAAAAGAGCAATTTGCTCAGCGGCAAGGGGGACTACTTATGAAGAAGATAGCTGCAATAGTGCTGGCAGCCGGCATGGGGACCAGGATGAAGTCGGACCTGGTCAAGGTGATGCACCCGGTGGCCGGCCCGCCGATGATACAGTGGTCCGTTGCCGCCGCGTTCGCCGCGGGAGTCGAGCGTTGCGTCCTGGTCGTGGGACACCAGCAGGAGAAGGTGCGGAAATACTTTGACGGACGTGCCGAGGTGGGCTTCGCGCTGCAGGCCGAGCAACTGGGTACCGGCCACGCGGTGCGCTGCGCGATGCCCGAGATCGACCCGGCTGCGCAGACCGTGCTCATCCTCTGCGGCGACACGCCGCTCCTTACCGCCGACAGCCTGCGCGGCATGCTCGACACCCATGAGCAGAGCGGGGCGTGCGTTACGGTGATGACGGCGACTTTTGACAACCCCTTCGGTTATGGCCGCATCGTCAAGGACGCGGATGGCAAAGTAGTCGCCATTACCGAGCAGAAGGATGCCACGGAGGCCGAGCGGTTGATCCGCGAGGTGAACGCCGGCGTCTACTGTGTCGACCGTGCCTTCCTCGCCGAGGCGGTCGAGAAGCTCGACAACGACAACGCCCAGAAGGAGTACTACCTGACCGACGTGGTGCGCCAGGCCAACGTCCGCGGGCTCGCCTGCCGCAGCTACCCGGTGGCCGACCCGCAGGAAATCTCCGGCGTCAACGACCGCGCCCAGATGGCCGAGGCGGCGGCGGTGCTGCGCGGGCGCATTAACCGTGAACTGATGCTCTCCGGCGTCACCATGATCGACCCTTCGGTGGTCTACATCGAAGCCGGCGTGAAAATCGGGCGCGACAGCGTGGTCTACCCGGGTGCGGTCATCAAGGGGAACACCGTGATCGGCGAGCGCTGCCAGATCGGCCAGAACGCCCTGATCGAGGATTGCGACATCGCCGATGACGTCGTGGTAAAAGCGGGGAGCGTGCTCGAAGATTCCAAGGTTGGCCCCGAGGCCGCCATCGGCCCGATGGCGCACCTGCGCCCCGGCACCGTACTCTCGGCCCACGTGAAGATCGGCAACTTCGTGGAGACCAAGAAGGCCTTCATGGGTGAGGGGTCCAAGGCCTCGCACCTCACCTATTTGGGCGACGCTACCATTGGCCGCGACGTCAACATCGGCTGCGGTACCATCACCTGCAACTACGACGGCGTCAGGAAGCACAAGACCGTCATCGAGGACGGCGTCTTCGTCGGAAGCGACGTGCAGCTGGTCGCCCCGGTCACCGTCGGCAAGAACTCCCTGATCGCCGCTGGGACCACCGTCACCAAGGACGTCCCCGCCGATTCCCTGGCCATTGCCCGCTCGCCGCAAGTGAACAAGGAAGGATGGACCCTCAGGAAAAAATAACTGTCGCGTATCAGGCCAAGATGGTATCCTGTAACGTCTTGGCGGATAGCCGAGTTATTAATTAACAAATTGACGAAACGGAGTCATACATGTGCGGTATCGTTGGATTTACCGGGCGGCAGGAAGCCACCTCCATCATTATTGAAGGGCTGAGAAAACTGGAATATCGTGGCTACGATTCCGCCGGTATCTGCACCCTGAGCGACGGCAAGGCTAGCATCCGGCGTAGCGAAGGTAAGCTTTCCAACCTGGAGAAGCTCCTGGCGACCAACCCGGTGAGCGGCACGGTCGGCATCGGCCACACCCGCTGGGCGACCCACGGCCGCCCGTCCGAAATCAATGCCCACCCGCACCAGGCTGGCCCTATCGTCGTGGTGCACAACGGCATCATTGAGAACTACCTACAGCTGCGCGAGGAGTTGAAGGCACAGGGGCACATCTTTAAGAGCGAGACCGACACCGAGGTCATTTCGCACCTGATCGACCAGCGCCTGGAAGAAAGCGGTAACTTCGAGGTCGCAGTGCGCCAGGCGTTGAACATCCTGAAGGGGGCATACGCCATCTGCATTGTGAGCGAGAGCGAGCCGGACAAGCTGATCGCGGCCAAGCACGGCGCCCCCATGGTGGTTGGGCTCGGCGACGGTGAATTCTATGTCGCCTCCGACATCCCCGCCATCCTCTCCCATACCCGTTCCATGATCTTCATGGAGGACGGGGAGATGGTGGTGTTCAAGGGGGGGAGCGCCGAGTTCAGCAACGTCGCAGGGGACAAGCTGGAGAAGTCCCCGCGCCACATCGACTGGTCCCCGCACATGGCCGAAAAGGGTGGTTACAAGCACTTCATGCTCAAGGAGATCTTCGAGCAGCCACGCGCCGTGCGCGACACCATCGCCGGGCGCCTGCGCGAGGAGCAGGGGGACGTCTACCTCGAGGACCTCGCCCTCACCGATGCCGATCTGCAGGGGATCAACCGCATCTGCATCATCGCCTGCGGCACCTCGTGGCACGCGGCGCTGGTGGGCAAGTTCCTGATCGAAGAGTACTGCCGCGTCCCGGTGGAGGTCGATATCGCCTCCGAGTTCCGCTACCGTAACCCGGTGGTCGATGATAAGACCCTGGTGATGCTGATCTCCCAGTCCGGCGAGACCGCCGACACCCTGGCCGCCATGCGCGAGTCCAAGCGTCGCGGCGGCACGTGCGTCGCTATCTGCAACGTGGTCGACTCCTCCATCGCCCGCGAGGCCGACGGTGTCATCTACACCCACGCCGGCCCCGAAATCGGCGTCGCCTCCACCAAGGCCTTCGTCACCCAGCTGATTGCCCTGTACCTGTTCACCATCCGCCTCGGCCGCTCCCGCGGCAACATGGACCAAGACCAGGGTCGCAAGCTGATCTCCGCCATCGTGCGCGTCCCGGCCCTCATGGAAGAGGCCCTGAAGCTGAACGAGCAGGTGGAAAAGGTGGCTCGCAACTACCTGGCCGCCCGCGACTTCCTCTACCTCGGTCGCGGTATGAACTACCCGATCGCACTTGAAGGCGCGCTGAAGCTGAAGGAGATCTCCTACATCCATGCCGAAGGGTACGCCGCCGGCGAGATGAAGCACGGGCCCATCGCCCTTATCGACGAGCATATGCCGGTCGTGGTGCTGGTGCCCAAGGGAGCTAATTACGACAAGGTGTTCTCCAACATGGAAGAGGTCATCGCCCGTGGTGGCCGCGTCATCGCGGTCTGCTCCAAGGGTGACGCCGAGGTGGCCGACAAGGTCGAGGTCGCGCTTGAGGTCCCCGAAGACGGCGAAGAAGTGATGCCGATCATCATCTCCATCCCGATGCAGCTTTTGGCCTACCACGTCGCCGTGCTGAAAGGTACCGACGTCGACCAGCCGAGGAACTTGGCCAAGAGCGTCACCGTCGAATAGACTCGATAAAAGAACATGCTTCCACTGTGGAAGAGAAATAAAGTCATAAACCGGAAAATAAAGTCGTGTACCGAAAAATAAAGTTATAAACCACGAAATAAAGTTGTGTACCAGCCAACCCTCTGGGCGAGGGCCTTCGGTGGTGAAGAGCATGGGTGATTGGGGGAGACGGTTTAAGCTGTCTCCCCTTTTTATTTCAAAAAATCGTAAGTTTGTTGCAAGTCAAAGGCTGTTAGATTTTAAAGGCAAGAGAAGAAGTGGGTAAAGGCCATTAGTGGATCCCACAGGATACAAGAGGATCCAAATGGCTACAGGTGCAAGAAGTAGATATTAGAAGTGGTGGTATGACAGAAGATTGATTTCATTAGAAAGGTGGAGTGGCGAACTGTTGTCCTTTGGCCCCTCCGGGATTTCCAACGCTTTGTCATGTAGCAGTATCTGTGGGACACCCCTATACACGGGGTTTTTCTCGTCAAGGTAAAATTTCCAATGCAGAATCCCGGGCTAAAATATCGCATTCGGCGACACACCGATCTGGAGATAAGATAATTTGTACAAGAAAACTAAACACAAATAATCATAATTCATTGGACTTCGATATATTTCGCAAGAAAATACAGCCACGGTTTAATGGGCAAGCAAAATGTTTGGGCTGATCTGTCCTGCAAACAAGGGCCGCTAGATCGAGAATTGCCCAGTTCATTTTTTGTGGATTGTCGCAGTCCACGATTTTCAAGCTCAGTTGTTGTAAGTATTGATCGTGGCGTATATCTGCGAGCGTGCGTGGTCCAAAGTACCTTTCAAGAACCCTCGCCATGTTAACGTCAAGTAATGGCATAGGCTTACCTTCGCTGAACAATTGAATAGCATTGGCAATGTATTGGCCGACCCCGGGAAGGGCTTCGATCTCGGGTCTGGTCCTAGGAAACCTCCCATTCCGACGAGCCATTTCCTTTCCGAGCTGTGAAAGGATTGATGCCCTTCGCTGCCAAAGGCCAATCGGCCGAATGAAAACAGCTAATTCACTTTCGGAGGCCATTGCGAGTGCTTTCCAGGTTGGAAACGTAAATATAAATGCCGGGAAAAATGCAGCGACGGTTTCGGCCCTCGTTCTCTGTAAAAGAACCTCTGAGATTATTTTCTGGTAGAGTGAACTTGATTTCTTCCGCCAGGGAAATTCTCGTGAATTTTGCTCATACCAACCGGTAATTATCAGCTGAAAGTCTTTAATTCTTCCACTACTTGGTAAATTGATTGGCCGAGAATTTGATCGTGTCAAGGTTCGCTTCCTTCTTGGCTACTTCAAAATGGAGATTTTTTCTGAATACATTGAGGTTCTTGCCGTAGTGTGCTTCTCGATGGCAATTGGGGCAAATACCCGCTACGTTCAAGGGTATGTCCGGACCATCATCGGCAAGACGATCGAGATGATGCACCTCGAGAAATGGCTGTCCGTTTGGTGTGGTGAAGGGAGCTTGGCTGGAACAAGCTTCGCACACACCGGCTGCTCTGGCTAAAGCATAGTCCTTGATCTTTTTGGACCTTGCAAAGTACTGGGCGCTCGGTCTATTCTTGGGCGATTTTGCTTTTGGCTCAGACAACTCTGCTCGCAAGGCTTTAAAATCGGAGCTGGGCGAGGGCACGAAGTCTGGTGAGCTGACGTCTAACGTTTCCTCGTGGTAATCACTAGTCGTTGGTACCAGTTCGAATTTGATTAGCCTGTTACTGATTCTCTTGCCTTCCATTGGGATAAACCATTCCCAAGATAGGACATTGAACATTCCCTCGAAGCGGTATTTTTTTGAATGGTTACCTTGTTGCTTGACTTGAGAGGATGTAGGTTCCCGTGTACTAAACAAAAGGACAGTCCTCTCTCCAGCTGACAGTAGGGAATTGGCGTATGTTTCCGGGTCTTGGTCGCCCTTTTCACCCTGCCCGAAATAAACCCATCTGCCGTCCGCAAGGCGTTCATCTAGGTATCCGGCACGTGCTGAGTGCCTCCCTCCCGACGTCGCTATGACACACCCGGGTTCTAGCGCCCCCCAGATGATGCCTGATTGGCCTTGCTTGCTTCCCACGAAGCAGAGCAGTGCATTTCTCGGGTACTCCCTCCCCACCGCAAACATGTTTACTCCTCGTCACTTGTAGCTTCGATCAGTTCATAAAACGGGTCTGCACGTATGAACTTGCTTGGGACGTTAAGCGACTTGTACAGGCACTCGTGCTTTTGAAGCGTCTTTACCTTGTTTACCATGGTCTCGGATATGTCGGGCATGCCAAGGGCAGAAAGCTCGTTGGGCGATATATTCGGTACCTTGTGTACGAACCAAGTCAGTAGGGGCTGCGCGTAGTTTACTCCGCCAGGCTTCTTGAAATGAGACAGGTACTGGGAAGCGAGCATGACACCTACCCCGAATTCCCTGTCTTGCAACAGGATCTGGTTAAGAACGTCAAAATTGTATTTCATTATGTTGTCTGCTTCATCGACGAGTAGATAGGAGTCGATAAATCTCAATTGCGGGGAAGTCCCTATGAATGGCTGCTTTTCTATCTTGAGCATGTAATCGAAAAACATGTTGAGGAATATTATGACCAGCATATTCTTTGTATCGTTTTGAGCCCCGAGCTTGTTAAGGCTAATGACGGTCACCCCGGTGAAAAATTCGTCGAATGACTGGAGTTTCGAGGGGTCAGATTCGAACAGTTCCTGGTCACACATGTCGCTTAGGATCGCGGAGGGTGAATCGGTTGCCGTTACAAGTGCCTGGTAGTTTTGAAATACCTGGTTGATCGTGGGGATGGTCCTAAGCAAGGCGGCATCTTCGTAACTTCGCTTGATGGCCTGCTTAACCTTCTCTTTTTGCGGGTATCCCATTCCTGGAAAGATTTTGTCCAAGATATCAATAAAAAACTTGGCCTTGCTGATCCATGGGGTCAGCACGCTTGACGAGCTGGTATCGAACAGGCTGAGGGGAATCCTGTACGGCTCAACTACCCTGGCTCCCACGGCCCTTGCGAAGCTCTCCTTTGAATAGTCCCCCTTGTAATCGAAGATTAGGAACCTTGGGGAGTGCCCCCTGTTCTGCTTACCTGATCGCACCAGATTGAAAATCAGTCCCTGGATAAGCTGGGTTTTGCCGGTCCCCAGATCGCCCACGATTCCTATGTTCAGATGGGTTAGGTCAGTGTTGCTCGGGTGGAAAAACATGTCCGGTCCGCCGAACGCCGCAGTGGACTTTCCAACCCTGAACTTTACTCCGTCAGGGAACTGGTCATTTTTCTCGCCGTTGGCTGTCGCCACCGTGGGGGGGGCTGGGGCCGGATCACCTGCAAAAGGGAGAGATTGCTGGGGGTCCGTCGTTTTCCTCGCTGTTTCTAACTCTTTTGCTATGGCTTGCTGCAATTTTCCTAGGCACTCCGCGATGTCGATGTGGGGTAGTTGCGTAATTGCGCTCTCCATGTTAAATCCGTATATCGATTCGAAAATTGCCTCGGCCTCGTCGTGACAGGAGCTGAACCAGTCGAATACGATTTTTAGTTGCTGTTGGTACTTGTGCATTTCGTTTATCGGCTTTAGTTCTCTTGGCCTCATGTCACAGGCAGAAACGTTTTGCAGCTTGTACTCGACCGCCTTGGGTGACCTCCCCGTCAGCCTCGACACGAGCTTGTAGAGGTACATCTTCACCACGCCAGCCTGCTTGTCCATCAGGTCGTAGGCAAGCACCGCGAGGTAGCACTCGGAATCGCTCCACGGGCCGCTTGGCTCTGTTTCGGTTCCATCGTTTACGGCACTCGGAAAAATTTCGGGCGGTATGGTGGACGTTTCAAGGTTAGCCTGCCCCGTGCTCTCCATCTCCGCCTCTCTCTGGTTGTCTGTCGTGCCCTGGCCCAGATCCACGAGCAACTCCCATCCGTTGAGTACCCCTTGAACCTTGCCGGTGAATGGCGGTTCTGGGGTGAATAGTAGTTCCCGCGCGTTTTCTTTTGAGATCCGAAGCGATTCCTGGAATCCGTCGCCGTCGAGATCCATTGAGTCAGAGGTTCCCGTTTCATCGATGATTATTAGCCGGCCTCGGCGGTCCACTTCGAAAACTGCGGTTCCCGCCAGTACTGAGCATATTGCGCGCGAGTGTTTCTTGCCCCACTCGTCGCGTTGTTGGGCGGGGATAAATAGGCCCTGGACCCTGAAGGCGTATTCCATTAACTCGGCCACGAAGTTTAATCCCGCCACCTGCCAGAGGGTGTTCACGGGAGATAGCAATAAGCCCTCCATGAAGAGGGAAAAGCTGCTGGCTTGCTGCAAAGCTCTCTTCATGTCCTTGTCAGACATCAACTGGGACCTGAATTTAACCTCGACCGGGGTCAGGCGGACCCTGCTCCTCCCCTCTCCGAGGTAAATGCTTGCGACGAGCAGGTCTGGCCGCCTTTTCTCGCTGGACATGATGTTCCTGAGGACGTCAACCTGCTCCAGGAATGGGTCGATTGGGAGGATGAGGTTAATCCTTTCATCGTCGGGGCACATGATGCCTGTGCCGGAAAGGGGAGCCAGCAGCCTCGCAGCGATCAGGAGCCCGATCTCCCCGTGTGCGGTGGTACCTCCAGTAGCAAGGTGCTTGATAGTACAGATCCCCCTTCCCGAAACCTCCTTAAGAATTCCCTTGACTACATCGTCACCCGGTGGGGCTCCACCGCTGACAGAGGCAAGTCCCAGCTTGACCGTCTCGATAATTGCCTGGGTGGGAGAAGCAAGGAGGAAGTATCCACTCGCCCCTCCTGGGCGCGCAGAGTATCCCGGTAAATCGTAGTCCCAAAGATATGCGTCACCGGAAGAATCGAAAAAGGTTGCAGGGTCCACGGACGAGGAAGAGACCGCGCAGTAATATGCGTTTTTGAGGGTTTGTTGCAGCCGGAAGGTGTTGGGCGCGAAATTGAGGCTGTCGCCCGGAAGGCATCCTTCCAAAGTGGAACTTGCCGAGGAAACCAGCCTTTCCAGGGGGGTTGCGCTTTGTAGCGTGCTAGGCAACGACTTGCGTGCCTCCGCTAGGTAGCAAGCTGGTACCTGGCTGGGAACTTGGAACCTAACCCGGTGGCGGGTCAGGTTGCCCCTCGATGTCCCGGCATTTATCCCGTGTTTGGCCAGCTCGTAGTTTGAGCCCCCCAGATGGTTTATGATTCCGAGGTCAATCTTGCCATCGGGGCCGCACTCTTTGGCCTTCAGCCACCTGACCGTTCCGCTGGCCTCTGCAGCCAGGTTCGCGAGTATCTCTGAGGAAGGGTGCTGGGACTCGTCCCGGAGGTCAAACACCTCCAGTTCGCGTTTCCCGGCCCCGAACCAGGGGTCCTCTGAGCCGAGGTTCGCTTCGCTCCACGCCAGCATACCTGCGGTACATGAACTGTCGCCGAAGTTCTCGCTGCTAATTGAAACCTTGAACTTCGAGCGGGCCGACATCATGAGCGAGAGATCCTTCATGGATTTCTCGATTTGAGACACCGAAAAGCCAGATGACAGGCCCTCTATGCAGATGCCGAATTCGTCGTTGAATAGGTCCTTGACGTGCTCGGCGTTTAGTCCCGCCAGTCGGCTCTCGTTCCACAGCACCGACCAGTAATCGTTGTTGGAAGCAACGGACAGGAAGGGAATCCTTGATCCAGGTCCTGCGACACCCGAGCACTGGAGCAGCAGCATGTCTGGCACGGCCATGGGGTTAAGCATCCCGGCCGCGGGACACCTGTTTGAACTGGAGATGGCTTCCCATAGGACTTCCTGGGCATTCACCATCCACGCCAGCTTTAGGGGGTGGTACGGGGGGAGCAGGATCGCGTCTGGGTTTTTGGAAAGGACTGCTTCACTTTCGCATGGGACGACGAGAACCGTGTCGAACCAGGTTGCCTCGGAGGGGGCCCTTTCTAGCCACTCGATGTAGGCGGCCAGGTAGTTAACTATCAGGTCACGGAAAATGGGGAGCTCGACCAGTTCCCCGAGGCGGGCTGTTTCAATGTACCCATTCATGTTACCCAGCAGGAGGGAGTGGATCTTTTCGCGGTACTCTAAAAGGCTTTCCGGTGGATCAAGCTTCTTGGGGCGTATGGTCGTTAGGGAGTTGTACCCCGACATGATCGGTAACTCGGTCCATTTGGGTTCTCCCCATGATTGGATCGCGTCATACCCCATGATGACGGGGTTGTAGGAATCCCTCGAACGCAGTGCCCAGAACTGGAACTCGTGGACGAGCCGCGGTCGCACGTCAACGCAGACGTTTGAATTTGCCTGGTTCAAGGCTATGAGCCTCTCGAACTCGCTTGCGACCCCCCTGGTTTCACCTTCCCTGATCTGGAGGATGATTGAATAGCTTGCCTTGCCCCCACTGGGAAGGAGGAACTGGGTGACCAGGGTGCCAGCGTCCACTGCGTCGAAGCCGGCTAGTATCGAGTTCGCCCGGGGTTCGAAGTTAACGGTCGAATATTCAGTGCCTGATTCTGGTATGAACTGGCCACTTACTGGGGGAGTAATTAGGCTCGAATGGTAAAGTGCTATCTCGTAGCGTGCTCCCTGCGAAAATCCCGGGATGATGCACTCGTATTCCTTATCCTCTGCCCTGCCGGCCTTCTTTTGTTTGAAGGTTAGTACGTGTGCAGAACCGACGAGTTGCAAGACGACCCCGGCAGCGTACCTATCGAGGCTTATTATCTTGACTGCACATGCGCCGCCTGACCCGGCTTTGAAGGAGTAGCTGGCCGGCGACGTGTGGTTAGCCACGGAATTGTCGGTCCAGGCAAACGGCGCGGCATGGGCCAAGGTGGTATTGCTGCTATTTTTCTTCTCGTAGGTAACCTCGAATGGAACCGGGTCTGTGGCCGGCGGCGTTACCCGGAATTCGGGCGAGCTAAGGACTACTTGTACCTCGCCCTCGCCGGAATTAATCAACCTGTTCGCCACCTCGACTCTCGTCGGTCGGCTTTCTGGCGGGGGAGGAGTGTCGGGTTGTCCGAGCAGCTTGCCCCATGTCCTGCAATCAAGGGTAACCCACCAATGAGGCAGGTTCTCGGGGGACTTGCAGGTCCTGAATGGCGAGTAATAGTAGCGGGGCGCCTCGTTGAACTCAGGCGAGTTACGGACTGCTTTCTCGAGGTGGCATTCAAATCCCTCGATCGCTGCCATGACGCTCGATCTTTCCTCGATCAGGTCTAGATCGTTGGCCCGTTCCCTCAATTCCGTGAAGAAACGTTTTTTCCCCTTTTCTACCAGAGCCGTTGCGATCCTGGCCAGGGTATCGCCGGACTCTTTCCGGTTTAGGGGACTTCCGCCCGGGTTTGGCATCCCGCATGCTGCAAGGAACAGGAGGTCTTTACTGGGGCTTGAAAGGTTGATGTTGACTAGGGAATGTATTGTTTGCCATGGCCGGGTCCTTTCCCCGGAGGAATCGAGGATAGCCCCGGCCAGGCGGATAGACTCGTTGCAGAGGTCCTTGGAAACACCGCTGGGGAGGTCTATACTCTCGATGATCGGCCCGAGCAACCTCTGCATGAATGCCGAGTCCTGCCAATCGCTGTTGCCCCCCCCCTTGGTGTCTACCCCGAAGGTGGTCGACGAGGAATTTAGCGAGAGGTTCAGGCTTGCCCGGGGCGGGACAAGCGTCAGGAGGTACTTGAGGTCGTTCTTGTTGCGCAGGTCGACGAGCATGGAGTCGTTGCATTTGCCCCCGGCTTCCCCTGGGTTTGCGCAGGGACCTTCCACCGCAAGGTAAACGGGAACCCGCACTGGATTCCCCGCGATGGTGATGGTAACACCTCCATTTTTCATCAACTCGCGATGTAGCGCCTCCATGATTTCGTAAGGGGGACCAACGAACGCGGGGCGGCATCCCCCCGGTGTTCCCCTCAGGAGCTCCTCCAGCTCTCTTAACACCGCTTCCTTTAGCCTGGTAACCAATTTGTCCACAATTCCCCTCACGCCGTAAACGGATCAATTAATATCATGCCACCTTCGGCGTCCGGGCTGTCGATGACTAGTCCAAGCCGTCTCATGCTGTTTCCGAGGCCGTTCCATGCAAGGTCACTGGCCCGGGTGGTTACGCCGAACTGGTTGAGGAATCGGCAGAAGTCCTCAACGGTCCTCGAGGCCCTGTGGGTGTTGCAACATGAAGACACCATTGCCATGAGGGCCACGGGCCCGCCTGAAACGACCCACGAGGCGTTTCTTTGGGGGCCGGTTTTTTTTACCCAGTAGCCCTGATCGTAATTCAGTTCGTCCTCTGCCACTGACTGCCTCTGCCCGAGGGTGTATCTGAAAAAATATTTAACGTTCGACGTGATGCCGTGGGTGCACTCGAGAAGTCTCGGGTTACGTTCGAGCGCCTCGTCGTGCACGTCTCTTACCATTCGGAGGTCGAGTTTTTCGCGCCCATCGTAAATTGCCTGTCCCAGGTTTTTTATGCCCGTGGGGCTCTTCAGGTCGATGTTCTCCATGCCAAGGGTTTCGCTCACGTGGTGGAGGACGAGGTTTACACCTAGCCTTCCTGTTATGTAATCACGCGTTATTGAGTGGATCAGGGGGTCGATTCTTTCCCCGTATGGCCAGTAGGTGTCACTCGACTTGAACAGCTGCTTTCCGTCCCAGTGCTGGCTTGGCGGTTCCTCGAAGCAGTTGACGAGAAATTCCCACAGCTCGAGGTTGGCCTTGCAAATCCATGCAACGTGCGATGCACAGGATATGCGCAGTAGGGCCTCGAACAGGCTAATCCACTGCCTTCGGGTCAGTTTCGGCTTGAGACTCAGGACCCCTGGAAGTGCTCGTACGAGTGCCTCAGAGGGGCTGCCGGAAATCCTCCATTCTGCCCATCGAATCCCGGGCATAATGGGTACAAATGGTTTCTGCTCCCACCCTGGCAATTTATCGTCCGGGTGCACGCAGTTTTTGAAGCACTCGGAGACGAATCTTGCCCAGGGGTCCTGGTTGTCACCGGTGCTAAGGGCCCTAAATAGTGAATCCCAGCAGACCTTCTCATGGCTACCTTGGGAGCCGCATTCTAGCATGCTCAAGACGAGGTTACCGGGATTCCAGGGATTCCCTTGTTGCCTGGCGGTATTGCTGTAAAGGCAGGCCTCGGGCACCAGCGGGGTAATGGAGGGAAGGAGTTGCCTTTGCTGGCCAGGTTGGCGAGGGCTCGCGAGCCCCACGCTGATAATCCTCTTCCAGGTGCTGGGAGTTATCTTGCCGCTGTACGGTATTGCTTCAGATTCCAGGCGGCCCTTGAAATCCTTTCCCCAAGCGGTGACGTCGCTCTCGCTTGCCCTGTACCCGATGGCGCGGTACAGCGCCGCGGTCATTACTTCTCCCGTTGCAAATTCGGGTGCCGGGTACAGGTGGAACAGAGTCCTCTGGTACTCCGCTCGGTCCTTGAATGGTTCGTCTTTGAATTCGCTTACGGACATCTCCCCCCCTATAGCTTTTCCAGCAAACCGTAAGAGACGTTCAGCACCACGCCCGTGTTCCCTATCACGAGCCTTGCGCTGTCTAGCTCCTGGTTCACGAGGAGGCCGGCAAGCTTTGCGCGGGCTCCCTCGAGCAAGGCGAGCACCTCGCTGGGCAAGCAGCCCTCGTGAAGGCAGTTTTTGACGGAATACAGGGCCTCGAAAATCCCGAACGTGATCGGGATGCTGTAGTTGCCGCCGTCCAGCGATAGGTAAGGGATGAACGTCCTTGGCTTTGACGCATCCTGCACGGCAGGCACTACCTTTACATTGATGTTGTCCGTTTCGAGGCTGATGTCCTTGGCCGGGGGAGGCACGGGTTGCCCGTAGGTCACCTTCAGCGACACCTTGAACCCCGATGGGTTTAGGAGCTTGTTGAAGACGTCCCTGACCTTCCCGAGTTTGACCCGGTCATGGATGGCATCGATATACTCTTTGAACATTTCCGATCGCTCGCATGCCCCCGCTTTGACGCCGAGGCTGCGCTTAGCCAGCCTGCAGGCGAATCCTCTCATCGTGCCCTTGATGACGGCTGCCTCGTTGATCAGTGTCTTTTTGACGCATTCCTCGTCCAGGCATTTTTCAGACCGTGCCAGCCATTCGAGTAGCAGGTTTTCTTGCGGCGACAGGAGGCTGTTTACCCTGTTCAATCCCATTTCAACCGAGAAGCTAAAGATTTCCTCCAGCGAGGCCAGGGTCAACCCGCCCATCGCTACCTCTTGTTTACCCGATGCCTTGGCAGGGTCGAGGAGCTCTATCATGTCGCCGAGGATCCTTCTCCTTATGTCGGTGGGTGCTGCGAAAGTCGGATCGTTGAAGATTGAAAAAAATGATTTCGGGGGGTGCGCTACGTTTGCGGTGTCTTTCAAGACTTGCCCGACGTGCTTGCCTTTGAATAGGTCCTTTGAACGCGGCCAGGCAGGGAAAAGTGAGTGTTGGTACAGCCTCGAAGTCAGTTCGAGTGCGGCCCTAAGCCGTTTGCTGTCGTCCTCGAGATCCCTTGCCAGTGCTCTCACCCATTCGCATGGGCCGGCATATTCGCCGTTCACGGCGAAATCGCTTTCGTGCCCAACTACAATGTTTGCTACGAGCGAAAACAGGTCCCTGAATGCCCATCTTTTCCCGGAGCCAAGCTCGTAGCACCTCAAGATTCCCAGCAGGTGATCGAGAGGTTTTTCCTCGCGGAGTGACTCCTGGTTGGCCTTGAAGGGACAGTACTTGGCCGCAGGGCAATTGGAATGATCTGCCCACTTTTCGGCTGCAAGCGCTGACATGAAGATGGCGTGGGCAGGGGAGTGGCTATCCTCGTCGAGAGTCGGCTCGAGCAGGCTTTCCACGTCCATGGGCCATACGCCGACATCGGGGTATCCTTCCAGGGGCCAGCAACTTGGTTGCCTTGGGCTCATGGTTACAGCGGAGGTTATCTTCTCTAGCAGGGGAATCACTTGCTCGCTGCCGGGAAGGTTCGCGTAGGATTTGGACAGGGCATGCGCAAGTATTCCCCTGTTCACGCACGCAATGTAAACCCTGCTGGAACTTGGCCCGGCGAGGCCGGCCAGTTCCTCGATAAACAGCTCTTCCGGTGGAACTAGGTGCCCCTCTGGCTGTGCCGAAGACGTCGCATCCTGCACGATATCAAAATACTCGAAGGGAGGTGGGAGCTTGCCCAGAGGCAGGCTTGACGCGCTCACGGTTACTTTCCGGGCGCTGAAGCCTGTTGGTAGGGGGAGTAGCCTTTGCACCTCCCTCACGAGGTCCCCATCGATCTCGAGAGCAGCGTCGATACTCCTGATCACGTGTTCTAGGACCTCTGTTTTACCGTTCCCCGGCCCCCCCACTAGAAGTATCGTTCGAGGGACCTTCTTGCCTGCTAGGAGGTCGTGGGTCCAACTTTCTAGCTTGCGGACTAGCCGGGTTTTAATTAGTTCTCCGGTGGGCTTGCCTGACTCGGCCGAGAAAAGTTTGCTTACTCCACCTTCCCTGTGGCCACCCCAAGCCAGTAGCCCCTCTGGGTACTTGATTTCCATGCGCATGCCTCGAGATAAAGTTGGTCGGAAAAACCCTACGGCCGTCCCTTGTTGGACTCGGCAGCCTGAAGAAGCTCGCTTAGTCGCGTCCCGATTGCCTTTGCAAGCAGCGGTGGTACCGCGTTACCGACTTGGGAATATTGGGGGACCTCGTTCTTTCTTTGCTTCCCGCCGGTTGTTACTTTGCCCATGAATTCAAAATTGTCGGGAAATGACTGGATTCTTGCCATTTCCCTCACCGTGAGCACCCTTGGGAATTTGTAGTGGATGTAATCGTCGGGTATTGTCATCATCGTTCGCGAGGCCTTGTCACCGTCAAGGAGAATCTGGCTATGCTTCTTGGTGGCGATTCGATTTATGGCACGTTCGAGTGATGGTTTGCTAGGGATATAGGTACCGTCTGGCATCACTATGGGCTTCCCGGTCTTCCTTAAAATGGACACCACCGAGCTGATGCTCTCGGGAGTCGAAATGCTGTTGGCTATGTTGACGCTGGCTATCTTCCTTATTTCGTGCAGGAATTTGAATCTGAAGGTCGTCTCGTCCCCGTGTCTTCGACGTTCATGGTTCAGGATAACGGTCTGGTTTCCCTTCATGAGCTGTGAGTAGCTGCTCCTCTTTTTAGTGTACCCGTGATCGTCGATGTCGATTAGGGCACGTTTCAAGCGCACGGCCTGTTCGCTGTGGATGGGAATTGGGGCTAGGGTGGGAATTGCATCCCTGTCCAGTTTGTTCAGGAAGTCTGACCGCCAGATTTGGGCCTCGTGTTTACTGTCCACGTGCTTTAAGCAGAGTTTGTCGGCGAGGTCTTTCCTTATCCCAATTACCACTATCCGCTGCCTTCCCTGTGGCACGCCGTAATGGTATGCGTTTAGGCAAGTGCGGGTAATACTGTAATGCTCCTGGAAAAAGCCACACACCGTGTCCAGCGGGGTATCCTTCTTGTATTTCCTGAAGTTAAGGCTGATCCCAATTACGTTTTCCATGACGAACGCTTTTGGCAGGATAGCCTCTACGATCTCGAAGAACTTGTATGGGTAGCTATTCCGGATGTCATCCGGGTTACGCTTGCCGACGGTTGAAAACCCCTGGCAGGGTGGTCCACCAGCCACCAGATCGATTTCCCTGCGACGGAGGTCACCTAGGAGAGGCTGGTCCGAGTGGATCTTTTCGATGTCTCCGATGTACAGGCCGGCTTCTACCATGGCGTTCTTGTCCAGTTCGATGTAGTCGGCCCAAGGGACAGGACTATTCACTTTTTTAGCTACAATGTTGTGGTAATAGGTTTGTGCAGCCATCGGGGATCGTTCAACAGCGAGAACATGCTCGAATCCAGCTTCGGTTAAACCAAGGGAAAAGCCACCGCAACCTGCAAACAAATCGACGAATTTAAACTTTTTCATTTACTTTTGAATCTCCTAGTGTCCTGCTTGGTTAGTCCTTTCCTAAAATATCAGAAAATTGAAGAACAATAAATCTAATAATTTCAACTTGTTATGATTCTATAAGAGGTTAAAAAAGGCCCGAAATTACTGGAGATAATTAACTAGACAGGACACTAGCACAAAACGACAAGGTGCGAGTTTGCTCTTGAATACGCTACGTACAGCAACGCCCGTGATTTTCCCCGGGGTAAGGTCGATATCTCGGCTACGATGACGACCGGGGACTCAAGACCTTTATATGAATGGATGGTCGAACACAAGACAATTCCTTCCCCTCGTGAATGTGGGTCCCACGACAGCTTGAGGCCGCCTACATCGATGCCAGACTTTAGTACGGACCTGCTTTCTGCATGAGGGGTCAGTATCACGATATCGTTACAGTTGACCTTTTCGGTTTTTACCAGTTTCTTGAGGACTCGATGAAGGGTATCGACCTCCAAATCTGGCGCTTCGACCTTGATCAGGTCAGGGCTCCTACCCTCGGGCCCCAGCGGGACTGGCAGGGTTTCTGCCTCGTAAAATTCGTTCACCAGCTCCAGTATTTTCCTGGTATTCCTGCAGTTTTCCTCCAGGACGAAGGGCTCTTGCATTATCGGGAAATCTTGCCTTTTTTCATAGATTCCCTGGTTGTTGTCGTAGAAGATGTAGAAGAGTCCCTTGCCCGGATCCCTGAGGCATTGCTCGAGGATTGGCCACCACGACGGGTCGAAGTCCTGCCCCTCGTCCACGATTATGGCGTCGTACCGGGACCCGACCTTGCAGAGCGCTTCTAGCAAGAGGTCCGGGAGCTCGGCGTCGTAGAATTCGTCGAGTCCCGATTCGTGTCCACTGGGAATGGGGATAGATGCATCCTTGCAGAACGAGGTGCAGAGCTTGTGGAAGGTGAAGACGTCGATCCTGCTGTCGTGGACCACGTGGCTCTTGATGAGGCCCGAGAGGCTCTTGTTGTAACATGCTATGAGCACGCGGGATTCGGGGGAAGCACTGCATATCCTCCGTGCTTTCTCTATGGCCAGGAAGGTCTTTCCCGAGCCTGCGGGCCCGCTCACCAGGGCCCGCTGGAATCGCTGGAGTAGCGACAGGACCCGGTATTGCGACCTCGTTGCCTCCACTATGTTGTGCCTCTCGTCCTCGATTGAGCTTCCGAGTTTCACCGAGAGAGTCCACGACGGTGAAAGGAATGACCGCAGGGCCTCGACGCCGCCCTCTCCCGGCACGTCGTTACCCCCGCCGAGGCAATTCCTGAAAACCCTCGGCACCGAGGATGCCGTCTGGGCAAGGTCCTGCTTCCCGAGGGTTATCATGTGGAGGTTATCGGAGATGCCAAGGGCGGCCCCGCTGGTATCGATGTCCGGGAACCAGACCGCGTGGAAGAAAGGGTAATCGAATTTCCTGGTTGTTTTTTCTCTCTCGGCGAGGTTGCTGATCGCGTACGCGTACTTCTTCCCCTGCTCGTAGGGGTCCTTGATGGGATGTACCCCGTCCTTGGCGTCGGTCGATGACCACTTCCCGCTGGATGCATCCCGGGTTATGCCCCCTCCCTTTACCTCGATGACGAGCATCCCCTTGTCCGGGTGGATCACCAGGAAATCCAGCTCCCCGTTCTGCATCTTGCTACCGTGGTCCGCCTTCAGGTATACCGGCACGCTGTGGAGAACGGTGTATTCGTCCGGGAGCAAGTCTTTTAGCGCGTAAAAGACTTTCCTTTCCGCGTTGCTGGGAGTCGTGCCCAGAGGCCTGTCGGGATAAATCCTTGCCATTTGTTCACTCCTCGATTCCCAGTACCTGCGACAGCCACTCGATCACGGGCCTTCTCTGCAGGTCGTCCCAGTAGAACTGGTTGGAATAGCTCCGCAAGCAGGCATAGCAACTTGCGTCCCAGTCGATGCAGGAACAGTCTTTTACTCTCCTGTAGGCCGAGCGCAACACGTCATCGATGTTCTGGACGATCCTGTCGATGTGCCCGGCTCCCCCGGGGATCCTGTCGTAGACGACGATTTCCCCAATGTAGCTCTCCTCGCTCCACCCGTGGTACGTCCCGTCGATGTCTCCCTGGGCAATCCCCAGGCAATCGGTGGCCCCGTTTATGAACGCGGCAAAGAGGGATCGCCAGAAGGCACCGCCCTCGACGAGGTTCGGGGGCTGGGGACAGCAACCCTGAAACCGTAGCTGCAGGACGTCCGTGACGATTTCGTGGGCAAGGTCCAGCGGCCTCGGCCTCCCGTTGCAGCGTGGTCCCCATGGCTTGTCGTGCCCGGGTGCCGTAGGCGGGGAGGTGAAGAATTTACCACACGTGGGACAGATCAGGAAGGACTTGAACTTGTTCCCACTGTTTGCCCTGAACAGTTTACCGCCCTTCTTGATCCCGTAAGTGATGCCTCCTACCTTGCTCTCGGCGAAGGAGTCGTAGTCGGCCCCCTCGAGCAGGAATACCTCCGACGTTCGCGGCGGTCGGAGCCTGCTCAGCCTCGGCATGGCAGGGGGATCCTCCATGCTGGTGGTAAAGCCGTCGGGGCGTATGTAATCCCGCGGGGCGCTTGCACCGAGGAACGAGGTGCCGCAGTTCGAGCAGGCGTCGGGTGGATCGTCCGTGACCCGCCCCGTTTCGATCCTCCTGCACTCGCGGCAATTAATCCACCAGCGCAGGTCCGGTTGCCCCTTGAATTCCACCCCGGCGGAAGTGAAGAGCTTGCCGTCGGCAATTATCTCTGCCCCGGGTGCATACTCGGAAATCCCGACCTCCCGGTCTCGTTCCAGCCTCATCTTCTTGGCATAATCCGAGTCGAGCACCTTGAGCTTCACAATGTCCTGTGGGAAAGCGTAGCCCGGCAACCAGGAGCAGCTGCTCAGGAAGTCGATGAGCCTTTGCTTCAGGAACTGGCTCTGGAGCCTTTGCATTATGGACGCCTTGGTGGCGAGCTTGCGGCCAGTCTCGATATCACCGTTACCCATCAGCCGAATCGACTCCTTCGTCAGTTCCTCGATCTTTTCTGCAAATTGCTTGAGTTCCCCGGAAACGTGGTATACCCAGACCGACTTGTCACCCGTTGCAAGCGAGTCCACCGACGTCTCGAGGGCCACCCCGGGTCGTAGCGTGGAATCCCCGGGGATGATGCTCGAAAGGTCCGTCTCGAGGGCTTTCCTCCTCTCGGCTGAAAGCACCCATGCCTTGTAGGTTTCGACGAGGGTGCTTCCTGCTATCCTTTCCACAAAGAAATCTTGAAGACTCAGCTTGTCGAGGTTAACGCCGTTGGGGTTCCCGATCCCGCGTAGGAAGCATCCTAGTAGCAGGGAATTACAGTGGCGCTGGGCGAGGGGCACGTTCGCGGTGTTTATTATGGGGACGTGTACTTTCCCCGAGATGGCAAGAGTCGGCTCGTGGAAGTTATACTGGTCATGCGGGACATTGCGTGCAAAGGTCAGGGCCACGGAGACGCCGTCTTGCCTGCGCCCGGCCCGGCCCGTTCTCTGGATGTATGAGCTCGCGCTGGGGGGGAAATTGCGCAGCATGACGGCCTTCAGGTCCCCAACGTCGATGCCCATTTCGAACGTCGTGGAGCTGCTCAGGACGTTCACCTTCCCCTCGTTGAATTGCTCCTGGTAGAATTTGCCCAGCTCGTTGGCAAGCTGGGCCGTGTGTTCGCGGACCTCGAGCGGCAGGGCCGGTTGCTTGAACCTTTTCCTGTAGTGGTTCGTCTCGAACCTGCTCTCGATCTCGTCCGGTGAAAGTTGCCGGGGCACCCCGCTGCAGCCTACCTTGGTGCAAAAGCCAAGGTTGCCAAGCGTGGTGACCTTCCCGCAGGTGTCGCATGCGAAGAGAGTGGCACGGGTTGAGATGGCCAGGCGGTCGCGGTTCACCCTGTACTCCCCGGGGCAGGTGACCCCGACCTCGCTGAGCACCCCACCGGCTATGAAGGCATCCCAGATTTTCAACAGCAGCGGCTTCAGGGTTTGTTCGTCGGAGAACTTGTCAAGGCCGAGTGCCCTGCACAGGATTCCCAGCTGCCTGGACCCCTTCACTGACCGGTTGCGTCCCCTCGCGGGCCCGAGGTACGGGCTCCACCGGTAAAGTTGCCTGCAGTTGCTCGTGTTGACGTCGAGCCGTCCATTGTCGCTCAGGTGGAAGGTGTAGCTCGCTGGGCCGAAGGGTACCACATGCGGGTTGGCCTTCACGTGGGAAGGGAAGTCAACCGCGATTCGCTGGACCATTATCTCGATGAGCGCGTGCAGCACCTGCCAGCCCCTTTCCTCGTCGATGCCGAAAAGTTCGGGCAACCTGTCCCTGAGTATTGATTTCCCGTTGGGAGTGTGGCTGATGGCCAGCGTTGCAATCCCCATCCCCGTCAAGGTCGTTTTCTGCTTCTGGGAGGAGCAGAAATGGCGGTAAAGGACGCGCTCTGCCTCGTACCGGGCCTCTTCCCTGTTGTCTTCCGAGGCCGTTGCCGCTGGTACCAGCCTGTAGAACGTAACGCCACGTTCCTTGTCCTTGAACACTATCGTCCCCATGCTTTCGAAGCCGTCCTCGTACGCAAGTGCAACCTTCCTGAACGAGACCGGCTTGCCCTCCCTGTCTTCCTCGGCATTCCTGATAGCCATTTCCAGGGGGCCTTGGAATGCGGTTTCGGCCGTGGTTTGCAGGAGGTAGGGGGCGAAAAAGGCCGCACGCTGGCGGGAATCCGAGAAAACGAGCAGTTTCCTGCCGTTTGCTGTCGCGTCTCGCCTCCGGGCGTCGTATGGCAGGTTCCTAACCATGGCTTCGGCCAGGACCGCCGTGGGTGCATCTTCCGAGGTCATGAATTCGCGGAGCACTGAGGGGAAGTTGCTGCCGCTCGTTCCGCCGCAGCTGGTACAGGTTGGTAATGCCCCTAGGTCGTTCTCCGTCGGGATAAGCTGGAGGGTCCGGTGAACGGGGGACTCGCAGCATGGGGGCATCTGGCTGCCTTCTGAGGCCTGGTTGCAGGAAAGGCACAGCGTCATGTTCTTGGCTTCGGCATCGGTTTCGCTGTCCTCGTCCGATCCCTCCTCGGCGTCATCCGCCCAGGTCAGGAGCTTGGTTACCTGGCTAGCCGAGGGATCCTGTGATTTCTTCCACTTCCCGTCTTCCAGGTAAACGCGCACGACCGGTAACCCGCAATGCGTGCAGGTAAGGATCGGCAGGACCTTTTTCTCGCAGGTTGGGCAGGTATTCCTGTCGTCGAGGAAAAAATCGCTCCACCCGGTGTGTGCGTGCGCCCCCTTTGCCCCGCATCCGTCGTTCAGGCAAAGGGTAGCACCGGCAAGTCCCCTGCAGAAATAGTGTAACCTCGTTGGCAGCAGGGGCGCGTAGTCGGCCGATTTCTTGGCGTGTGCTCCCATCGTCACGAGCCACCTGATGATCCCCGTCGCTTCGCCTGTCTGCTCGAGGCCCAGAATATCGCAGAGCTCCTCGAGCTTAACTGGCTTTTTCCTGCACTGGTCATGGATCTTGGCCAGGGGGGAGTAGTCGCAAAAAGCCTCGTACAGGATTTTCGGCACTGGCCGGGCAGCGACGTCGCCAGTGGGAAATCCTATTTCGCCCAGCTTTTTCGAAAGGGTTGTGGCATCTCCGAGGGCAACCTGCCACTCGGCGAAGCTAGTCCCGCCGATTTTTAGGACGAGGCTTTCAAGTGAAGGTTCGTCCTTCATGTTGTCGACGAACGAATTCACGGTTTCACCGGATAGCACGTCCTGTGCTTCAAAGTGGTTGCCTGTGAGGTCGGAGGCGAACCTGGCAACGTCTGGCTTCGCATTTTCTCCGTCACCGATCGTCGCACTGGTTAGGATGAACCTGATCCCGTCATCCCGGTCACCCAGGTGGGTCTTTAGTCGCCTCATGAGCATCGCTATTTCGATACCCTGTGCCCCGCTGTAGGTGTGGGCCTCGTCGAGGACTATGAACCGCAGCTTGTTTCGCACGAACAGCTCAGAGTCGGTTGGCCTGAGCAAGAGGTACTCGAGCATCGCGAAGTTGGTGAGCAGTATGTGCGGAGGTGATTCGCGGATTTCACTCCTGCTCCTACGCTCGTTGGGGAGGCCACCCTCCGCCTCGGCCCGTTCCTTGGTTTCTCCCGTGTAGCGACCGAAGGTAACCGTGGGCATCTCCCGTAGCAGGTCCCGGAGGCGGAAAAGCTGGTCGTTCGCGAGCGCGTTCAGTGGGTAGACGATGATGGCCCTCAGGCCGGGGGTCGGGTCCTTCAGAATCGAGTCCAGGATGGGGAGGAGGTAGCTCTCCGTTTTGCCGCTGCCGGTTCCCGTTGCAACCACCAGGTTCCGGCCCTTGGCCAGGAGGTTCATCCCCTCGACCTGGTGGGAGTACAGCGGCCTGTCCGGGTCGAATACGTCGTGGGGAAGGTCGAGCATTCCCTTCGCGAGCTTGACGTCGTCCTGCCCGCCGACCAGTTGCCTCACGGACTGGGCTGGCCTGTAGCATGGTGTTGCGTGAACGTAGGGCCCGCGGACGATCTCGTACTCGTCGCCCAGTTTTGACAAGAAGGCATTCTTCAAGTCTTGGTCTTGGTCCGAGATCATGTTCGAGGTGAAAAGGTACCGCTTGTAGGTATCCTTGAGGTCCCGGTTGAACTCGATCGCGTCGATTTCGCCAGCGAAAGGCATGCTTACCCCCTGTAAATTTCCCAGCACCTTCCCTCCGACGCGTGAGGACATTCCCGTATTATCGAGCACCTGCATTCGAAGTATAGCTTGTCACCCCTGGCCACGAGGCCAAAAGGGCGTTCGCGTTCGTCGTGAACCGAGCAGTGCATTCCGCGGTCGATTAACTTGAGCTGCCAATCCTGGAGGTGCACGTTGCTGAATCTTGCACCCTTTAGGATCGCGAGGGCCTTCAGGTCCTTAACCTTTTTGATGAAATTTGATTCGCCGAATGGGAATTCCCCGTCTAGGACGTAGACGTTGCTCTTGACCGACACGTTTGATTTTTCCATTATTGGTGTCCTTCGAGGGGGAGGTGGTAAGTGAACAGCAGCTGGTCGTATTCCCATGACCGCGTAGCGCTCTGCCCCTTGTGGTCGCTCCTGGCGGAGACCTTGAGAAAGAGGTCAGGGTCAATGGTGTACTCGACATTGATTGCCTCGTTTACGAAACCGTTGGTAGGGATTACGAGGCTGCCTACCCGCCGGCGACTCGATCCCGAAAATGCAAGGGGGGCGTTTCCCGGGGCCTTGTAGAAATTGAAGCAGGCACTCTGGGTATCCTCGACGATGCCGAAATTCAGGCTGTTACTCACGTGCTCGACCTCGGTGCCCTTGGAGATGATCGGGAAAAAAGAGCCGTCGCAGAGCTCGATGCCGATGTTGTCGTTGTTTACGTGGGCCCCTTGCAGGTGGTCGAGCATGGCGGCGCCCTGGGCAACCTCCCAGTCGGCCTCGGGGGACGGTGCGATCACCTCGCATGAAACGAGATCGACGATCCTTTCGTACAGGCTGGCTAGCTTGCTGCTTCCACCTACCATGAGGACGCAACCGAGCTCGTCGAAGCTCATCTTTGCTTCGGAGTTAACAGCTTGTTTCAAGCCATCGAGCACGGTCTCGATTTCGGGCGAAAGCAAGGACTTCATCGTGTCTAAGGTTAGCTTGACCTTTAGGTTCCCCATTCCCCCGTAAGAGGGGAGCATGATGTCTGTGACCTCGCAGTTTCCGAGTTGCCTTTTTGCATCTTCTGCCTTTGCCAGGAGCCTGTCTCGTGACTTCACGTCGATCTCGTGGAATGGCACGCCGGCCTGCGCCGTCTTGAGGTGGTGGTTGTGGGCCCACTCCGCGATTTTGGCATCCAGGTTGTCGCCACCGAGCGGTATGCCGACGGCGGAGAGCTCCCGGACCTCCTTGCCCATTAGCTCAACGACCGAGATGTCCAGCGTGCCCCCGCCCCAGTCGAGGACTGCGATCTTGGTCCACATTTTCACCTTGTCGTGGTTTTTCAGCAGGGCGGCGGTGGGCTCCGACACGAAGCTTGAAATCTTGATGCCGGCCTTCATTGCTGCTCGGCGCAGTTCTCGGCGCTTCGCGGGTGCAAAGCCTACGGGGATGGAAACAGTTGCTTCCGTCACCGTTCCGGCAACGGGCTCGATTTTATCAGCGAGGCCCTTGAAGACCTCGGCAGCTATGTCGAGCGGAAGCCAATCGTGCCCCCCTATTTTCCACACGTGGTTCGAGCCCAGGTAGCTTTTAGGGGAGGTGATCACCTCGCAGGTCTCGCGAAGCGATTCTCTTTGCTGCCAGGCTTCGAATCCCCTGGCGACGACCCTCCCCGTTACCTTGTGTATCGCGACTATCGAGGGAAAGGGCCTGTCGCCGTGGCCAATTTTAACTGGTAACCCCCCAATCAATGCAACCGCTGCGCTGTTGGTGGTTCCGAAGTCGATGCCGAATACGTTCATTGCCGTGCCTCCTGGATCTCGATCCCCTTGTCGCGGAGCTTCCTGAATATCGCGTTTAGGACGTGAACGTGGAAGTCAAAAATCTCGTCCTTTGGAAGGTGCGAGAGTTCAACGAATTGAGGCCGGAGGTCCATTTCGATGCTCCTTTTCAGTTCGCTGACCTTGTGCTCGGAGACGCTGTCTATTTTGCTCACTAGGCTTTCGACGTCTTGGTCGCGGGCATCCGACAATGCCGATAACTTGGCCTCGTACGACTTGATTTCCTGGCCAAGGCTTTCAATGTCTTTTTGCAAGGCGGCTATCGCGTCATCTTTGGACCTGATAGTGGAGGTTAACGCGTGCTTTTCTTCTCGCAGGTCGCTGACCTTTTCCCTCAATTCGTCTATGACCTTTTTCTTGTTTTCCTTTCCTTCGTCGAGCTGGAGCCTGTCAGAATTCAACTGGATGATGCGCTTTCTCAGCGAGTCAATTTCCGTGGTCTTCGAAGCCAGTTCCGATTCGAGATTATTGAAGCACTCGCCCAGCATGGTCATGATATCGTTCGGTCCGGGCTGGGGGCAGACCGTGGTTTCCTTGCAGGGCGGCGGCTCGCTGCGTTCGACCCGCGCGAGCTGGGAAGCAGCCTTGAAAGGATTTTCTGCATCGGGGTACAGGCTGGAAAAGAGCCCGCATATTTCCACCAGGTCGGGCAGCATCGAGATGGTCCAGGTTTTTACGCAGTCGGCGATCATGTAGATCGACTGCTTGTCTAGCAGAGGGAATATATCGTGCTTGAGGAAAGACCTCGCGAGCTCGAGCTGTTTCGCGGGAAGTGCTGGGTCTCTCGTGCCGCCGTATGGACCGGTGGCCGCCACGAGGTGCTGGGCAAAAACCCTGGTTTCCTCGGCCCTCTGCTTCACGAAGAGCCCCTCGTAACGCGCCCCTTCACCTTGCAGCATGTGGGACTGGATGGACTTGCAAAGCTGGGGGCTTATCTCGCCTTGTTTGAGTTGCTTGGGCCCGTGTGTCCCGATGCTAACCAGGATGCGCAAGGCGTTGCTTGGGTCCAGCCCCTTGATCCTGGCTGCGATCCCTTCCCGTAACTCGGTGATGACCGTTCCCTTTGGGGTGCCGATTTTCTGCTTGTAAGCGTTTATTAGCAGCCCGGAGGCTCTCATCCGTGAATCGCTCCCCCAGTGCTCCCAGTTGGAGGAAACCGCGTTCACGATGGCTTCCGCGCTGTACCCGCGGGTCAAGCTGAACTCGAAACAGCGGCCGTCCATCAGCTTGGCAGCGAGCTCTGCCGTCGCCTTTTCATCGGGGCTTGCGTCATGCAAGGGTGGCACGCAGGTTTCTTTGTCCGTCCCCTCTTCAGGGCTGGTTACTGCGTTATTTTCTTGTTCTTGCTGTCCCAAGCTGGTCTCCTTCTAAGCATGCCGCATGCTTACTGAATATTTCGAAGTCTTCTTCGAGTATGGGGAAAATGTCGACCTTGCAACCATCACTCTCGCTGGCGGCCGTCGCCAAGGTTTCGAATAGCGGCAACAGGAGCGGGTTGCAACCGCCGGTGAAGGAAATGGCTGCCTCCTCGGCGCACCCGAGTTTAACCAGCGTGAGCATCCCCAGTAGCTTCGCCAGGTCCCGGACTATCCCGTCGGTTTTGCACGCGAGCTTGGCTGCCCCCTGGTACGCTTGCACGGCTTTGCCGTGCTTGAAGTATAGCCGCCAGCAATCTACGAGCTCCTTGCCGGAACAAAGCTCCGCGATGCGCCCCGAGTACGTATTCTTGGGATGGCCCCTTACCTCGCCTGCCCACTCGGCTATGGCCTCGCGAAGGTTTTCACCGGGGTTTGCCTGTTCCTTGATCTCGGATAACTTCAGTTCCAGTGCGTGCTTCCAGCGTGCTAGGGGAATCCCGGCACACCCCGGGTAGGCTTCGGCCAGGGGCAGCAATCTGTAAGGGGCTATAGTTCCTTCCAGGGCCGCGGACGCCTCTGAGTACCAGGCCAAGGCATCGCTGGTTGCCTTGTCGAGTCCTTCGGCGCCGGTTGCAGCGATGCCTGTGCCGTCGAGAACCCTTGAGCACGCGGTGAACGTATTCCAGAGGGATCTGACACGGGGGGGGAGGGGGAGCATCTTTAAATCCGCGCACGACTCGACGTTTGCCTTTACCGCGAGGTCGTATAGGGTATTGAAGACCTGCCCGAGGCTGGGGGACAGGTAATCTTGCCACGCGGCCTTGTAATTTTCGTTGTCTGCTAGGCAGATGCTGTCGCACGCTTGATCGACGTCGAGGTAAAATACCGGCGTTTTTACCGTCCCGCCCGGTCTGCCTATCTCGAACCTACCTGCGATCGGTCTCGGTTTCCTTGCTAGTATCGCGTCCCTGAACGAGAACGTGCTGAGCTCGATGCGGCCAGCCTTGTTGAAGCTTCCCATCGAGCAAATCTTCCCGCGCTTCTTGGAATCCGCCAGGTAGAGGCCGGGCGAGGTTCCAGGCACCCCTTCGGCGAAGACGGCGAGGCCGGAGTCGAGATCCCCGGTAAGGATCGTGTCGGTATCGTCACCGAGTACCATGTTGGCGCGGTATAGCCTGTGGGTTACCCTCAGGGGAAGATCGCCTGCCAGCAACGTGCCTTCTACCAGTCGCACCTCCGGGCCGACCATCCAGCGTGTGCCATCGTCGGCAACCTTTGTGCCCTCGGCAAGCTCTAGCGAGTAGTTACCTGGTCCTGCGAACGAGATTTCGACGCTTTCGTCGCTGGATACGAGGTAGTTCGGGCCTTCGATCCTGCATGGCATGATGGCCGCGAAGTCGAGCCTGTCGACGACCTGCTCCCCCGCGTGGGCAACCATGCGGCTGGTAGCCTCGATCCACAATGACCCCTTTCCCGGGTACTTGAACCCGAGCCCTACGAGGTCGACGGTTAATCCGTCGATGAACTGTTTGCTTACGCGCTTCTGGTGCCCTTCCAGTTCAGCCACGAGGGCATAGCCGGAGCTTGCCTCTGGACCGAAATTGTTCACCTGTATCGTGGGGAGCCCGCCCGTGAAGACCACCCGGGTATCGGCGGCGCTTTCGAGTCGCTTGCAGCACTCGGGGTATGACAGGTATGGCACCTTGTTTAGGACAGCGCTTGCACCGAATACGGACAGGTCCGAATTTTGGGCGATCTTGATTTCGAACACGGCGTAGTAACCGCTGAAAAGTGACAAGGTCCCTTGGTTCGAAAGGATTATTTCCTCGGGCACGGCCACGTCTTTGCCCGCTAGCAACCAGTAGGCGCCGGGTTTTAGCTTGTTGACGTCCCGGATGTACCCCCTGACCTCGTGGAAGAACGCGAATTCCGAGCTTCTGGGCACCCAGCCCGTAAGGAAAATGGGCATCCATTCAGCGTCCGTGAGCACCTCGAACGCGTAGGATTCTTTGAAATCTTCCTCCTTGTTGCGGCGTAGTGAAATGGTGCTAGACCTGACGATCTCCCCGTCCAGCCGGTACCGCGACTTATTCGTGTAATCAAGATCCAGGCGGATTTGAAGGGACCGGGTAGTGGGGTCGAGTGCCAGCACGGGGAGAGGAACGCTCCTTGGCCTGCTCTTGGGTGGGGGGAACTCGAGATACTGGTTGATTTCGCGCCAGAATGAAGTGTGGTAACCTCCCAGCCGTTCGAGCTCAGCATTGTCGATGATTCCACGGTCACGCTGGGACAGGTTGCTCGCAACGCTCCTGACGAATTTCCAGCCGATTTCATCGTCCAAGAAACCAAGAAGGTACTTTGAGCCAGTCTCGGGCACCTGCTCCCTGTACCGTGGATAGTTGAGTCCAAGTATCCCGTCCCAACCGTGTTTTCTTTCCATCTCCCTGAGGAAGTCGGCGAAGCGGGGTAGCTGTTTACGTGTTATCCCGCATTGCTCTAGAATGGCCCCAACGTAACGGTACGTGCCAGACCTTTGCCTCAAGTTCTTATAGACCGAGCCCAGATAGTCCTCAATCCGGCTACCGAGCTTTGCTGTGTTGCTTACGGTGTAGGACAGGCCCAGCCTCGAGCAGAAATGTGGCCAGAAGCCGTCATTGTCTAGGCAATAATAGCAACAATTGATTGCCAGTACGGTTAGTGCCACGGGATGGTTCAGGGCACCTGTGCCCAGTGTTTTGCATAATTGGTCGAGCTCCGGCAGGGAAAGGGATATCTCCCCCAGGTACGACGATTCTTTTATTTCCTTTTTCCATGCTGATTCGCGTTCCAGTAGCCCAGGCCTCATTAAAAAGTCCTCCAAAATCGTCATACTGCCATGGATTATACTTGGGCTCAGGATTCTATTTGGGAATACAGTGGGGCTTTCCGCCTGCTCTCAGTCAATAAAGAAATCGCTGTTAGGCCTAATAGCGGTAGCGTGCAAGGAACCTAGCACAACACCTCCCCCAAGCAGCGTCCTACTGTCGATATTTTCTCAGGGCGCCTGCAATTTCGTTCATCACCTTTTCTCGCATCCACCCCGGCTCAAGGACCTCTACCTGCGAGCCGTGCTTTAGGATCTCCATCATTATTTCCGCCTGGTGGGAAACCGGGATGGTCAACATCAGCGAGCCATCAGCTTGGACCTCGGCTACCTGGTGCTCGTGCCAGAGTTCACCCTTCACCCATCGCGAACGCTCGGGGGAGAAGCGGAGCACCACCTTGAAGGTGTCCCGGTTCTGGAATATGCCGAAGGTGTTGGCAAGGTAGGGTCGCCACTCCTCATCCGGGCGGAACTGAAACGCTGGACCATCTGCCTGCGTGAGAGTCATCCGGCCCAGCATGAAGTCGCGCCAGGCACCTCGCAAATGACAGTAGGCGATCAGGTGCCAATTACCCATGTAATTTACCATGTGATGAGGTTCCACCGTGCGCATGGTGCAGTTACTAGCTGTCGGCGAGTAGTAGCAGAAGGTAAGGAGTCTTCCCTGCAGTAAGGCAGAAGTAACGACCTTAAAGGTGAGTGGGTCAGCGGGGCTAATCTCCTTCCAGCGAAAGGAGAAGGCGTCTTCAGGTTTGGCGCGTCCTGGGAGGTTGGCCGTAAGAAGGGAGCCTAGCCGTTGAGAGATGTGTTCCAGGTCCTCTGCCAATGGGCCGGCTGACGCTTCGGCGATCAATTTTCGTGAGATGAGCAGCGCCAGGAGTTCTACTTCGGCGATGCGCGTTACTGGTAACTGATAGGAGGTGTCGGTATAGACATATCCTTTACGGGTGAGTAGGTAGGCCAGCGGTGCCTGCAAACGGTCGCGGAAATAGTCGATGGAGCGTTGGGCGGTTTTTGTGCTGATTTCAAACTGTGCCGCGAGTTTAAAGGCGTTGGGGTAGCGTTCGAGCCTGGTCTCATTGTCAAACCAGACAAAACGTTCCAGGAACAGCTGTTCCCCCATGCCGCCTCCCAATTCCACTTCATAAATTCATTAAAATTAAAAGCCGCCAAAATATACACGAAAAAAACTAGGACGTCAAATAGGGAATATCCCCTGAGTCAGAAACTCCGACGAAGCATTCCCCTGTCATTCGAAGTTTGGATTATTTGTTGTTGTCATAATTGGTCTTCAGCTTTTCGGATATCCCGATCATCTGCCACATCGCGCGCCCCGTCGGCGTCTGGGTGTCCACCGCCTCCGTCACGGAGTGGAAGGCGATGCCCCTGGCCTTGAGGTCGTCGAGCATCACGATCAGGTCGTGTAGGGAGCGCCCCAATCGGTCGAGCTTCCACATCGTGAGGAGTCCCCCTCTTCGAGGCTCTTGAGACACCTTGCCATTTGCGGGCGCTGCGTGTTTGCGCCGGTTGCCTTGTCAGTGAAGATCTTCTCGCATCCTGCCTGGCGCAGGGCGGCCAGTTGCAGGTCCGGGTTCTGGTCTTCGGTTGATACCCTGGCGTAACCTACTTATCATACCCCAATTCTGACCCTGATTTTTGATGCGGCCAACTACTTGGAATCAGGAAGGTAGGGGCTTGTGCCATAAATCTTAATCTATGGCACAAGCCTTCACTCTGGCTACCTGGCCCCTCACTAATTCTCTTCCAGCCTCCCCCCTCAAGCCCCCAAACCAACTTTACATAAATGGATGTTATGGGACCTTTCCGTCTGCAGCCTGGCAGTCCTACCCTGTCCGCACCCCTCTCAGGCAAAAAATTTTTACAATTTTTTTGGCACAAAAACGTTCATTTAGCTAACGGTTAGCTAAATGAACGTTCGAAAAACTTACATTCACAACTATTTGATATTACAAAACTAAAAAAAATTGAATACGAACAATGCGCGTATTGTATGTGACAGTAAAATTCGGGTATTTTTTGTATAAATATAATTGTACAAATGGTTTTTAATCATTTTTTTTCTTGATTATTTTGCATTTGTTTGTAAGGTTCGTGTGAGATCAAAACTAGTCCAGTAAGGAATAGCGATGCCTCGTAGAACAAAAGCTAGTGATGCTTCAAAACTCAAGCAGGGGCGTGGCTTGCGCCATGGTCAAGAGTACACGCCATTCCTGACGGTTCGTGAGGTGCCTTCAAAAGGGTTACGCCATCGGGAACCTGGTTGGAAGACAGGTCGGATACATCATTGCCTTGCAAATGGAGAAGATGACTGCTTCATGGTCTTTGAATGGTGTCAACGAATTACCGATATCAGGGAGCAGTTTCCACTGCGGCAGGAGGATACCATTGAGATCGCGGATCGCCTTGGGATAACCCACCCAAGAGTCCCTGGAACAGAGGACCTTACTGTAATGACAACTGACTTCATCTTAGATGTTTTAGTGGAGGGGAGGATTGTGATGGTTGCGAGAGCAGTGAAGCTGTCGCAAGATCTTAACGACTTCAGAGTAATTGAAAAGCTAGAAATAGAGCGGACATACTGGCGCGATCGTAAGATCGACTGGGGGATCATCACCCCTGATCGAGATTTCCCGAAGAACCTCGCAAGCAATGTCGGGTGGGTTCACAAGGCGTATTATTCTGACGATGCCCCCTGTAGGTTAACGGAAAAGATAATACGACAGGCAGAAGAGGCGTTGTATCAGCAGATGGCAGTGCACAACACTACGCCACTGTCACATGTTGCACTTGCCCTTGATGAAAGGTTCGGTCTCCCCGGGGGGACTTGTCTGTGGATAGTGAGGCATTTGATCGCCACCCAGACATGGAGTGTGGATATGAAGCAGAAGCTGACCCCGGACTTACCGCTAAAAGTTGTGGAAAGAGCAGTGTTTCGGCTAGAGGCTGTAGATGCCTAAAATAATAAAGGGGTCGATTTTACAGTGGATTACCGAATCAGCTGAAAGCTATGTAGTTAAACCAATGGTCGATTCACCTAAAGATCTGTTGGAATGTGTACTATATGCTATGGATGATCAATGTTTTGTAATTCAGCTAAACGGTGACGTCAAGCTTCCATACATACGTGAAAAAAAAGAAATAATTTCTGCATTAAATAGTGGCAAGGCAATCCAAAGGACGATACACCCTAATACAAAACAAATTTGTGCTGATGAAAATTATATTGATAAACATCGACATAGCCGGGATAGAGCGTTCGAATTAATCCAGGAAATTGTTGAGGATGAACCAAATATATACTTTTCTGAGAAAAGAGGACAACTAGTAAAATCAGTAGTTGAAAAACATAAGGTGACAAAATCTGAAATATACAAGTTTCTTTATAGATACTGGGTTGGAGGAAACACAAAAAATGCTTTGCTGCCGTGCTATGATCGATGTGGTGCGCCAGGCAAAGATAGAGTTATTAGTACAGAGGATGCCAGTGGCGATTTAAAGAATGGAGTTGCTAAGAGGGGGCGTCCAAGCAAAAAAAAGAAATTAAATCCGGATTTTGAAGGAGTAAATGTTACCGAAGAAGATAAGAAAATATTTAATATTGCTATAAAACTTTACTATAGCAAGCAAGGCAACAGGCCGCTTACGGCGGTTTATCAAAAAATGAAAGTCCATTTTTACAGTATTGGGAAAAGATTTGAAAGAGGTGTGGTTGTAAATGTAATGCCGCCCAGCCACACAGTTCCCACCTACGGGCAGTTTCGTTACTGGTTCAATAAACTTCAAGATTATGCTGAAACTCAGCGGAAACGATTGGGTGAAAAAAAATACAATTTGGTTGCTAGGGCCATTCTTGGAGATTCCACTAAGATGGCCAATGGTCCAGGGTCACTATACCAAATAGATGCAACAATAGCAGATGTCTATTTAGTGAGTTTACTGGATCCGACAAGGATAATAGGGCGTCCAGTAGTATATTTTGTGAAAGATGTATTCTCCAGGATGGTAGTAGGGCTCTATGTAGGGCTTGAAAGCCCTTCTTGGACAGCAGCAATGATGGCTATTGCTAATACAGCAGCTGATAAAGTCGCCTTCTGTGCTGAGTATGGGATTGAAATTAGTGAACATGAATGGCCTTGTCGCTATCTATGCGAGAAGTTTGTGGGAGATGGTGGAGAGCTTCTTTCAATTAATTCGGATGCTTTAGTAGATAGGTTAAACATCGGGGTAGCTAATTGCGCTCCATATCGTGGAGACCTTAAAGCTATAGTGGAACGTCAATTTGGTATCACAAATGAAAAAGTGATTGACTGGTTGCCAGGCGCAGTTCACGACATAGGACCCGGTGAAAGAGATCATCGACTGGATGCAACTTTAAACATTCATCAATTTACAAAGCTCATCATAGTCATGGTGCTAGAACATAACCAATGCCAATGGCTGAACGACTATCGTCTCGATCGAGCAATGATTGCCGACAAGGTAGACCCGATACCACTTAAGCTGTGGAATTGGGGGATACTAAACAGGTCGGGACATTTACGTGAGAAAACACAGGACGTGATAAAGCTTGCACTAATGCCTCGAGACACTGCTAGTGTGACAGAAAAAGGAATTTATTTCAGAAAGATGTATTACACATGTGACTTAGCATTGCGGGAACAGTGGTACGTTGAGGCCCGAATGAAGGGGAGATGGAACGTTGAGGTTTCCTATGATATTCGAAAAGCAGACATAATTTATCTCATCAAGAAGGATAAAACATTTGAAACCTGTTGTTTGGTTGATGCCGATGCTCGTTTTAAAGGTGCTAGTGTTGAGGAGGTTCAAGATTTCTTCGAGATACAGGATATAAAGTCTAAGGTTCATGAAACCGAGGCTATACAAAGCAGTGCTCGCTTGCACGCTATGCTTGAGGCTGAACTCTCAGACGCTAGAGCAAGAAGTAAAGATCGATCGCGCCCTGAGGTGAGCAATTCAAGGCGAGTTAAGGAGATTAAGGAAAATCGATTGGTTGCAAAGCAGCAGGCTCGAGAAAAAGAGGCTTTTGATCTGAAACCTACTAAACAGAACATGGAGCCCGCAAAGGTTCTCGCGTTTGCAGGTGAAATAAAGGACCAAGCCAAAGTAAGGACTGCTGCGGAGCAACAAATGGATTTGCTAGCGACAATTAAGGAAAGCGAGAAAGGTGATAGCTGATGTCAAAAGAGAGGATTGACACTTCATTCTTCAGGGGGGACGTTGTCACTGCAACATACGTTGAACATGCAGATAAAACCTATGCCTGCAACCCCTATATTGAGGCATTGCCACCGCCAATCAATGATGAAAAAGTCGCTAGTCTCTTGAGACGGATGCCGTACTATGACGAGAAGGAGAGGCAACACACCGCATTAGATAGAGTTACATTTGCTCAAAGAGTTACGAACTGCATGGTTCCATTGCCTGATCATATACTGATATTTAAGAAGTTCCAGCGAATGATCACTGATGGATATCTAGCCCGTAATCCCCTTTCGTCCGAGTGGATAAAGCAGGTACGTAGAGGATTTCCTCACCTTGACTGGGTCGGACTGTATTCCGGTTATAATCCATATATCAGAAAGAACGGTAGTGGAATTAACTGTACAGGGCCCAGCGGTGTTGGAAAAACAACCACAGTTGAGAGCGCACTGTCCCTGCTGCCGCAAGTCATAGTACACACAAGTTACCAAGGGCAGGCTTTTGATCAAAAGCAACTAGTGTGGTTAAAGTTGGAGTGTCCCTCTGACGGTTCTTTGAAAGCGTTATGCCAAAGTTTTTTTGTGGTCTCTGACTCCGTATTAGGGAAGCAGAGTGATCCAAAGATTTATTCGGGGATGACTGCGGAATACCTCCTCCCACTGATGGCGATGAGAGCATCAAGTATGGGACTAGGGGTATTAGTTGTGGATGAGATCCAGCGGCTAAACCGGGCTGCAAGCGGTGGTGCAGACCGCATGTTGAAGTTTTTTGTTCAACTCACAAACAATTTGGGCGTTCCAGTTGTCCTTATCGGGACGTTTGAAGCTGCAAATCTTTTTACAAAGGATTTTGCGAGTGCCCGAAGAAGTTCCGGCAAGCAAGGTGAGATGGTCATGAGTAACATGCGTCCTGACCGGATCTGGGATTATTTTCTGGAGAGTATTTGGCAATACCAGTTTACAAATGTAGTGACACCCCTGACCCCTGCGCTGAGGAAGGCTTTTTACGCAGAGTCTCAAGGGATAGCAGATATCTGCATTAAGCTTTACATGCTCGCACAGATACAGGTCATAGGATCTCAGGATGAACGGATAACCCCTGACCTAGTCTCGGATGTAGCACGAGCAAATCTGCACTCTGCACGTCCAATGTTAGATGCCTTACGACGAGGGGATACAGAAGCACTTAGTCATATTCCTGATTTATACTTGCCCCAGAGCTTATTGGATCGATGTCGTGCGAGGGCTGAGCACCGGATCATACTAAGTGGGACCCTAGATACACTAAAAAACCAATCACATCATGATCTGAACACTGATGAAGACTACGTCGATCCTCCTGAGGATAAGATTGCTAAGCTGCTTGTACAGGCTGGTTATAGCCAACTCCTGGCTGTCAAATGTGCTGGTGAGGCTGTCGCGAGATTCGTGGAGGAAGGCAACATCAAGCTAGCCACAGCCGAAGCCTTTCGAATTGCTGCAGAGCACGAGGCCGATCAAAAAATAGAAGTAACAGGGGCGAAACCCTCCGGTGTGCGGCCTCAGAAAAAAGTGGTTTCCATTAGCGGGGATCTCCGGGAGATCTTTAACAAGAGGCCAAAAGCTATGGAGCCTTACGAAGCATTTAAGCAGGCAGGCGTTATCAAGCCCGCAGACGAATTCCTTGAAGTGTGTTGAGGGCGGTATGCTTTCATTTTTTCCTGCGCCATACCCAGATGAACTACTTTACAGCGTATGCGCCAGGTACCATCTGCGTAGTTGCAATGCAAGTCCGAAAGCCTCCATGCTGGAACTATTCGGGTCGTCCACTGCCTGTGCGACCGTCGACCTGCCTAACCGGCTTCAATATCTCTGTAACCAGCTCTCAAAAGGAACGTTGATCACTCCGAACAGGTTGCTTAGCGAAAACACAATGCTGCCTCTGTACCGGCCTTTTTTGCCGAAAGCACGCCTCGCGAGAATAACGAAATGGATGCTGGAGTCAACGCGCGGAGGTAGCATCCATGTGGCCATTGGGGCGACGGCGAGCACCGTCCACCACCCGCGATACCTACAGTTCTGCATTGAGTGTCTCAAAGCGGATGAAGAAAGGTTCGGTGAGGCATTTTGGCATCGTTGTCACCATGTCCCCGGCGTCCATGTATGTCACAAGCACGGAGTGTCTCTATTTGCCACCGAATTCCCGGTGAAGGTGCAATTAAACAAGCACTTGTTCTATCCGCTGCCGAACTTGGCAGGTGGAGCGGTGGAGCAGGAGGCGGTTGAAGCATCAAGTACGGCAGAATTGTTGATCGCTTCAAACGTTGCTTGGCTATTGCATGCGAACGATGACGAATGGCCAGGTCTTAAGTGGATAAGGAGGCGCTATCTGGATTTCTTGCGGATTCGTGATTTGGCAACACTTTCTGGGCGGGTTTATCAAGAGCAGCTTATCCGGGAATTTAATGCGTACTACGGAGAGCAGTTTCTCCAAAGAGTTGGTTGCCAGGTACAGCCGGAGGGTGGGGATAGCTGGCTGAGCAGGCTTGTTCGCAAACCTCGCACAGCTTCTCACCCCCTAAAGCACATCCTCCTCATGGGGTTTCTAGGAGTAGATGTGAATGAATTTTTCAGCGGAGGTATGGTCGGGCACTCTCCTTTTGGTCGTGGCCCCTGGCCTTGTTTGAATCCAGTCGCGCCTCACTACAAGAAATCTGTCGTTACTCATTGCCTAATCACAAGGAATTCTGAGAGCGGGAAGCCTGTTGGGAACTTCATCTGCCCATGTGGTTTTTGTTACGCACGTACGGGACCTGATGGCGGCAGAGAGGACAGGTACAGGATTGGAAGAATTATCCAGTATGGGCCGGTCTGGGAGAGTGAGTTGCTCAGATGGTGGCAAAAAGGAATCGGGTTAAGGGCTATAGCAAGACACCTCGGCGTCACATCTAAGACGGTGACGAGGCACATCTCTTATCTTCAAGTAAGGCCGCTACAAAGTCCTGCAACCACTTCAAATGAAGTCGATATTCGACGGGCAAGGTGGATTAAGCTGCGGTCGTCCTTCCCCAGCGCGGGTCGGAAGCTCTTGAGAAGTCTAGCTCAAGCTGATTATGTCTGGTTGTACAGACACGACCGTGACTGGCTGAAAGCGAATATGCCCCCACCACTGCCCTATTCAAAGAACCGCGACCTACGTGTCAACTGGCCTAGGCGCGACTGGGAAGTGGCCGCTGCTATCCAAAAAGCTCAGAGGATAATTCGCGCCAGGTTGGGAAAACCAACGAGAGTGACTGTGAGCGCTTTAGGCAAGTACATTGGGGGGCTGTTCATCCTGCAGCACAAGTTACACAAGTTGCCCCTTACCGGACGTCAACTCCAAAAGGTGTGTGAATCGAAAGACGGGTTTGCCTTGAGACGGGTCCGGCGAGCAGTGGAAGAACTCAAGAGGCAAGGGCAACCTCTGACAGCGTGGCGCATCTGTCGTATAGCCGGTATGGGGACTGAGGTCACCGATGTCGTGCAACGGGAGATAGACCGCTTAATATTGAAGAGCACCTACGAATCATAAGAGGACAAATGCTGCCCTTTTTTCCCAGACCTTATCCACACGAATTCTTATACAGCATTTTTGCTCGGTATCATTATCGCGCTGGCAATCTAGCATATCGGCACACTTGCCAGGAACTGCTAGGTTCCGCAACTACTGCTGCGCTAACACTGTATCCAAGCAACTTAGAACACCTGTGCAGCCAGTTGCACGAGGATTCCCTTATCAACGCTGATATGCTCGTCGAAAATCACACTTTTTTCCCACTCTACAGACCGTTCCTGTCGAGTGGCCGAAGAGGCGAAGCGCTGAGGTACGTGAAGGGGTCAAATAGAGGTGAGCAACGACGAACCCAGAGAGGTTTTATCAGGTTCAACAGCTTTATCGGCGGAAATTTTAAATACTGCAAAAGATGCGTTGCCGCAGATCGGGAGAAGTTTGGGGAAGCGTACTGGCATCGCGACCATCAACTCCCAGGGGTTCAATTTTGTTACAGGCATAGGACGCTCTTGATCGACAGTGGGTTGCCGTTGACATCCACCGGGAATAAGAAGGACCTGTACCTCTTGAACGAAGATCCTCCCCGAGTAGAGCCTTCGTACCAGCCTACGCCGAAAGAGGCAGAGCATTTGAAATTTATTGCATCATCAGTTCACTGGCTTTTGAACAACCCACTACCCGACAACTCTGATGAGTTGATAAATCTAAACTATGAAGCCAAGAAGGTTGAAATGGGCTTCGCTCATATCCTTGTACCTGAACAAGTCAAAGATAACGGGGCACTGAAGTCGCTCCTCTGCCATAAAAAAGTGGCAAAAGCCTTCAATAGGTGTTTCAGCGATAGCCTTCTCGCGCAACTGCCGGAGAGTCTACACATAGCACCTCGGTCAAATTGGATTGTTGGGTTCCTAAAGGACAGCAGAAAAGAGATAAATCCGCTGCGGCATATTCTAATAACGCGACTTTTACAAGAAGACATCGGCAACATGTTCCGACCGATCGTAGCCGGGGCTGTGGAAGGGCGAAGCCTTGGTGGAAACACATGTGCTGCCTCCCAAGGGCTCGGGTAACGAATGGCGAGACTAATCATCCGGTTGAGCACCAAAAAACCACTTCAGGATAGGGCAATTACATCGGGAGAGAATATGAACAAAAATGGTGGCAAAAAGGGAAAAGAGCTCAACTATGGATCGGCAACCGAGCAGAGGAACATGATATTCATGAATAACGGAAAGCGGTATAGCTTCACTGTTGAAATAGACTGTTTCACAAAAACAATCATGGGCCACAGGCTCGATGCAATTGATACCTGTACTGCAGGCTTTGATGATGTGGCTGTCGAGTCTCATGCCGTTAAACCATATGGCAAGCGGCGCGATATGCAAAAAATGATTAGATCGTTTTTGACTCCCCCGGACAACCGCAAGCCCAGGAAATAAGGACCATGTAGGTTATGGCTATAATCGTGTGGCTAAGTGGAGAGCCCAGTTGACTCGACCAGGAGACCTTGAACCTGCGGGGGATGACTTGGCGAAACTGGAATGGCTGGTTGGAAAAGGGTTCCGACTGGTTGAGGGGGATCCCGGAACTGCAGGACCTAGAAGCTTCTTGCATAACTGCAGTAGAGTTTAGGAATAGCTCATAGTGAACTCAACCGTAGCCACGAAAGAGATCAGGTAAGTTAGGCACATCCTCGCGTTCCCGACGCGCACATTGTGCAACCTGAGGCTTGCATATCAAACCATGAAAGGAGAGACAATGACGGTGAAAATATCGGATGGCAAAGTCGAAATTACCGCTGGCATATGGGGAGTCCCCTCTGTCTCTCAGCAACCAAGTCTGCAATTGATTCGATGGAGTGTCAGGCAAACAGAGCGCGGTTCTCGGTATCTTGTTGGCTACAACATCTCAGATCATGAAGGTCGGGTCTCTACGGCAATTCAAAACTTTGATGCAAGTACGGCACGAGTAACCACTCGCTCGGGTCGAATTTACCAATTGGTGGGGCCGCCGGGGCGTGATCCAGATGCAGAATGGGTTTGGCAAAACATGGCATCCCCGGACCTGAAGTGGACAGACGTGAGTGACGAACTCGAAGTGGCCCTGCAAGAGCACCTGAGGAGCAATAAGGCAGATACCGAGTAGCTCAATCATCGTGCTTTGGGGGTGGTAGCCGTGGGGTCAAGAAAAGTTAATGGCACCATTACAAGAGAAAAGCTGCATGAGGAAGTCTGGGCTGAGCCTATGACGAAGGTAGCGGAAAGGTACGACGTCTCCGGAAGCTTCCTAGCCAGGATCTGTACTCGCCTTAGGGTCCCACGTCCCGCTAGAGGGTACTGGGCGATGCTTGCTGCTGGCAAAAAAATGAAACCGGTTCCTTTACCAGAAGCAAAGCCAGGTGATGAGCTTGAGTGGCGATCTGGGTATGGTCAAACGCGAGTCGCACAATTCCCCCCACCGACGGTAGCGCAGGTGAATGTCGCAAAAAGATTAAGGGGGAAGCAGTTGCCAGATAGGCACCCGATACTAATGGGGGCCAAAGAAATAATTGTTGAGGCCAACGAGACATGTTCCGGGCTTTTGAGCCCGCGAAAGCGCATCTTACCTGACATCATCTCTTCCAAAGCCACCTTAGACAGGGCTCTAGATGTCGCCAATGCTCTTTATTTATTCCTTGAAAAGCGTGGGCATCGGGTAGTCATGGAACCATACGGGCAGAATTTTAAACATCACACAGTGGAGGAGCGAGAAGGTGGGCGGAGAGGACAGTACGAATATTCAGATGTATGGCGGCCGTCTCGTGCGACTTTAGTTTTCATCGGGGACGTGGCTTTTGGTCTCACACTTTTCGAGACGACAGAGAGGGTGGAGGCAGAATACAAAGATGGCAAGTATTTTCGCATCACAGAACTCCCAGCAAAGAAGCGCTCAAGGTACACCTCATCGCATTCTTGGCGAACTGAGCAGGATCTGACTAGCGGTCGGTTGTGCTTACAGGTGTACTCGCCCTACCAGAGGGTGGCTTGGTTGCGGCAGTGGCGTGAGGCAAAACCTGGGGATTTCCCACGAAAGCTCGTGGGCGTAGTTAAAGATCTAGAGACCGAAGTTAAAACCATCGTGGAACTCTTCAAAGAGGGAGAACGAAAGGCTGAAATTGAAAGACAAAAATGGCAAGCCGAGCGGTTGGAATCTCAACGGAGGGAGGCTGAAAGGCAGCGACTCCAAGCGATAGAGCAAAGCCATAGTGAACTTCTACAAATCATCAAGGCCTGGGGCGAAGTGAAACGGATCGAAGCTTTTTTTGAAGAAGCGGAATCGGAGATTGTAAGATCTGGAGATGAAAATAGAGAGCAGCTTCTCGAGCGGCTAGGAAAGGCAAGGGAACTTGTCGGATCTGTGAGAGCATTGGAGCAACTGGCCGGTTGGATGACCCCGGAAGAGAGATTGCAGGCAGAGCAGGAGCGCCAAGCTAAGTTTAGGTGGTGATTTCGTTGAAAGAAAGGTGGGTATCGACAATGCTAAGGCTAGCATGGATGACCGATCCGCATTTGAACTTTTTAGATATAGACACCCGTAAAGAATTTTGTTCAAGCATAAACAATCTAAAGGTTGATGCTCTCTTAATAAGCGGAGACATTGGTGAAGCCGTTGGCATTGAGTCTTACCTAAGGACTCTGATGGAAAATGTGGAACCTCCAGTGTACTTTGTTTTGGGAAATCATGATTATTACAGAGGCTCCATAGCAGATGTCAGGTCTAGAGCTGCACGCGTATGTGCCGAATCCAAGAGGCTCATCTGGTTGCCGCAGGCCGGACTGATTCAGATAACGCCGGATGCATGTCTCATAGGACATGACGGCTGGGCGGATGGGCGATTTGGCAATTTTCTTGGCTCCAAAGTGATGCTTAATGACTACAGATTGATCGAGGAGTTGAAAGGACTAACCTCAGCAGAACGGCTTGAGAAATTGCATTATTTAGGAGATGAGGCTGCAGAGCATTTCATGAAACTTCTTCCTAGGGCGGTACAGAAATATAAGCAGGTGATCGTTTTAACCCATGTGCCACCCTTCCGAGAAGCCTGCTGGCACGAAGGCGAAATATCAAATGACGATTACCTTCCTCACTTCAGTTGCAAGGCTGTTGGAGAGGTCTTACGAAAAGCTATGGTAGGGGTGGAGGCGCAGATGCTGGTTCTTTGCGGGCACTCCCATAGCCCTGGCGAAGCTAGGATCTTGCCCAATTTGTTGGTTAAAACTGGGAAAGCTGTATATGGCAACCCTGCAGTGAACGAAATTATCACCGTGCCTTTTGACCTGGCTTAAAAGAATAAATGGACATATCCGAATCGCTTTGCGGGCAGGACTGATCGTCAACGTCCCAAGAAGTTATGAGTGAACTGTTGTCCTGCTGCTATCTTTGGCCTGGCAGCCAAACACCTTGCTTCTGGCTTATGCAGTGGGAGCGGAGCTATGGATCGATTTGGAAAATTAGGGGGTGATATGGACACGATCGAAAACAAGAAAGTCAGATGCAGAGTTTACCTGTCGCGGCGCAACCTGCTAACGTTACTACAAAAACTGGACCGTAAGGTTGCCGGACAGCAAACAAAGTGCACCATCATTAAGCGGGACAACGCTCATCCCGTGTTCCCCCAAACGATGGTAGCTATTGCGGTCACAGCAGTTGAGGATGAAGAATACTACTCGCACAGAGCCCCAGGTCCAGTTTGCATAGCGGATACGCCGGGGAGGGAGCTCGCGCTTGCCATTCTGAAGCTAAAAGGTCACGAATATTTAGATGCACGGGAGTACGCCGTGGTTGAAGAGTTTTTATCGAAGTACAGATCATAACCTAAGACATGGAAAAAGCCGTCAAGGCGGGCAGCTCAGCCTGTGACCTCCTCTTCTACTCACTTAGTACATATGCAGTCCGAGTTTCGATGGGAAGCAAATCCATTCACGAATGCGAACTGCTGCCCCATTTTGATTAGAAACTGGAGGGAGGACAGGCGGCGTTTGTCCTACGCCATGCAGTGCAACATTTAACACTAGCGGTGAAATCTTTCCGCTGCAGATGCGACAGCACCATTTACTCAGCCAAAAAGTCACATATTTGCCCTTTATGTAAAGTACACTGAGACAGAAGTTCCGACCAATATTGCATCCTGCTCGCGCTGTTCGTGTGCTGATACTTGTTACAAGGCTTTCGCCGATCATCCTTAGATGCTTGACAGGATGGAAATACTAGCCTATTTTAACGAAATTTAATAGGGGTTGGCCAAAGTCCTGCAATTGTGATAGTGGAAATTAAGTAGCAGGCCCCCCGATGCTTTGGTGATAGAGTCACGATGGGAGACAAGAAGGCTTCAAAGAGTAAATTCTTATTCGGAGGCAGATGTTTTGATAGAGCCTGGAAACCTATTCGCCTGCAGAATCAATGCGCATCGGCATCTTTGGAATGGAGAGATTTGTTCAAACCCAATAAACTGGAATTGCGGAAACTCTTCCTCCAGCTTTCATGAAAACTTCTGCGATCGTGGCATCTCCAGATGCAGCCATATGCGGATTTTCGATGCTGTGTCGCCGCGGTTCATCACTCCAGACGCTTCGGTGACAAAGCTTGTATCGCAGCGCCCCGAACTTCTCGACGATCAACTTCTCATCTTCTTCGGCCCCAAGTTTAATCTCACTTCCGGGATACTTTCAGGCCCTTCTGACGAGGTCATCTATGGCGGATACCGAATCCAGAGATGCTACATTGAAGGTGAAAACTCCTGGAGACAAGCCGTAATCGAGCCTTACCCGGAGGACTGGGCCATTTTCCCGCCCAACCAAGTTAAAAGACCCTGGTTTGGCGGCACCATCCCAGGGATTAACTACTTTAAGCCCATGGGAATATCTGCCATCCTTGACGCAGTAAGGGAAGCCGAAAAGGTCGCCCGAGCCGACACCGCCTGGACGGAGCATTTAAAATTGAGGGTGCTCCGCTTCTCGGATCAAATTGAACACTGGCTGGCAATTGCGGAGAAGCAACTCCAAAGCCTGACTCCCTATCAGCCGGAAACAGAACCTCCGAAAACTTACCACTTTGGTAACGAAGGATTCGGATCGCCGTTTGCTGCAAAATTAAAGGGAGTGAAATTTCCCACACAAGAGGTGTCTGTGCCCGTTTCCGATAGGGCACTACCCGCCACCAGCGCAGAGTTTGAAGAGTCAATATCCGGCGCCGTGGCAGTTACATCCCCTGATGTTGATGCCTCTTACGATCAGCCATCGGATTCGGCATCTCCAGAACATGATCTGCTTTCGACGGCTTGTAGATTCAACGTAGCCAATTCTTTTATGCCGGAAGACTCTGAAGCTGAAAATATCGCCCAGGAGTACGGAGAGAGTATCGTGAAAGCCCTCCGAGTGGCCTCGATCTCAAAACCGCTACTGATCTTGACCGGACCTCCCGGTGTGGGCAAGAGCCGACTGGCGGGACGCCTGATCGACGACGGGAACCGTGAACGTTCTATCGTAGTTCCTGTCTCCTCAACTTGGCGTGGACGCGAGGATCTCTTGGGATATGTGAATCCGGTGACACAAGGATTTGTCCCGACGTCTTTTACCCTTTTTGTTAAGCGCGCCGAGGATGCTTGGCGTTCCGGTGACACCCGTTTGTACCTTGCCATCTTTGAGGAGTTCAATTTGAGCCAGCCTGAACATTGGCTCTCTGACTTCCTGGTGAGGCTCGAGTATGACCCAGATGACCACAACGACAGGACCATCGATTTAGGGGCCTCCTTCATGTATGGTCTGAACAACTCAATGTCCAGCTCCTCTCTCTACCTCCCGCCAAACCTGAAGTTCGTCGCAACTATAAACAACGACCACACCGTTCGTCCGCTTTCGGCGAGGATCCTTGATCGATCTGCACTTATAGAGGTTTCGGCTTCAGGGAAGGATGCCATGAAGCGCGCCGGCATCGATGACATTAACCAGATTGGGGACATCGTGGAGGATCTCAACTATCGCATAGAATCGCACGGGGTCGCTTTCTCGGTTCGTACCGCCTGTTCACTTTCGATGGTAGTGCGACATCTGCAGGGTATGGACCCCATGGATGCCTTGGATCATGTATTGGTGCAAGGAGTACTCTCCAAACTTAGGCTTCACGCTGGGGACCCGGGTGATGAGTTGCTGCTTCATCGACTACAGGAGTGGATTGCCCGACCTGCATGCGCACCTCTGGTGCTGTGCTCGGAGCGCATCACTGCCTGGGATGAGGCGAGACGCCAGGGGCGGGATGTCTTCCAAGCATGAGTTCTACAGCATGGATAGATCTGATTGTGCTAGAGTTACGGGAGTTCGCGGCGGAACTCCTCGAGAGGGGATTGACAATGGGGAGCAACAAATCCGATCTTATCGGATCCCCCTTACAACAGACCCTCCGCGTGGTAGAGAAGGTACACAACCTTGTACCTCGCCTTCTGAACGAGCTCGAGACAGAAGAACAGGGGGCTTTGGCGGAAATGGTACCCGCAATGGTGCCCCGGCACGCATCACTCTCTACTCGACCGTGCGACTACGCGCTCTACGGAGGCCAGACGATCCCGTATCGTTGGCTGCGTCCGGAGCAAGAACAGGTCCTCCCTGCCGCACCGCTGCGCTGGATCATGCATGTGATCCAATTACTTCATGATGACCTTCAATTGCATGCAGGCCGCTTACGGAAGCAGGTTGAGGTGGCACGTTTAGTCCGTGACGGTGACTCTGTCTATGCAGTCCTCGACCGCCACCAACTTGAGCACATGCTCAGCGAAGTATATCGTGGCGAGGTCCAAGTACAGCGTTCTCTGAAGCTGTTGCAGCGGCGCTACGGCAAGAAGCTTAGCCCAAGTCAGTACCCCCCTTCTCCCTTCCCCCGTTCCCATTCCTGGCTCGATTTCAGGCGGCTGTCCGATTCTCTGTCCCGGAAAGGCAAGGCGATGACGCCCTGGCTCAATGAACTTCTGTCGGCACCTGTGCCACAGGCTGATGCCCCTTTCCTTTACCAGCGTTGGTGCGGGTTGCAGTTGCTCCGCTCCTGTGAAAGGCTCGGGTGGGAACCTTCCGGAGAGATCAGAGGGGCGTTATTTTTGGGAGGGCCTTTGGAGATCCGGAGGGGAGAAAAGAAGGTGCTGCTCTGGATCGAACCCCGAATTTCAACGCGAACTGCCCACTTGACAGGCTGGAACTGCGTAGAAAAACAGGAAGAGCTGACCCCGGATTTTCTGCTGGTCTGCGAACATAACGGGGGGCGCGACGCCTTTACGCTCGATGCGACACTTTCGACCGGCCAAGAGGCCATTGCGGCAAAGGGGAGATACCGCAACCGCTTACAGGGGGTCGACCGAATTGTTGTTGCAGGTGTACCAGTACTCAGAAGGCCCTTGCGCTCGTGGGCCGTTGCGCCTTTTCTATCTCGCTACTGCAGGCTCGGAGATACGGAAGGCTGGACGGGTATGATCCCGTTGCGAGTTGAACAGAAAGACCGATCAGCGCTTGATGCGTGGATGGGAGACGTATTCAGACATGCAGAGGCAGCGGGATCAAGCCCTGCGTAGGTTGAGGTTTCTTTGAGCCGCCCACAGCTGAATTCTGAAGGAATTCTGTAGAGATTGGTTAATTCTCGAAGCAAAGGTATCCACATGGCTTTAAAGATAATACAAGGAAATATTTTCACGTCTCACTGCCAAACCATTGTGAATACCGTCAACTGCTCCGGCATCATGGGGGCGGGGATTGCACTTGAGTGCCGTTTCCGCTGGCCGCAGATGTTTCAGGCCTATGTGGGACTCTGCCAGAAGAAGCAAATGAAGATTGGACTTCTATGGTTGTACAGAGCTTCCGATAGATGGATCCTTAACTTTCCCACCAAAAATCACTGGAAAGACCCCTCGAAAGAAGAGTATTTGCACCTTGGGCTTCAGAAGTTCATGGGCACCTACGAACAGAAGGGGATTGAATCCGTCGCGTTTCCGTTGCTCGGAGCCCAAAACGGGGGGCTAGACCAGGACATTTCGCGGCAGATAATGGAATCGTACCTGCGGGAATGCATCATTCCGGTAGAAATATACCGCTATGATCCGAACGCACCTGACGATCTTTTCTTGGGCGTCAAAGATGCTCTGGCAGGCAGGACTGCGGCGGAGATTAGGGAGGCGGTTGGGCTTCATACCGACCAGGCCGAGAAGGTCCTTGATGCTTTGCAGAACCCTGCCATCTGCCAACTCAACCGAGTTGCCACCGTCAGCGGCATCGGTTTGAAAACCGTCGAGAAACTCTTCTCCTTTGCACGGAATCCAGCACTCAAGGTTCCCGATGCAGTTCAGCAACCTCTGACATTTTGAAATGCAATGGAGTGTATTGATGACTGAGAAGGAACACGTTGAAAGCATTATGAAGGTAATGGGGGAAATTGACAGGAAGGGCGTACTTCTGCACCATTCCCTTGAAACCCTTTCGAGCGCCATATATGCAGACACGGACCGCTTTATTTACGAGTTGTTGCAAAACGCATGCGATGCCGCAACTACAGAAGGGGTGACCGTCACGGTTTCCTTGGATGAGGAGGGAGTGCTCTCCTTTTGCCATGACGGTGTGCCGTTCTCCAAAGAGAACGTGGACTCTCTTTGTGGAGTCGCCGAAAGTACCAAGGGCCAACGGGTTCAGCAAATTGGATACAAGGGTATCGGGTTTAAATCCGTCTTCGGGCAATCAGGCTGCGTTGCCATCCAGTCCGGGAAATATTCCTTCCGATTTGATCGCGAATTTTGGGAGGACAAACTGGTCCCCTGGCAAATTGCCCCGATTTGGACTGATCCCGACTCAGTTACCATCCCCTCGACGGGCAGTGGCATTACGACGATAGTTCTGCGCCTTCACAAGGGAGTCGATGTCACAGGGCACCTGCTGAAGATGGCTGAAAATCCGGAGTTCGTCCTCTTTCTGACTGCACTTAAGAGCTTCAGGATAGAAACCGGGGGGATTGACAGAACCATCTCTAAGCATCGGGTGGACGAGCTGCTGGAAATCCAGGTTGACGGCAAGACTTTGTGCCGCTATCTCATCCGTGAGTACCACCGAAAAGTGTCACCCGAGGTGCGGCTCGCCTTAAAAGAGGATGGAAATATCCCGCCAAAGATGAAGGAAATCGACATCGTCCCCATCTCGCTTGCCTTACCGATAAGCGCCGATGGCAGGCCGGTGGAGGAAAAACAGCCGCTCTTCTCCTATTTCCCGACGAAGGAGCGAATCGGCCTGCCACTGCTGGTCAACAGCCTCTTCCACACGACCGCATCGCGTGAGACCCTGTCTTCCGAGCACACACTCAACAAGTTCATTGTTTGCGAAATTGCGGCCTGCGTTACTGAGTGGTTGGCAGAGATGGCGCTGAATCCGGGCCGCCGCCCGGATATGCTCCTTATCATTCCCGGGGCCCCCGGTTCGTCGCCCAGCTTGGCCAGGGATTTTGACGCCGCCCTGCAGAAGGCCTTTGCAGCCACCGCATGCGTCCCAGACGCTTCGGGGACCCGATGCATACTTGCCGCTACAGGTTTCAACGACTCGGCAGGCCTTCTTTGTGCCATAGATGCCGACACGTTTGTGACGGCCGATGGCACGGCCCGGCACCGGATCCACCCTTCCCTGCGCGGCGCGGACCGGCTTGAGCGGTTTGGACTGAGGAAAGTCACCATAGTTGACCTGCCGAGGATAGTAACCCAGTTCAGGGACATTTTGACGGTCGCGGCGACCAACTTCGCTTTCGCACAGCAACTGCAGCGCTACGGCCAAGGCACCGAAACGGTGAAAAATACCCCGTGGCTGCTTTCGTCGGACGGCAGGCTTCTGCGACCCGGACAGCTCTTTTGGCCGCCGGAGGACCCTGAGGTGGCCGAGGCACTACCTGAGGAACTGCCACAGGTTCATCCCCTCTTTGTCAAGGAGAGCGCAGGCAGTCCGGCACTTAAAACCTGGCTGATGCAGACCGCTGGAGTCGCATCAATAGAGCCTGCCGCGATAGTGAGGAACTATCTCCTGCCTCTGCTCAAGGAGGGCACTCTTTCCGAAAGTCGGTCGCGTTCATGGTTGCGGGTGGCTTTCCAGGCCTACCAGGATCACAAGACCCACCAGAACTTGCTGACGAAGCCGCTGACGGAAGAGGAGTTCCGCCTACTCGGTGCGCTCCCGGTTGCCACCAGAAACGGTGGGCACAAACGTGCGCGGGAATGTTGCCTGGGACTTCCGTACTTTGCCGACACAGAATGGGACACGTTGGCCGCGGCACCGTCTTTCTTTGATTTAGTGGCTGGGGAATACGTGTCCGGCGGGACTCCTGAGAGTTGGCTTGGGTTCTTTACGGCCATTCAGGTTTCTGTAATCCCGAAGTACCTAAAGGAGCAGTTAATCGGGGCGATGAAACTCGGTACGCAGATACCAGAGACCCGCAGAGAATTCTGGACGTTCGCCGCCTACAAGTTGCACTGTGAGAAGCGCCTTAACCCGGACGACTACGCCTTTCTGGGGGCGCTGCCGCTGGAAACTAAAACGGGAGAAAAGAAGCCGGCCAGGGATTGCTGGCTCGGTGCACCCTACGCTAGCGGGATTGATTGGGAAAACCTGCTCGGTAGTCGGGCGGACTTTCATTTCGTAGCAGCCGGATACCTCCGGTTGGGGGGCTCTGCCGAGGAGTGGGAGGCGTTTTTTCGGAAGATAGGTGTTTCAGACGGCATCCGGTTCAGAGCTCTCGGTGATTTGAATCGTAAGCAGCTCAGTGAGCGTTTTCCGAACTACCTTGCATTTCTCGATGCAGAAGTGATCATACCTAAGGCCGACAGGGAGAGGCCATTAAAGCATCTGGTACAAAGCCTGTGCTGGCCCAACGTCCACCTCGATGCCTTCAAAGATGACCAGTGCGGTTATCTGTTGGGGCGCCACTTCGTAAAAAAAGCCCTTTCCTCAGAGTCTGAATTGCAGGGTAAATACATTGCCGACAAATATTATTACTTTGTCCCTTCTACAATCCGGTATCTGCTGAAGAAACGCAGGGTGTGGCCCGGCAGCGATAAAAAGTGCCATCTCGCTTCTGAGCTCATCGTCGAAAGCCCCGAGAACAGGATTTTGGTCGGTGACGATATCCCCTTCATAGACGCGGAAGATTACGATGTCAGCCCGAAAGTTTTGGCTGACTATGGATGCAAACGCGTTCTCGACACGAGGCAGTGTCTGTGGTTACTCGGCAAGATAGCAGAGAGCAGTGACATCACTGCTGCGACAAAAGAAAGGATCGACAGAATATACAGGCGCCTCGAGGCCATCCGTACTGGCCCGTCCGGGCTGGATCTGCAGGCGGTCGGTGACTGGGGGACTGACGCTGCCCTCCTGTCTGAGGCCGGCACCTTTTGCCACCCCACTGCGCTTAACGTCGCCGAGGATTCGGATGAGCTGCTGTTGTTCGACCGCGAGGAACGTCCTTTTATCGGAGAACTGGCCTCCAACGAGGCATATCGGCTGCTTACAGGTTTGGGTGTCCGACCCGTGAGTGCTGCCGAGATCGAGGTGGTCACCTGTGATGAGTCTGCAAGTCCGGAACTGACCCAAATCATCCACAACAGGCGACATATGCTTGCCATGGTGGCCGCAGGTCAGCAGGCCTCGCTGCAGGCGGTTGATGATCTGAGGAAGATTTCCTCCCTTGAGTCGCTGGAATGCTTTCGGGTGCGAAGTTACGTCCTCCGCCAGGCAGACACATCCAGAACAAAAGAAGGCTCTAAGTTGAGCTGCGTCGTGAGCGGGACGAACAAGCTCTATTTCATGGGAAACGAGAAGGATGTAAAGGTTATTTACGCTGTGGCCCAGGAGTTGGCCCGGAGGCTTGAGAATCCTAAGTGCTCGCAGGGAATCGATCTTTTGCTGCGGCTGTCTGAGGCTGATGGCAAGGATTGGCTGGCCCGGCAGGGATTTGACGTATCAGTTCTCCCCGCGCCTGTTCCTGAGCCGGCGGCAACCCCGGCGGAGTCTCCCGTTGTCGCGCCGAAAGAGACCGCGCCACCGAAGCCTGCTGTGGAAATGTATCTGTGCGAGCCGGCCCGTTTTCTGCCAGAACTGCGCGAAAAATGCCGCGAGAACCGTTTCTGTGCGACCCAGGAATCCGGGGTGACGCGAGATTTCGCCGAGAGGCTGATCGCCGACCTGGCGAAACAGAAGTCGCGCTGGAGCGGGTTCATCTACCATTTCACTCACGTGGAGAACCTGGTTAAGATCCTGAAACAGCAGGCGATAAAATCCCGTAGTCGAAGCAACTCCTTTTGTGATTCCGCCGGAGGGAGCCTGATAGCCCACACCTCAGAGACCGTCAAGGGGTTCGCACGCTTCTACTTTCGGCCCCTGACCCCGACACAGTGGCACAACCAGTGCCTGGGCCGCAGTTACGGCGACATTCGGGCCCTTTGCCCAGTGCCTATATTCATCCGGCTGCCGCTTCGGGAGGTGCTCGCGGCAGCAGGTAGCAGGTGCGCCGTCAGCAACGGCAACATGGCCTCTCAATCCAGCCGTTTCGGTAACCACCCTGAATTCCTTGACCATTTTGACCACGCAAATGTCTACGCCAACCACGGAGAGGTTTCTGTTTCGAAATTCCTGGCGGCGTCGCAACAAGAGTTCTTGGTTCAGGAAGAACTGAGCCTAGCGGACCTTCCTATTACCCTCATCTGTAGAAACGAGCAGGACTTCGGCACGCTTTGCTACCTGATGGAGGCAGCGGGAATTACGGGTTTCAGGTCAAGGCAAGGACGGACTGGCAAGAACGAGGTCGTGATCGATCCAGCATTATATTATGATGATGTCCCATCCTTGGAGGTGGGAGTCAACCAGGGAACGGTGGCAGCTAAACTATTGACTGGTAAGTCCCTGAGGGGCGATTTTTGCCTGAACGCAAAGTCTCTAGGCAGTGACGAAGTGAGTTCCACGGCTGTAGTGTCAACGGAGGGAAATGCCTCGCTCGAGATCAGTTTCGGACTGCGCGGTACATCAGATGCGGATGTCAACATCCATTATTTGGAGGCTGGAAAGCGATGGCTTGTCTATGGTGGCATTGTAAAAAGGGCATGAGATTGAGGGGCCAGGTTCGCATTGGGAAATGAATTGTGGGGAGCGGAGGCTCTGACACCAAGGTAAGCGGATTGTAATTTTCTTAGGAACTTTTTTGCAAAATGTTACGAAAAACGTAGCAATCTGCAAAAAAGTTCCTAAGAGAATACTACTTTTCCCCCCGTTTGGTAAATTAATTCCGAAAATGTAGACAGGTCAACTGACATTAAAAACAGCTAGTTACGCATACCGCTCATGTAAATATAGCCCAGAATTACTGGAAAGAACTTCCATGACGGGACACTAGATGACGTTTTGCGTAGTTGTCGAACCATTTGAGGACGTCAAGGCAACCATGAATTGGGGTGGTCAGGTTGTAATTAGGCATCTCCCCGTGAATTTTCTTATTTAGGTACAGATGGATGTACCGCATCAAGGGCAGAATGTGCTTTTCGTCGTTCCTTAATTTCGGGGACAAAAAATCTTCTATCAACTTCCACCGATCCTCGGACTTCTCTTTGATATGGGGTGCGACCTTATTTACTATTTTTTCAATAAAAAGCCGGGGATTTGGCTCCTGGACAAGTCCTCCGGCAATGTGTTCGGGGGAGGACTGCAGGTATCGGTAACAAAGGAGGAGGTGCTCGCGCAACACGCGAAGGGTAGGGTTTTCGAAATGACGGCTGACAATGCCGAAGGTTTCGTAGTTATCGAGGAGAATCTGGCGCAGGGCAGGATGGAGCATTCTATGTCGTATTACATCATAGCAATCCTCGTCCTTGCACACGATGCACTGCTTCCCCTTGTCGCCCTTCAGTATCATCGGGACGTGGATTCCATCTCCCAGGTCCGGGTTGGCGGTGAGGAATATGAGGCTTTTTACGAAGTCATCGACGCTGCCGTTAAAGTCCAAGTGCCGGGCGAAAAGCAGATTAACTATGGCATCTCCCTCTCGTTGCGGCTGGAACAGCTTCTCTCCCTCCTTCCCCATCTTCTGTTGGGCAAGTAGTTTCCCTACATAATTGTAGCGGTATCCAGTTTTGGAAAGGTTTCTGTCAATGATGAACAGGTCGTAATCGCATCCATTCTTCCCCAGCTCCTTAATGGCCCCCACAAAGGTGTTTTCTACACGGATAAGCGGGTTCGATTTGAAGGCATCAACGATCCTTTCGCCGATGTTGGGCGAGTTGCGGTCAATTGATTCGAGCTCTTCCACGATTTCAGGGCTGATGAAACCGAAAAGCCTGATCATCGTGTCGACGCTGAGCTCGTCCTCCAGATAAAAGATCTTTTTCACTTTTCACCCTCCCAGAAGTTGGAAAATTTCAGATTGACCACATAGCGCCTGTTGTTGTGTGTCCGCTCCGGCGGCGGAGCGCCCATGACGCGAGCTATATTGTCGATGATGACGTTGCCCAAGCCGGTAGAGGTCATCGGGACGTTGGGGGAGAAGCTGTTATCCACCTCGAAAACCAGGTTGTTTCCCTGCTTAGCGAGTCGGACACGTATCTTCCTGGATTTCCGGGTAACCGAGCTCGCGTATTTCACTGCATTGAGAAGGATTTCTCCCAAAATGGTGTGAAATTTGATGTACGCCCCCTTGTTGTCCCGCTCCGTTGACAGGAAGAGCCCCTTGGCATCGTTGATCCGCAGATCGAGGCCGAAGAGGTACTTCTCGGCAAACGCCGCCAGTGCGGCCTCCTGGGTTTCTCCCTCCTTGGTGGCCAGATCCAGGAACTCACCTCTGCATTGAAAGAGGGTATCTGAGTCTTTGAAGTACCCGGAACGGATGGCGTCATAGAAAATGTCGCCATTCAGGACGTTCCCGATCGCGGCGGTCATGCCACATAAAATGATTGAATAGAGGGACCATTCGGTCGGCCTGGTGCTGGCGTCGCTGTAGAAATCCTGCTCAGTACCATGGAAGGAGAGGGTGGCAGCGCTGGTCATCTCGCGTATGATGTTGATGCCGATTTTCGCGGTGTCTATGGCGCTGCCGACCCGGCTCAGGTTTCCCGTCAGGATGTAGCTCTTTGCTGTTTCCAGGGGGCTTATCGCGTTGCGAACAATGTTTTTTATCGAGTGGCAGAGGTTCTGGATGACGATGTCCCTGGCTTCGATTACCGCCTTCTCCAGCTCGATCTGCCGCTGTTGCTCCTCGATGCGTCTGGTCCATCCGTCCTGCATTTCCTTTTTGGCGCGGTCGCTGCCGGTCAGGTGAGGCAAATGGTAGAGGATCTCCTCGCTCAGGGCCAGGGTGACCTCAAAGATCCGCTCTAGATACACCGCCGCCTCGTATCCTTCGTAAGTGAACTCTCCCGATTTGTTCTGCCGATAGACAGTCAGCGCCAACTCGAAGAAGCTCACCAGGTCGTCGCTGTAGGTGTCAAAACCCCTGATCCTCCCCAGCGTCCGGTCCAACTCCGGAACTGCCCCCGAGTCCAACAATTCGAGATAACGATCGAAGAAGAAGCTGATGTCAGGATCATCCGCGGCTGGAATGTTGTCCGGAAGCAGCAAAAGAAGTAGTACGGCAGAGAATGCTGCCGCCTGCAGCATTTCCTGCGGGTCGCCTTCCGAGGCCAGCTGCCGCAGCAGCGGGGTAAGATCCTGCTCGACGGCGTCCTCGAAGCTTTTCAGAGGGCGCTCCCGGTTAGGGTCAAGGTTGAGCGCTTTCTGGTAGTGCTCTTCTGCGGCTGCGATATCTCCCAGCAGCAGGTGGAATACCGACAGGGAGGCATAAACGTCTTCCTTTGCCCCCTCCGTGCACTGTGTCAGATCCGCCTCGAACAGACGGATCTGCTCCTCGGCCCACGTGGCCAGGTGCGAAAACACGGGTAGGTCGGAGGGTTCAAGTTCAATATAGTTCATGTCGTTGGTCATTTTTTTATCCTTAAATGGGAGGTCGGGCCTCGTTTTAGCCTGCATCTCAGTGATTGTGCGCCTTGAACGAGTCGTAAAAGAGCTGGACCATTTCCCGGGGGTGGTACAGGGAAAGGATGCATCCTCCCGGCTCGGCCCCGTCCAGGCTTTTCAGCGGGCAGCCGATCCCCAGGCAAACTGGAAAGATCGGGCACTGGGCGCACCGCTTAGTGATTGCGGCACCGCACTCGCCGGTCCATGCCGAAAGGTTACCATTGAGATGCAATAGTCCGGCTTTGTCGATTTGCCCCACATCGTTTAGGGGGGCCTGGCAAACAGTGCATTTTTTCACGCGTAGACCCGGCTCGATAACAAGACTGTTGATCCGGCCCGCATAGCATCCCTGCCCGCCGACTTCCCAGGTTCTTAAATCGGCTAGGGGGAAACCGTACTTGAGGGCTAGCCTGCTGAAAAGCGCATTTTTCTGCACCGCATTAAATTTGCTGCACAAGGTGCTGGTGTCGATACCGCCGCCCCAGTCTCCAGCGGCTCTCGTCCTCAGGAAGAAGCGGGAATCGCCGCCCGTTGCCTCGGCCAGCGCTGCGAAGGCTCGGGATACCTTGTCCTGCTCTCCCGAAACGCGGTCGAAGTTCATCCTAAGATCGATTCGAAAGTCCTCAGGAAGGGTGGTGATCCCGCGGATGTTAGCAAGAATCTGCTGATACCCATTGCCGCCGCAGCGCATCGGCCGTTGGCGGTTATGGTCCTCCTCCCCGCCGTCGACAGTTATCTGAAAGTGGGTCACCCCTTCCCGGACCAGCCGGCCACACAACTCCGGGGTGAGCAGTGTAGCATTTGTAGTCATGCTTCCCGTCACTTTTGTGCCGCTTGCTCTGGCCCACATCCTGATTGCGGTATTGAACCGGTGTATGAACGGCTGGTTCAGTAAGGGCTCACCGCCGAAGTACTCAAGGTGGAGCGTCTGCAACTTACGGATGTGCAGCTGCCTCAGAAGCGGCTCGCCGTCTGATTCCCAGGACATACCAGGACCGTCGTGCTCCTGACCACAATAGATGCAGTCGCAGTTGCAGGCGGTACCTGCTGGCAGTAATACCAAGTGCAGCGTCGAACTGTCTTTGGCCATCCGCCGGTAACGCTCCATGGCGGCACTCCGGCTCCACCCCTGGGGAACGATGATCTCCTGGCTCACCAGCGAGGCGAAATCGTCCTCAAACGGTGCCGCAAATGCGTCAAAATCCGTGGTGCTGTTCCCCAGTAACCGGAACAGCGGATGCTCGGGATCGGACACCTCGATTAACGCCGGGCCGTTGCAGGCCCCCCAAAAGGCGAGAACGAAGACTTCACCCCTGCGTGCCACCGTGGTGAAAGGATTCAAGCTAAAACGACTCATCACATCCTCCTTGGCCGGTCTGGTCACGGTAGGTTGTCACCTTGCTGTGCGCGGCAAGCGTATTGATGGCGGCGAGCCGCACCGTTGCCGCCGCCGGATCACCATACCGGGACTGGTGGCCGTTGCGCCGCAGTAGGGTCTGGCCGGACTCGGGCAGCCGGACCTGGATGAAGCCGGCTGCGATGTCGACAGAAAGACGATCAAAATTTGTAGGCGCGGTGAATGACACGTCGGCCAGGGCAGAGTTGATAGCCCCGGTTCGGAACCGGAAGGCTCCAGCCGCTTTCACCGAGCCGCGAGCAAGGTTGAGAGAAAATGAATCTGCCTGACCACCACTGAGCACGATCCGGGCGTGCGACGCGCTGACGCGGAGTTCCGCGAGAGGCGCAGCCGTGGCAACTTCAAGAACGCATTCGCCCGCGCTCCCGAGCACCCGCCGGCGTGCGGCATCAATATCGATCCGGGTCGTTCCTCCCTCGTCGCTCTGCACCAGAGTAGCGTGATCGGGCAGGGTTGCGCGGATCCCGGTTCTTTCCCCTGCTGTCTGGCGCACCACGGAAAGAAGTAGCAGCAGTCCATCGCAGGATATCGTCAGTGCGGCACTTCCGGAGGCGGTCGCGTAGGTTTTCATAAGGTCCTCTCGTTAGTAACGGTAGCAGACGTGCGCCTGCCTCCTCAAAGAGGCAGGCAGCGGTGATTACCAGCAAACAACGCCGCAGCCGCTTCCTGCGGTGATCGTGCTGGAGAGGTTAGGTGTGGGAGCAGAGGGGGAGAGTTGTTTCATGGTAGCCTCCAAAAGGTATAGAATGTACTTCTACTAGCAGTATCCGTGCCATCAAATGGTGCGACGATATAAGGCACTGAATTTAATAACGATATTTTATTTGCGAGGGTTTTGCTGGAAGGCAAATTCGGAAAAATATTTCCGTTTACCGGACAGATACTTCCTGTTAAGATGTTTTGGCGCCGGTTATAAAAGGGTGCGCCCGGTATGGGTGACGATGGGACAGGAGGAGTGCATGAAGAACGAGAAATCACTGGTCCTCGTTTCATGGGTGGATCGCAACAACGATCCGTACGAGCGCGACATGCGCACAGGGACCTTCAGGGAGATAGCGGGAGGGTTGCGGGCCGGACCCACGCTGTCCCTGCTTTTTGATCCGGCTTCTCCCTACGTGGGGAAATTTAAGGATGCGGTGCTGTTCTTCCGCCCCTCGGATGACGGGAGGGCGACCTGCCAAGAGATCGCGAAACGCGACGGCAGCATCAAGATCACCGCTGAAGAATGGGGGGGGGGGGATCCCACCGACCATCAGGCTATCTTCACCTTTCTTAAGCCAAAGATCCAGCAGCTCCGGCGCCGCTTCGAGGGGCGAGAGCTGATTGTACACGTAAGCCCAGGCACCCCTTCAATGCAGACGGTATGGGTATTGATGGCGGAAACGGGCTTCATTCAGAGCCCGTGCATTGTGGTTAAAAGCTACCGGCAAGGTGAACGCCAGGACGGGGCTATCGTCGCTCCCATTTCCATAGGTATCGAAAGTTTTTACAAGGCATATTCCGCTAACCTCCCCAAGGTTCACTCCGTAGAGGGCTCCATTTTCTGGGACCGGGCCCGTTTTCGCTCCTCCCTGCTGATCCATCTCTATGATGAAGCGGCTCGCTTTGCACGCCTCAACGTTCCCGTTCTCATAGTGGGCGAGCGGGGAACCGGTAAAACCACCTTGGCGAGCTGGATCAGGGAACACAGCGCCTTCCGGCATGGGGTGCAGAAGAAGATGATCTCGGTCCCCTGCGGGCATTTTTCACCGCAGACCATGCGTTCGGAGCTGTTCGGGCACCAAAAGGGAGCTTTTACCGATGCATCCGAAGCCAATGAAGGACTTCTTTCTGCCGCCCATAACGACACGCTCTTTCTGGATGAGGTGGGAGATATTTCCCCTGAGGTGCAGCGGCTGCTTCTTAAGGCCCTAGAGGAAAAGGAGTACCTGCCGCTGGGCGGCAAGAACCTGGTCAAGAGCAACTTCCGCTTGGTGACGGCGACCAACCTGCCGTGGCACAAAATAACAGAGCGACTCCATCCTGATTTTATGGACAGAATCAGCTCCTTTGTCCTCAGATATCCGCCACTGCGCGAGATCCCCGAGGACCTGGACTGGATCTGGCGTCAGGTCTACCACACCGCAGCGGTTAGGGCCGATGCCGTAGCAAGCGCGCGAATCAGTGATTCTGTACACACCCGTCTGGTTCGCCGGCTCCGGGACGAGTACCTTCCGGGTAATATCCGAAGCCTCTACTTGGTCGCCTACCACATTTTGGCTGCAATCTGCGATCCGGAGGGGAAAACACCCTTGGAACAGGCTGTGGAGGATGCGCTAGGGAGGCTGCGGGTAGGAGAAACGACGGGGGACGCGAGCGTGGGGGCACAAGTGGCGAGACATTGTGCCGAGCAGATGCCACTTGACGCAGTTCTGGATCGGGTCGGTGTGCTTGACTGTGCTGCCGTTGAGGGGTGCATCAAAAGCTACCTCGCCCAAGAGCTACGAAGGATCGCCAGGGTCAAGGGAGTGCCTGTTCAAAGCATTTGTACTGTTACCGAGCGCACTCTACGTTCTTGGCTTAGTGAAGGACACGGCTAATATTTCGCCATGCTGGCAGAAGCTACTAGGTAATACTTTGGAATGCGGTCTGCCTGCACCCACATCCACTTGATGACGTTTGGGACAACCGGACCCCGAATGCCGCAGAAATCGAACTGGGTGCCCCGGCACTCTTCATTCTGCGGAGACCTTTCCTGAGGCGCGCTTCATTGCTGTGGGCAGAAAAGCAGAACGAGCCATGAAGAGAGTCGGAATCGCACACATCCATGTGAGGCACCCGTCCTATGGTGGCGCCAGCGAGTTCCAAGCGGAGCTTCGGCTGTGACGATGAGGCCCGCCACAGCTCGGCATTTTGTTGCTTCGGCCTGGCAGGTATGGGAGGACTCAAGAAGTTCTGTCACAAGGAACAGATCGACCTCGCGCAGATGCTTGTCTCGCTCGACTTCTCCTCTCGATAACTGATGCGACTCAAACGCTCGTGGCAAAATTCCCGAATGACTCCGAGAGAAGAGCCATCGATGGCGCCACTTGAGTTTCGGTATACAACTTTATTTCCGACTAGCTTTTCAGTCGTCTAGGGTGGAGTATATAATTTTATTTTCGGGGAGAAATTTGGTGTGCGGGGTAACCGCTTGAAATTTTGAAGATTACCAGGTTACAACTTTATTTCATGGGGACACCACAAAAGAAGCGCCGGCTGCGAATATCGTGGCCGGCGCTTTGTCGTTTGTGGAATGTTTTATCTGCTGGTTAATGCTTCCGGCACGTTAACGGGTACACTATTGAAACGCTACAACATCCCCGATACTGAGCAGTGGCGAGGTGACTTATGTCTGTTTTGATAGGGCGTGAAATAAAAGACGCGATCGCTTGCGGTGAAATATCCATCGAGCCGCTGGAAGAGTCACAGATAGGCCCGGGATCTGTCGACCTGACCCTGGGGAATGAATTCAGGATCTTTAAAAAAGAAACCGGGGTCTGCCACGTGCACAACGAGTCCGACTTTGCCGACGTCACGGAAGCAGTTTCGGTGGCGGATGGCGACTTTATCACCATCGCTCCCTGCGAAATGATACTGGGCATCACCAGGGAACGGATCACGCTGGCCGGGACCATGGCCGGCTGGCTGGAAGGGCGCAGCCGCTTCGCCCGCTTCGGCTTGGCGGTCCATGTCACCGCCGGTTTCATGCAGCCAGGAATCTCCAACCAGCAGGTGCTGGAAATCGTGAACCTGGGGCACAAGACGCTGGCGCTCTATCCCGGTACCCGCATCTGCCAGTTCGTCTTCGAGCGTTGCCTCGGGGCGGCGAAATATGAAGGGAGGTTTGCCGACCAGGCGAAACCTTGATGCTGCAGTCGGGGCAATGGAACTTGGAACAGCTGAGGCACGAGTGGCCGCTGGAGAACACCCCAGCGGCCATTTCCGTAGCATTAGGTTAATAGTTGCGGTGCCGCTTTCAGCTCAGGGCGAGGTCCACTTCTGGATCAGCTCCTGGAGCTGCCCCAGCTTGAAGGGCTTACTGAGGAAATCGTCCATCCCCGCGCCCAGGCAGCTTTCTCGCGACCCTGCCATGGCGTGGGCGGTGAGGGCGATGATGGGGGTGTGTCTGCCGGAGTCGCGCTCCTGATCCCTGATGGCGCGGGTTGCTTCGTAACCGTCCAACTCCGGCATCTGGCAGTCCATGAAGACCAGGTCGTAGCTCTTGCGCGCCAGCGCCGATACCGCCTGCGTCCCGTTCTGCGCCACGTCCACCTGGCACCCCAGGGTGGTCAACATCGCGTGGGCCACTTCGCAGTTGACCGGGTTGTCCTCCGCCAGGAGCACGCGCGCGTGACACAGGGCAGGTTGGGCGGGCTCTTCCCATTCGTTCTCCAGTTCAATCGGGCCGTCTTCCTCGTCCGACGCCGCATCCGGCGCGGCGTTGAGGTAGACGATGAAGGTGAAGGTGGAGCCTCGCCCCGGTTCGCTCTCTACGCCGATTTCCCCGCCCATCAGTTCCACCAGTTGCTTGGCGATGGCCAGCCCGAGACCGGTCCCGCCGTACCTGCGGGTCGCAGACCCGTCCACCTGGGTGAATAACTCGAAAATGCTGCCGACCGCCTCCGCAGGAATGCCGATGCCGGTGTCCTTCACCTCGAACCCGACATAGTGGCCGTTGCCGCTTCTCTCTACCAGGCAGGCCGATACCTTGACTGAACCCTGGTCGGTGAACTTCAAGGCGTTGTTGACGATGTTGATCAACACCTGGCGCAGGCGGTTCGGGTCACCCAGCGCGCGCCGGGGAAGATCGGGACCGATCTGCAGCTCGAGCGTCACCCGCTTGCGCTGCCCCACCTCGCGGTAGAGGTCCACCACTCCCCGCACCGTCTCGTGCAGGTCGAAGGAGACCTTCTCGATCTCTAGCTTGCCCGCCTCGATCTTGGATATGTTGAGGATGTCGTTGATGATGCCCAAAAGCGAATCGCCGGACTGGTGCAGCATCTCGACGTAGCCGCGCTGTTTCTGGTTCAGGTCAGTGTGCAGCAACAGTTCCGCCATCCCCAGCACTCCGTTCATCGGCGTGCGGATCTCGTGGCTCATGTTGGCGAGAAACTGGGATTTGGCCCGGTTGGCGGCCTCGGCGGCTTCCTTGGCCTGCTTCAGTTCGGCGATGATCGCCTTTTGCTGCAGGTTGGCCTTGCTGATCTCCGCCGTTCGCTGCGCGACCTTTTCCTCCAGGTCGCTGTTTGCGGTGCGGAGTTCCGCCATGATTCGTGTATTTTCTACGGCCAAGTCGACCAGGGTACGCACCAGGTGGTCATGCGTTTCCATCAGGCGGCGCCGTTCCATGGCCCGGTTCACCGTCGCTACTACCATCTCCAGGTCGTCGAAGGGTTTGAACAGGTAGTCCTGGGCGCCCAGTCGCAGGGCTTGGACGGCGGTTTCCAGCGGCACGTGGCTGGTCATAATGATCACGTCGGTCTTGGCATAGTCATCTCCGATGGCCCGCAGGACCTCGATGCCGCTGATGCCGGGGAGGCGTACGTCCAGCATCACCAGCTTCCACCCGGTCTGCCTGAGTTCTTCCAGGCACTCCTCGCCACTGGCGACGCCCGCGCTGTGGTACCCTTCTCTGCGGAACAGGTCAACCAGCACCCCGGTAACCACCTCGTTGTCATCGACGATCAGTATGTCGCGTCCCATTCCCATGAATTACTCCCGGCCAAAAGACACATTGGGAGATACTAACAAAAAAGCCTGTCGCGGCAAGATAAAGTGGGAGTGGATGTATACGCGTCGTCAGCGCGGCCCGCCTTGCCTTTTGCACCTCGCCTGCTTCATAATGCACCGGTAACTCTTCTGGAGGGGCTATAGATGCCGACCAAGATGAAGCTTTCCGACGCAGACCTCCTTTCTCTCTTCCACGCCGATCCCGATTTCCAAGCCAACTTCACGCCGCGCCACTACGCCCGCAAGACCCTGGTTTATTCCCCCTTTGAGGAGAAGAACCTGGTATTCGTGGTGCGGAGCGGCCGGTTACGCATCTACCTCAGTTACGAGGACAAGGAGTTTACCCTTGCCCTGCTGGAAAAGGGGGACGTCTTCAGCACCCATACTCCCGCCTTCGTGCAGGCGCTGGAGGGGACAGAGATCCTGGTGTGCAGTACCGCCACCTTTGGGCAGGCGCTCGCCCGCCGCCCGGAACTTTCGCTAACCATGGTCAAGGTGCTCGGGGAACTGCTACAGAACTCCATCCAGACAATCGAGGGGCTCGCCTTCAAGGACGTGCGGCTGCGCCTGGTCGACTTCCTGTTTGGCGCAGCGGCCGACCGCGGACAGGTGACCGCCAACGGAACCGTGGTGCAACTGGGGCTCGGAACCGAGGACATCGCCCTCCTGATCGGCACCACGCGCCAGACCATCTCGCAGATCATCAACGATTTCATCAAGGCAGACCTACTGGTGAAGATCGATCGTAAGGCCCTGCTCATCAAGGACCTCGACGCTTTCAAGGAAATGAAGGAAATTGTCTGAACGCATGGTGAGGGGACTGCTCCGCAGGTGCCTGTCCCCTCACACTCTCACAACGTGTACTGTCTAAAGGCAAATCCCCCCTGACCCCCCTTCGCATAGGGGGGAACCTGATATCCAAGGCATCTCTCCACTTGAACCGCAACAGCGACTCCCACATCCACGAGTAAGAAAAAAACCGAACTGTCGGCTCGCCGACAGACCGCGCGCGCTTTTTCCCCTACATTGCCGCCCATGCTGCAACGTGTCTGCAATGGGGAGAATGCGATGGCTATCCAGGAACAAGAAACGGCAGCCGAGCCGGTACGGCTGTTTCGCATCAACACAGGATCCTGTAACGGCTGCGACGTCGAGCTGGCTGTGACGTCCGCGGTGGCCGAGTTCGACGTGGAACAGCTCGGTTGCCGCTACACGGAATCGGCTCGCGAGGCTGACGTGCTGCTTGTCACCGGTCCACTTACCGTGAAAGCGCGCGACGAGGTGCTGCGGCTTTACGCAGAGACACCACGCGACAGGCTCACCGTCGCGGTGGGCGTCTGCCCGGTCTCCGGTGGCGTCTTCCGCGACAGCTACGCGGTGGACGGCCCGCTCGATCGCCACCTACCGGTCGACGTGAACGTCACCGGCTGCCCGCCGCGTCCCCAGGCATTGCTGGAGGGAATCCGCACAGCACTGGAGATCCGCAAGGCCCGCCGCGAGGGAGTGGAGCCGATTCATGAGCCGGGTGATCGGAAGCCATCTCACGCCGACAACTTCCCCGCCCGGGGCAGGCTCAGTTTCGACGCCGCCGCCTGCGTGGACTGCCGCATGTGCCGCCACGTCTGCGCCGCTGGAGCGATCCGCTTTGAGGCGGGCAAGCAAGGCGTTCGCCTCACCCTCTGGCACAACAGCTGCGTCTTCTGCGGCCTGTGCAGTCACTACTGCCCCACCGGCGCCCTCTCCGTCACCGGGGACTGGCGCCTCGACCACCGCGCCGCGGATGCCTTCCGCCAGGTCGACCGCGGTGAGGTTCTCTACGAGCCCTGCGCCGGCTGCGGCGAGGCCATCATCCCGGCTGCGCCGCAACTCCTGCACGCCGCCTTCCGCCGCCCCAACCCCGAGATTGAGAAACTGAAGAACCTCTGCCCGGCCTGCCGTCAGCAGATGAGCATAGGAGTGCCCAGACGATGAGCGATTGCATCAACCTTACAGGTGAAAAGGAGAGGTTGGTTGAGGGAGAGGGGATTGTGGACGCCTGTGGTGGAAGATCAACCCCCTCGGCAGATCCCCTTTCCCTCCGGGAGAGGGTGCCCGAAGGGCGGGTGAGGGATGGTGTTGAAGGTTGCGTTGCCGCCGCCTTGGCTTGTGCCGCTGGCGAGGAAACTGAAGTGACGTGGCGCCGGGACAGCAAGGGCGTTTTGACCGGCTGGTGCCGGCTCCCTTCCGGGGAGGCACTGCTCCCGGCGGCCCGCGCCGTGGCCGAACTCGGCGGCCGCCTGGCGATGGTGACCCCGTACCTGCCGGAACGAGCCCAGGAGAAGGGCGAGCGCGAAATCGCCTACCACTTCGACCTGGACGGCGCCACGCTGACCCTCACGGTAATCCTCCCGCTGGAGTGGGCGCGAGTACCATCGCTCACTCCCATCTTCCGCAACTGCGATTGGCAGGAGCGTGAGCTGATGGAGCTGTACGACGTGCAGGTGGTGGGGCATCCCGACCCGAGGCGCCTGTTCCTCGATCACTCGCTCCCCCACGCCCCCTTCGAGCGCCTGGTGCCATATTCCACCTTCACCAACGCGGCCACCAGCAAGGTCCTCTGGGACAAGGTCCTGGCCGGCGAACGGGAGGACGCATGACCACCAAGATCATCGAACTGGGGCCGCACCAGTTGGCTCTCGAGGAGCCGATGTACTTTCGGGTGCAATTGGAAGGTGACCGGGTGGCCGACCTGGACGTCCTGCCGGGCCAGGTGCACCGCGGCATGGAGCACCTGGTGATGCGCCGCAACCTGTACCAGAACATCACCCTCCTGGAGCGCCTCTGCTCGCTCTGCTCCAACAGCCATCCCAGCACCTTCTGCGCGGCGGTCGAGGACGTGGCCGGGATCGCCATCCCGGAGCGCGCCGAGTACCTGCGCGCCGTTGCGGACGAGATCAAGCGCATTGCCTCGCACCTCTTCTGCTGCGCGGTCCAGGCCAACGCCATCGGCGAAGTCCCGCTCTTTCGCAGGATCATGGAGATCCGCGAGATTATGCAGCGTGCCAAGGAGGCCATCTACGGCAACCGGATGGATCTGGCCGCCAACGTGATCGGCGGGGTGCGCTACGACCTGACCCCGGAGGCGGCAAGCTACCTGGCCCAGGCGATGGAGCAGATGAAAAAGCCGCTGGACCAACTCTACCTGCAGTTCGGCAACAACCCGGTGCTCATGGCCCGCATGGCCTGGGTGGGGGTGCTGCCGCGCGAGGCGGCGGTCGAGTGCGCGGTAGTGGGGCCGGTGGCGCGCGCCTGCGGCATCGACTACGACGTGCGCAAGAAAAGTCCCTACGGCGCCTACGACCGTCTCGACTTCAAGGTGGCGCTGCAAACGACGGGGGACGTCCGGGCGCGCAACTTGGTGCGGCTTGCCGAGGCGCGCCAGTCGGTATCGCTCATCGAGCAGTGCCTGGCACAGCTCCCAGCCGGGCCGCTTTGCGCCGACACGTTGCCCGAGATTCCAGCGGGGGAGGCGATCGCTAAGTCTGAGGCGCCACGCGGCGAGCTCATGTACTACCTGCGCACCGACGGCTCGGATTTCCCGGTGCGCCTCAAGTGGCGCGTTCCCTCCTACATGAACTGGGACGCCCTCAAGTTGATGCTGAAAGGCGAGCCGGTGGCCAACATCCCGCTCATCGTGAACAGCATCGACCCCTGCATCGCCTGCACAGACCGCTAGGAGACGCCATGCACGAGATCACCCTGGTGACGGGGCTTTTCGAGATCATCAACGAGCAGGTGGCGGCCCAGGGGATCGAATCCATCTCCAAGGTGCGCCTCAAGGTGGGAGAGCTGGCGGCGGTGGAGCCAATGACGCTGGCGGCCTGCTTCGAGGTGGTGGCGGAGGGGACCGTGGCAGAAGGGGCGCAGCTCGAGATAGTGGAAGTGCCGCTCACCGGGCGCTGCCGCGGCTGCGGGGAGCGTTTCAGGATCGTGAATTTCAGCTTTAGCTGCCCTGTCTGCGCGTCGGGTGATGTCGAGCCGACCGGCGGCAGGGAACTGTATCTGGAGAGCCTGGAAGGAACCATGAAGTCCTGGTAGCGATGCGCGGACGCCCGACGTGCAAGCGCTCCTCCCCCCGGAGGGGGGAGGCTGAGAGGGGGGAAGCATGCAAGCCCCCTCCCTAACCCTCCCCCTCCGGGGGAGGGGATGCATCGGCAACGAATTCCCTCCTCCTGGCCCTCTCCTAGAGGGAGAGGGGATGTGGACGCAGCACGCAGTAGAGCAGGAGAGGATGCCTAATGATGGATTTGCAAAGGAGACCACAATGAAGCGACAACGTGAAAATGCCATCGTATTTGCCGACCCCGAGTGCTGTCTCGGCTGCCACGGCTGCGAGATGGCCTGTGCCGTGGCCCATTCCGGGACCGGTCTGCACCAGGCGGCGCTCGCGGGGCTGACCCTGAGGCCGCGCAACCGCGTGGTGGCGGCGGGCGGCGTGATGATGCCGGTGCAGTGCCGCCAGTGCGAGGACGCGCCCTGCGCCGCGGCCTGCCCAACGGGGGCCATGCTCCAGGAGAGCGGGCAGGTCGGGGTGCGCGAGAAGAACTGCGTCGGGTGCAAGGTCTGCGTCATGGTTTGCCCCTTCGGCGCCATCAGTGTGAAGCATGAGGGGACCGATCCCGAGAACTGCCGCACCAACGGCGGCATCGCCCGCAAGTGCGACCTCTGCGCCGGCACCGGTCGCGATGTCCCCGCCTGTGTCGAGGCCTGCCCGACCAAGGCGCTGACCCTCGTGGACCTGGAAGAGTACCGTCAGACCCTTATCGAGGCGCGGGCCGCCGAACTGGCCCAATCGCTCCAACATCTCAAATCAAGGAAGGCAAGGATATGACCATGAAGCTCAGCACCGATCCGTCCGCGGCGACCCTGTTGCCCATCGCGAAAAAAGAAGGCATCTCCACCGTCTGGGACCGTCACCGCGCCATGCAGCCCCAGTGCGGCTTCGGCCAGTTGGGAGTTTGCTGCCGCATCTGCTGGAAAGGGCCCTGCCGCATCGATCCGTTCGGCGATGGTCCCCAGCGCGGCATCTGCGGCGCCGACGCCGACACCATCGTGGCTCGTAACGTCATCCGCATGATCGCGGCCGGCGCCGCCGGGCACTCCGAGCACGGCCGCCACGTGGCGCTCGCCCTGCAGGGCGTGGCTGAAGGGAGGCTCCCCGCTTACCAGATCCGCGACGAGGTCAAGCTGCGCGCGGTCGCGGCGAAACTCGACATCTGCACAGAGGGGCAGGACATCCCGGCCATCGCAGCCGCGGTGGCCAAGGCGACCCTGGAGGACTTCCAGAACCAGGATCACGACGCCCCCTGCAACTGGATCGAGGCCACCCTCACCAAGAAGCGCCTGGAGCGCCTGCAGGCCCTGCACGTCCTGCCGCACAACATCGACGCCGTCATCACCCAGATCATGGGGCGCACCCTGGTCGGCTGTGATGCCGATCCGGTCAACCTGATTCTCGGCGGTATCAAGGGCGCGCTGGCCGACTTCGACGGCATGTGCCTCGCCATCGAGCTCTCCGACGCCCTGTTCGGAACCCCAAGCCCGGTGATCACCGCCGCTAACCTTGGCGTCATCAAGCCGGACGCGGTCAACATCGCCGTACACGGCCACAACCCGCTTTTGAGCGAAGTGGTCTGCGAGGTAGCCGGGCAGATGGACGAGGAGGCCCGGAAGGCCGGGGCCAAGGACGGCATCAACATCGTCGGCATCTGCTGCACCGGCAACGAGGTCATGGTGCGTCACGGCATCCCTCTGGCCGCGAACTACCTCTCTCAGGAGCTGGCGCTGGTCACCGGCGCGGTGGACGCCATGGTGGTCGACGTACAGTGCATCATGCCCTCGGTGAGCGAGATCGGCGCCTGCTTCCACACCGCCGTCATCACCACCATGGCCGAGAACAAGATTCCGGGCGCGACGCATGTGGACTTCAAGGAGGAGACCGCCCTGGAGAACGCACGCCGCATCGTCGCCACCGCGATCGAAGCGTACAAGCGGCGCGACCCGCGCCGGGTCAACATCCCGGACTTCAAGCAGACCGCCATCGTCGGTTTCGGCGTCGAGTCCGTGGTGGGCGCGCTGGCTACCCTGAACGCGGAGGATCCGCTCCAGCCGCTGATCGAGAACATCGCCAACGGCAACATCCGCGGCATCGCCCTCTTCGCCGGCTGCAACTCGACCCAGGTGGCGCAGGACAGCAGCTTCGTCACCATGGCCAAGAAGCTCGCCGCCAACAACGTGCTCATGCTCGCCACCGGCTGCGGCGCAGGTTCCTTCGCCAAGCACGGCCTGATGACCCAGGAGGCGACGCTTGAGTACGCTGGTGATTCGCTCAAGGCAGTCATGACCGCCATCGGCACCTCGGCCGGCCTGAACGGCCCGCTTCCCCTGGTGCTGCACATGGGCTCCTGCGTGGACAACAGCCGCGCCGTGCAGGTGGCCGTGGCGGTGGCCGACAAGCTCGGCGTCGATCTCGACCAGCTCCCGCTGGTGGCGTCCGCGCCGGAGGCGATGTCGGAGAAGGCGGTTGCCATCGGCACCTGGAGCGTCGCGCTGGGCATCCCGACCCACCTGGGCACCATGCCGCAGGTGACCGGCTCGGCCAAGGTAACCGAGCTCCTGACCCAGACCGCCAAGGATCTGCTGGGCGGCTACTTCCTGGTGGAGCTCGACCCGAACCTCGCTGCCGACAAGCTCCTGGAGGTGATCGAGGAGCGCAGGAAAGGACTGGGGATCTAGATGGCAAGGGTGCTGGCCCTCACCCGGCCTCCGGCCACCCTCTCCCGGAGGGCGAGGGTGGCCGGAGGCCGCCTGGGGCCCGTCTCAAAGAGTCCGTACTCCCTCTCCCTCCGGGAGAGGGACGGGGTGAGGGGCGTGCCCCGGCAGGAGCTTGAACCGAAGCAACAAAGGAGCAAGAAACTATGTGCGACAACCACAATCACGCGCATGACCACCATCATCACGACCACGATCACGACCACGATCATGACCACCACCATGGCCACCACCATGGCCACCACCATGGCCACCACCATGGCCACCACCATGGCCACCACCATGGCCACCACCATGGCCACGACCACGATCATCACCCCCATCTCCACGCCGTTCCGCAGCGCGGGCCGGGGCTGAAGATCGCCATCACCGGCAAGGGAGGGGTGGGCAAGACCACCTTCGCGAGCCTTCTTTGCCGCGCTTTCGCCGACGACGGCGCCAGGGTGCTCGCGGTCGACGCCGACCCGGACGCTAACTTCGCGGCGGCGCTGGGCATCCCGGCGCAGCGAGCGGCGAAACTCCAGCCGGTGGCGCGCATGAAGGAGCTCGCCGAGGAGCGCACCGGCGCAAGCGGCGGCTACGGCTCCTTCTTCAAGCTGAACCCGAAGGTGAACGACCTGCCGGAGAAGTTCTGCCTGGAACACGACGGGGTCCGCTTTCTCTGGATGGGAACCCTAGAACAGGGGGGGAGCGGCTGCGCCTGCCCGGAAAGCACTCTGGTCAAGCGCCTGATGGGGCACCTGCTCCTGGAGCGGGACGAGGTGGTGGTCATGGACATGGAGGCGGGGCTCGAGCACCTGGGGCGCCGCACAGCCGAATCGGTCGACGCCCTAGTGGTAGTCGTGGAACCGGGGCAGCGCAGTCTGCAGACGGCCCAGCAGATTATGCGGCTCGCTGGCGACGTCGGCATCGAGGAGGTCTTCGTTGTCGGCAGCAAGGTCCGTGACGCGGAAGACCGCAGCCTCATCGAGGAGGCGGTCCCGGCCGAGCGCCTGTTGGGGACAATCAGCTTCTGCGAAGGGGTGCGCCGTGCGGACCGTGACAACCTCCCCCCGGACCGGCTGAGCCCGGAGGCCCTCCGGGAGGTGCACGGCATCAAACAGCGCCTGCTTGCGCTGCGGGGCAAAGGGCAGTAGCAGGGCCGGTACCTCAATGGCATCTTCCCCCACCCTGTCCCTCCCGCCACAGGGAGGGGGGCGGACGCCGATCTTCAAAGATCTACCGTATGGCCGCACATCAATTGATGGCGGCCATTTTAGTTTTGATTCACGCCTGCCGAAAAGGGGTACACCTGTGACCTTGACTTGAGAGGTAGCTACGGGTATTTTATGCCGGAAGTTGCATATTAAAGAATCTGGAAGATTCTTAAGGGAGGACACTTGCAGCCGACGATTTTGCTCGTAGACGACCTGCAGATGTTTCTGGAGATCGAGAAGGATTTTTTCAAGCATACCGACGTGAAGGTGGTGACGGCGCGCGACGGCGTCGAGGCCTTGGAAGCGGTGCAGCACCACAAGCCGGTCCTGGTTTTCATGGACCTGCAGATGCCCAACATGGATGGCGCCAGTTGCTGCAAGGCGATCCGCTCCCTTCCTAAACACGCCGACACGCCCGTGGTCCTGGTCTCGTCCAGCTCCGTCGAAAAAGACCGTGAAGACAGCTTCGCCGCCGGTTGCAACTATTTCCTCAGCAAGCCCGCCGGGCGCGACCGTTTCCTCGAGATCGCCCGCGAATTTATCCCCGGCATCGATCGCCGCGAAAGACGCCTCCTGTGTAGCTTGTCAGCCACCATGCAGCTTAACGGCGCCTCCGTCCCCTGCTCGCTTTTCGACCTCGGCGTCGAGGGTGCTTACGTGGTCACCGACGTCCCGGCGCGAAACGGCAACGTGCTGCAACTCTCCTTCACTCTCCCAGAAGGCACCGTGGTTGAGACGGCCTGCCGGGTGGTCTGGAGCGACGCAAGCGGCAAGACCCGACCCAAGGGGATCGGCGTCAAGTTCGCCCTGCTTCCCAAGCCCCTGCGCTCCGCCCTGGCCCACGCCCTGGAAAAGCTGTGAGACAGATTCCCTTTTGACCTGACTGGGGCTAAGTGATATAAATAGGCGCTCGGCACTCCGCGGCGCCTAAGCCCCGGCAGGCCTTAAGGAAAATCATGAAACTGCTCCACAAACTGAACCCTCCCCAGCAGGAGGCCGTGCTGCACGGCGAGGGACCGCTCCTGGTCCTGGCCGGCGCCGGCTCCGGCAAGACCCGCGTCATCGTGCACCGCATCGCCCACCTCATTCACGAGCGCGGCGTCCCACCCTGGCAGATCCTGGCCGTCACCTTCACCAACAAGGCCGCCGGCGAGATGCGCGAGCGCATCCAGCACATGCTGGGGGAGGGGGAAACTCCCCTCGTCTCCACCTTCCACTCCACCTGCGCACGTATCCTGAGAAGCGACATCAGGAGCCTGGGCTACGATTCCAACTTCGCCATCTACGACGACAAGGACTGCGAGCGCCTGCTGAAGGATTGCGCCACCGAGATGAACCTGGACGAGAAACGCTACCCGGTGAAGATGCTCGGGAGCGCCATCGACGAGTTCAAGAACCAGGGGATGAGCCCCTTCGACGTCCCGGCCGACTCCCCGTACCAAGCGACCCTGGCCCGGGTCTACCGCTGCTACCAGGAGCGCCTGAAGCGCTGTAACGCGGTCGATTTCGGGGACCTGCTCCTGTTGACCGTGCAGCTTTTCGAGGAGCACAAGGAGGTGCTGGACAAGTACCTGCAGCGTTGGCGCTGGCTCCTGGTGGACGAGTACCAGGACACCAACCCCGTGCAGTACCGCCTGGTGCAGCTTTTGGCCGGCGCGCGCCAGAACCTCTGCGTGGTGGGCGACGACGATCAGTCCATCTACGGCTGGCGCGGCGCAGATATCCGCAACATCCTGGAATTCGAGAAAGACTTCCCCGGAGTCAAGGTGGTGAAGCTGGAGCAGAACTACCGCTCCACCAAGACCATCCTGGACGGCGCCTGGCACGTGGTGCAGAAGAACAAGGGGAGGAAGCCCAAGCGTCTCTGGACCGACAACCCCGAGGGCGAGCGCATCGTGTACCGCACCCTCCCCAACGAATGGGAGGAGGGACGCACCGTCTGCCGCGAGATCGAACGCTTCCTCGCCGAAGGGGGTGACCTCTCCGAGGTGGCCGTCTTCTACCGCACCAACGCCCAGTCCCGCGTCATCGAGGAGGCGCTCGTGGGTGCCCAGATCGCGCACCACATGGTCGGCGGCGTCCGCTTCTACGCTCGGCTCGAGATAAAGGACATCCTTGCCTACCTCAAGGTGCTGGACAACCCGTCCGACGACGTGGCGGTGAAGCGGATCATCAATACCCCGCCGCGCGGTATCGGCAACACCACGGTCCAGAAGATCGCCGATTTCGCCAATGAAAAGGGGCTCCCGTTCTACGACGCCATGCTGGAAGGGGCCTATGGCCCGCTGCTCCCCGCCGCCGCGCGCGGCAAGGTGGCCGCCTTCGTCAACGAACTGGAGGGATACAAGACCCTGAGCGAGAAGCTTCCCCTGTCCGAACTCACCGCCGCCGTCATCAACGATTCCGGCTACTATGCTCGCCTCAAGCTGCAGCGAACCGACGAGGCCCAGGAACGGATCGACAACCTCCAGGAGTTGGTGACCGCCATGCAGACCTACGAAAGCATGCCGGGCGAGCACGGGTTGGCCGACTTCCTGGAGCGGGTCGCACTGGTGTCCGACCTCGAGCACGAGGGAGAGGGGAAGAAGGCGTCCGCAACGCTGATGACCCTGCATTCGGCCAAGGGACTCGAATTCCAGCTGGTCTTCATGATCGGCATGGAGGAGAAGCTGTTCCCCCACGTGCGCGCCCTGGAGAACCCGGACCAGATGGAAGAGGAAAGAAGGCTCTGCTACGTGGGGATGACCCGCGCCAAGAAGCGCCTGTTCCTTTTGAACGTGCGCCGGCGCCACATCTTCGGGCAGGAGCAGATGAACGCCCCCGCCCGCTTCATCGCCGACATCCCCAGGGAACTTTTGGACAGCGGCGACCTCTGGCAGCGCCCCGAGCCCTCCCGCGACTTCTCGACCGGCCACAACCTGGCCTCCCTCTTCGATGAAGAGATCGAACCGGAGTTCGAGGACAACGAGGTGCGCATGGTCCCCGACGACGAGGACGATGGCATCTGGGTCGGCATGAAGGTGCGCCACGCCCAATTCGGGCCGGGCACCATCAGGAAGATTGAAGGGGAAGGGGACAACCAGAAGGTGATCGTCTGGTTCAACTCGCTGGGCGGCCCGAAGAAGCTCCTGGTGCGCTTCGCCGGGCTTGAGCGAGCCTGAAAAGCGGTATATATTTACCGTGTGTTGCTAATGAAAATATCAAGGAGGCTTCCCCATGAGAAAACTAGCCGTCTTCATGATAGCGATGATGCTGTTCTCCGGTTGCACCCATTACAAGAGCCAATACGTTTCCTTCCGCCCCCCCGAGGCGTACCAGAACCACCTGGAGCAGTCCGGGGTCTCGTTGGGCGGCGAGGCATATGCGACCTCGGACGCGGCCGAGCAGGCTTTCGGCTTTGACATCAAGGGGGCGGGCCTGTTGCCGGTCATGCTGGTCATGGACAACAAGAGCGGGAAGACCCTTGAGATAATGGGCGGCCAGACCTTCCTGGTGGACGAGGGGGGCAACTACTGGCCGCTGGTCACCAACAAGGTGGCCTTCGACCGGCTGGAAAGCTCGACCCAGTTTGCCTCCTTCTTCGGCAAGGGTGCCGGCAAGGGGGCCCTGCTCGGAGCCGCGGCGGGCACCATTCTCGGGACGGCGCTCGGCATCGTCTCTGGTAAGAGCGTGGCCGGGTCGCTGGGCAAGGGTGCCGCCATCGGTGCAGCCGGCGGCGCCATCATCGGCGGGACCCAGGAAGGGACCTCCAACGACCGCGAGAACCGCATCTCGGACGACCTGAGGAGCAAGGGGCTGGAAGGGCGGCTCATTCCGGCTGACAGTCTCTCCAACGGGTTCATCTTCTTCCCGGGCGAGGCGCCCAGTGCCAAGGAACTGAGGCTGCAGTGGAGCGAGAAGGAATCCGGCCAGGTGCAGAAGCTGATCCTGCCGCTCAACGTGCGCAAGTAGACGCGCGTAGTGGCCGCAGGCTGAAGTGGAATAGGGGCTTAAGGGCCCCTATTCGTTTGTGGGCGACCGGGTGAGGGCGTTGCTCCTGCTACCCAGCCGCCGTGAAAGGAGAACACCTTTGCAAAAACCGATCATAGCCGTCACCATGGGTGACCCCTCCGGCATCGGGCCGGAGATCATCGCGGCCGCGCTGGCGGACCCAGCCGTCACGGCACTGTGCCGGCCGCTGATCCTCGGCGACCGTGCCGCCATCGAGCGAGGCATCGCCGTTGCCGGTGCCAAGCTCGCCATCCTCTCCGCCCCGGACCTGCTCCCCCCCGCGGAACCCGCTCCGGCAACCCTCTACCTGCGCGAACTCTCTGCCCTCGAACCCGCTGACATGGTCTATGGTCGCCCCAGCCCGGCGGGGGGCGATGCCTGCTATCGCTACATCTGCGCGGCTGCCAAACTGTGCATGGACGGTACCGTTGCGGCCATGGCCACCGCCCCCATCAACAAGGAGTCGCTGAACAGCGCCGGGCACCATTTCCCCGGGCACACCGAACTCCTGGCGGAGCTGACCGGCGGGCACGAGGTGGTGATGATGCTGGCGGGCGACCGGCTCAGGGTCACCTTGGTCACCATCCACGAGGCGCTGGCCCAAGTGCCGGAACTGGTTACCTTCGACCGCGTCCTCTCCACCATCCGGATCACCAACGACTCGCTCTCACGCTGGTTCTGCAATAAGCCACGCCTGGCCGTTTTGGCGCTCAACCCGCACTGCGGCGAGGGGGGGATGTTCGGCAACGAGGAGAGCCGCATCATCGCTCCGGCGGTGGCCGCGGCGCGGGAAGAGGGGATCGAAGCGGTGGGGCCGCTTTCCGCCGACACCCTGTTCCACTTCGCCGCGCAGGGGGGGTACGACGCCGTGGTCTGCATGTATCACGACCAGGGGCTCATCCCGCTCAAGCTGTTGCATTTCGATGATGGGGTCAACGTCACCCTCGGCCTCCCCATCATTCGCACCTCGGTCGACCACGGCACTGCCTACGACCTGGCCGGAACCGGCAAGGCGAGCCCCGCCAGCATGAAGGCCGCGCTGGTCATGGCCGCGCAGATGGCGCGTCCGCGATAAAACCACCTCCCTCATCCCAGTTCCCTCTCCCTTCGGGAGAGGGTGCCCGGAGGGCGGGTGAGGGGGAATATCCGTAAAGGAATCGCTGCTATGAAATTGAAGAAATACCTCCTCTGGGGCGCCGGTCTTTGCGCCGTCTACGCGGCCTACGTCGCCATCTCTCTCTTGTTCGTTCCCCCGGTCACGGTGCTCAAGGACAAGAAGATGAACATGACCATCCAGGTCAAGGACTGGCAGGGGAACTACCACCCGTTGGTGGTCGGCCCCAAGAACCGTTACTGGGCCCCGCTGTCGCAGATCCCTTCCGAGATGAAATGGGCCGTCATCCTCGCCGAGGACGCTTCCTTCTACAAGCACGAGGGGATCGACGTGAAGGCGATCAAGGAGGCCATCAAGTACGACCTGGAGAAGCAGAGCTTCGCCCGCGGCGCCTCCACCATCACGCAGCAGGTGGCGAAGAACCTGTTCCTGTCCCGGGAGAAGACACTGACCCGGAAGGCGAAAGAGCTCTATCTGGCCAAGCGCATGGAGCAGGAGATCACCAAGGGGCGCATCATCGAACTCTACCTGAACGTGATCGAACTGGGGCCCATGGTGCACGGCATCGGTCACGGCGCGCGTTACTACTTCGGTAAGTCGCCGGCCGCGCTGACCCCGCGCGAGTGCGCCTTCCTGGCGGCCATGCTGCCGGGGCCGCGGGTCGCCTACAACCCGTACAAGAACCTGGACAAGGTGCTCAAGCGCTCCAATATGATCCTGCGTCTGTTGGCCAACAAGGGTGTGCTCTCCTCCGGCGAATACCAGGCAGCGCTGGCCGAGATGCCCAACATCGGCCGGATGCAGAAAAAGGTCGACGAGAGCATCAAGCAGGTCGAGGTCATGGCCAACCATACCAGCGCCACCGTGCCGCAGGGGCTCACGTCCCCACCGGAGCAGGGCCCCGCCGCGCCCGCCGCAGGAGCACCGGCCGAGCAGCATCCTGGCGCCGGGGAACCCGCCCCGGAGAAGCCGCAGGAAGGCGCCGCCCCCGCCAAGGAAGGGACCCCGGCGCAAGACAAACAGTAGCTGGCAAAGCAGTAGCAGCGCACCTCTGTCGCCCCTCCCTCTCCTCCGGGAGAGGGCCGGGGTGAGGGCGCTGCAATCACAACGCAAAGGGTGCTGAACTTCGTCAAAGCAATGCCCTCACCCCTACCCCTCTCCCTGAGGGCGAGGGGGAATCGCCGCCCCCATTGCGCCATCACAGCCTTTCGTCCCATCCCGCTTAGACTTATCTTAGAATTCTCCCCCTCAAGTTCCCATTAAATCTGCCGAAAACTATGAAGTAGACCAATCAGCGTCCCAAGCTACTGGAGAAGTGTGATGGAAACAGCTATATCAGGCCGCGTCATCCTCGTAGACGACGACCCTTATGTCTTGGAAAGCGTAGCGTTGCTCCTCTCTGTGAGCGGCTTCGAGGTGCATCCGTGCTCAAACGGCATGGATGCCCTGGAGTTGTTACGCCAGTCACCTCCCGACGTGGTACTCACCGACGTGAACATGCCGCAGATGTCCGGCATCGAGCTCCTGGAGCAGATCCACGAACTCGACAAGGACATCCCCGTGATCCTGATGACCGCCTACGCGGAACTGGAGATGGCGGTGTCGGCGATCAAGAAGGGGGCCTTCGACTTCATCATCAAGCCTTTCAAGACGCCCTACCTGATCTACGCCGTCGAAAAGGGGATCAACTACCAGAGACTGCTGCTGGTGGAGAAGAACTACAAGGCGGAGCTGGAGCGCCAGGTGCTGGACCGGACCCGGGAACTGGGCGAGGCGCTGGTGCAGATGCGCAGCATGAGCCGCGAAACCATCGAGAGGCTGACGGCGGCGGCCGAATTGAGGGATGAGGACACCGGCAAGCACATCGCCCGCATCGGCCTGTACGCCAAGCGCCTGGCCGAGCAGCTGGCGATGCCGCGCGAGTTCGTCGACGGCATCGCCATGGCCTCGCCCATGCACGATGTCGGCAAGATCGGGATCCCTGACGCCATCCTGCTGAAGGCGGGTCCGCTCACCAACGAAGAGTTCGGCATCATGAAGAGCCACACCTCCATCGGCGGCAAGATCCTGGCCGGGTCCAACCACCTGGTGCTTCAGATGGCCGCCTCCATCGCCAACACCCACCATGAACGCTGGGACGGCACCGGCTATCCGCGCGGCCTGGTGGGAGACGCCACCCCCATGGAGGGGCGCATCGTCATGCTGGTGGACCAGTACGACGCCTTGAGAAGCAAGCGCGTCTACAAACCTGCGCTGGACCATGAAAAGACCGTGGAGATCATCACCAAGGGGGATGGCAGGACCATGCCCAACCACTTCGATCCCCAGGTGCTGCAGGCGTTCGACGCGGCTGCTGCCGATTTCGCCACCATCTTCGCCACCCACAACGATTAATACTTCAGAGCAATGGTCAGGTTCAGCCTGAAAATAAAGCTGGCGCTGGTGGTCTTGCTCCTGATCGGCACCGTGAGCACGGGTGTCGCCGGGCTCGGCCTGATGTTCTTCATCAAGGAGTTCAAGGCCAGCATGGCCAGCCGCCAGTATTCCGTGGTCACCGCCATGGCCGCGAATATGGATGACCGCATCGCGTCGGCGCAGCGGGAACTGGTAGCGGTGGCGATGAGCATCCCGTCTTCCATGGCATCCGATCCGCAGCGCCTGCAGCGCTTCCTCGATTCCCGCCTCGACCTGCACCAGGTCTTCAGCGACGGCACCGGCTTCTACTCTCCCAAGGGGATCCTGCTCGCCTCGGCGCCGGGGCAAACCCTTTTTCTCAACCAGGATTTCTCCAGCCGCGAATACTTCATCCGCACGGTCGGCTCCGGAAAGCCGTACATATCCGAACCGCTCATCTCGGCGCGGGGCAACCTCCTGGTCATCTTCACCGCCCCGGTGCTGGGCGAGAACGGCTCCCTGATTGGTGTACTGGGAGGGCGGGTGGAGCTTGCCGAAGAAAACTTCCTGAGCCGGTTGGGCCAGTTGCGGGTCGGCGACGGCGGCAACTTCTTCCTGTTCAACGACCAGCGGCGCATGATCGTGCACCCGAACCGGGACCGGATCCCGTTGCCGCTGCCGCCGCCGGGGCGGCAGGAACTCCTGGACCGGGTCATCGCCGGCTACGAGGGGAGCGGCGAAATGATCGGCCCCTCCGGCGTCGCCGGTATCTATTCCTTCAAGAGGCTGCAATCCACCCGGTGGATCCTGGCGGCGGAACGTCCGCTGTCGGAGGCGTACGAGCCGATCTACCGTGCCCGCGCGCTGGTGCTGTACAGCCTTGCTGCGCTGCTGCCCGTGGCCTTGATCTTCGTCTGGCTCTTCGTCGGGCGCCTGACCGCTCCCTTGCTGGCCTTTGCCGCCCGGGTGCGCAGCATGGGGGAGGGAACCTCCTTCGAACCGATGCCGCTGCCAAGCCGGGACGAGATCGGCGAGCTGGTGTCGGCTTTCAACGCCATGATGCTGGAGTTGACTAGCCAGAGGCGCCTGCTGGAGCGGGAAAAGAGTTTCGCCGTGCAGCTTTTGCAGCACAGCGCAGTCCCCTGTTTCGTCATCGACGCCGAGCACCGGGTCATCATCTGGAACAAGGCCCTGGAGGAGCTGACCGGCATCGGCGCCGGTGACCAGGTGGGAAAAACGGAGGCGTGGCGCGCCTTCTACGAAGAGAAGCGCCGGATGCTGGCCGATGTCGTGATGGACGGCGCGCTGCAGGATATGGCGGATCTGTACGACTGCTATGCCGACTCCGAATTGATCCCGGAAGGGCTGCGCGCCGAGGGGTGGTACCGGCTCAAGGGGAAACAGCGCTACCTCTGCTTCGACGCCGCACCGCTCAGGGACAGCGAGGGGAACGTGGTGGCCGCCATCGAGACCCTGCAGGACGTGACGGTCAAGGCCAACACCGAGGAACGGCTGACCAAGATGGTTGAGGCTATCGGTGAAAGCGAGGAGCGTTTCCGGCGTTTGGTGGAACTGTCGCTGGATGGTATCGCCATTTTGGTCGGGCGCCGCTTCGTCTTCATCAACCCCGCCGGCAGCGAATTGCTGGGGTGCCAGTCCCCGGACCAGCTCATGGGGCGGGAGATGCTGGAGTTCATCGAACGGGAGTCGGCGCAGTTGTTCCTGGAGCAGGTAGGCTACGCGGAGCAGGGAGACAGCAGCGCGCCCTGGATCGAAGAGCGGCTGTTGCGCAACGACCGGACCAGCATCGAGGTAGAGCTGGGGGTGGGACCCTTCGTCTACCGGGGCGAGCGGGCGCTGCAGGTGATTTTCCGGGACATCACGGAGCGCAAGCTGGCCAAGGCGCGGCTGGAGACCCTGGCCCACTACGACTCGCTCACCTCGCTCCCGAACCGGGTGCTGTTCTTCGATCGCCTGAAGCACGCGCTTTTCGAGGCAAAGCGGTACCAGCACCCGATGGCCCTCATGTACCTCGACCTGGACTTTTTCAAGGAGATCAACGACCGGTTCGGACATGCGGCCGGGGACGCCGTGCTCCTGGAGGCGGGGCAGCGGCTTAAGGACTGCGTGCGCGCCTGCGACATGGTGGCGCGCATGGGAGGGGACGAATTCACCATCATCCTGACCAAGATGGCGGAGCCCCAGGACGCGTCGGTGGTGGCGGGGAGGATCATCCAGGCGTTCGCACGTCCCTTCCTGGCGGAAGGGGATGAGGCGACCGTCGGGGTGAGCATCGGGGTCTGCATCTACCCGGACTGTGGCGACGACCTGGACGGGATGGTGCGCGCGGCGGACGGCGCGATGTATCGCGCCAAGCAGGAAGGAAAGAACGTCTACCGCTTCACTCCCCCGGTGCAGGGGGAGGGAAGCGGCGTACAGGAAGGGGTTACAGCCTGAGGGCCTCGACGGCTGCTTCGTCCAGGGCGTTGGTGGTGCTGAACTCGCTCTCGCCGCCGTCGCAGGTCACCGCGATGGTCGCCGCGGCACCGGGCTCGGCCTTGGTGTAGCGCAGAAGGATCTGCGCGGCGCGCTCCAAAAGCTCCGGCGAACTCTCGCCCATGACCGCCGCCAGGGGGCTCTTGCCCTCCTTCCAGCGCAGGGCGGCCTCGCCGGCCTGGATGGCCCGTTCCAGCAGTTCGTTCTCGGCCTCGTTTCTCCCCATGACCACCTTGGTGCGGCGCCCGATCCTGAAGTGCCTGCCGAGCTTCAACATCCGGAAGTCCCTGAGGTTCAGCTGGTCCGAATGGTCGAAGACGTCGCGGATCTTGCCCACGAAGGAGAGTTCGGTCAGCAGGCACCCCCCGGCCGGGCAGGGATAGTTCTTCACGTCCAGTTCCTCTGCCAGTTCGAACTGCTCCTTGCGGGAGCGACCCGAGATGGAAAGGAGCTTCTCGCGGTCCACCCACCCTTCCTGTTCCGGGATGGTGGGGTTGAAGTGTTTGGCGGAAAGGGGGCGCAGCAGCAGCCCTTCCAGGCCGCTCTCCCGCTCGATTATGCGCAGGGTGTCGCGGCGCTGGCTCATCGGGCGCTGTCCCAGCACCTCACCCGTGATCACGAAATCGGCCCCTGACTCCTCCATGTACTCCTTGGCCTTCTTCAAAAGGTAGATGCGGCAGTCGATGCAGGGGTTCATCCCCTTGCCGTGGCCGTGCTTGGGGTTCCTGATGATCTCCAGGTAGTCGGCCCCCTTGTGCATTACCTTGATGGGGATCTTGAATTCCTCCGCCACCCGCACCGCCTCCGACTTGCAGCCCGCGTTCTTGCCGGTGCAGGTGCAGAAGGGGGAGGTGAAGTTGAGCGCCTCTACGGCGATCCCCTGTTCGAGGAGCACCTTGACGGCGAGGGTGGAATCGAGTCCGCCCGAGAGCAGGGCGATGGCTTTTCTTTGCATGCAAACTCCTTATTCAATTGACAACTGGTAATTGGCAATTGACAATGTATGGTCGTTTTCTGTACTGATGGCAGTGACTTGCAACGCGACTGACAGATAAGCGGGAAGGGATCTGCGTTGAGGTTCTGCTTACGTCGAGGTTTCGCATCCGGGGCTTCGTTGCCTTTGGCAGAGCCGGCTATTGCCACTGGGCCTGCTGCCCATCGCATTGTCAATTAGTCCACCGTCAATTGTCAATCGATTTGTCTGGTCGACCGTCGATTGCCAATTGATTCGTCTGCTCCATTGTCAATTGTCAATCGGGGCGTTTTCAGGTACATTTCCCCTGGCACGGCCATCTGCAGTATCCCGGAGGTTATGCAATGAACGGGCTTGTCAAGGAAGGGTCCATCGGTGAGGTACTCTTCAAATCCCAGATTATCACCGAGCACGAGTTGAGGGCCGCCCTCGAGGCGCAGAAGGTCTCGGGATGCCGGGTCGGCGAGGCGCTGGTCCGGATGGGGGTGGTCACCCAGGAGGACATCGACTGGGCACTCGCCAACCAGCTGAACATTCCCTACGTACGACTCAAGAAGGAAAACATCGACCCAGCTGCGGTGGAGAAGGTCCCGGGGCAACTGGCCCGGCGCCACAGCCTGTGTCCGGTGGTCCTCATCGGCAGCGAGCTGTCGGTGGCCATGGCCGACCCGCTCAACAAGGAGGCCATCGAGGAACTCTCCCGCGTCTCCGGCTGCAACATCAACATCTCGGTGGGCCTGATCCGCGAGATCAGGGAGATGCACGAGATCCTGTACGGGCCGGACGTCACCCAGCCGGAGCTGGGCTTCATCTCCGGACAGTTCAGCGCCAACGTGCTCGCTGCGGTCAACGCCGACCTGACTGGCGCCATGCTCCTGAACCACCTGCTGTTGCGCGTGGTGCAGAAGAAGTTCTCCGGGATCGCCCTGCAGCCCTTGGGAGACCAGGTGCGCGTCGTGGTGCGCAGCGGTCACAAGAGCATCGAGCTGGGCAGGATCGCCATGACCCACTACCCCCGCCTCACTGAGCGTATCCGACGACTGTCGGGGCTCCCGACCGACGGAGAGGGGGCAGCTAGCGGTGTGATGAAGTTCCTCTTGCAGGGTAAGAAGATCCCCTTCCAGGCGTTTCTCATGGCAGGTGACGGCGGCGAGTACGTGACACTCAGGCTGCACACCGTGGCGCCCCAGTTGAATACCATGGAGGACTTGGGGCTCACCACGCGCCAGCGCGACGACCTAGTCAGCCTCGCCGCCGCAAGGGACGGCCTGATCCTCTTCGCCGGGCGCTCCGCCGAGGAGCGCAGCCGGCTCATCGACCTGTTTCTCGATTCCTGCGACCATGCCGACCGTAACGTGCTGCTGATCGGCGAGCGGCTGGGCCGCGGCAAGAGCCGTTTCCCACGTCTTGCCAGCGTCCGTTGCAGTTGCGAGGACAACGCCACCGTCATCGGTGCGGCCATGGAGCACGACCCGGACATCCTGGTGATCGAAGACGTGACCGACCTCTCCACCTTCGTCGCGGCGAGCAAGGCCGTTATGCGCGGCAAACTGGTGGTAGCGGGGATGTCGCACGCGAACAAGGGCGAGGTGCTCAAGCAGCTCATCTACCTGATCCAGAAGAACTACCTCATTCCCACCCACGTGAAGGGAGTGGTTTCCAGCCGTTGCGTGCTGCTGTTGTGCCCCGACTGCAAGGAGCGCTACACACCGGCGCCCGAGGAGCTGGCGGCACTCAGGCTGGTCCCCGGCGAGCGCGCCTATTACCGCCCGGCCGGTTGCCCCGCCTGCGATCAGACCGGGTACAGCGGCAAGAAATACCTTCTGGACGTGATCCGGTTCGACAAGGATCTCCTGGAGGCGTTGGAGATGATCCGCGACAGCGACGAGCTGGTGCGCTACCTGAGGGAGAATGGCTTTAGGGGCATCGCGGAGGAGGGGGCGGAACTGCTGGAGCGGGGCGAGATCGCCCCGGGCGAGTACGTTGCCTCAATAATACTGTGATGGAGAGAAGATATGGCAAGGATTGATGCGCTGTTCAAGCTGCTAAACGACGCCGGAGCTTCCGATTTACACCTCTCTGCGGGCTCCCCGCCGATCTTCCGTTTGCGCGGCGAGATGGAGCGCCAGAACTTCAAGACTCTGACGCACGAGGAGCTGAAGGCGATCCTCTACGAGATACTGACCCCCAAGCAGCGCGAGCACTTCGAGGAGAAGCACGACCTCGACTTCGCCTACTCGGTGCCGGGGCTGGCGCGCTTCCGCGGCAACTACATGATGCAGCATCGCGGCATCGCAGCCGTGTTTCGTATCATCCCGAGCAAGATCCTGTCCGCCGACGACCTCGGTCTCCCCGAGGGGATCCGCAACATGACCAAGCTCAGGAAGGGGATGGTGCTGGTCACCGGCCCCACCGGGAGCGGCAAGTCGACCACGCTGGCCGCCATGATCGACCTGATCAACAGCACGCGGCGAGAGCACATCCTGACCCTCGAGGATCCGCTGGAATTCATCCACGAGAACAAGATGTCGCTGTTCAACCAGCGCCAAATCGGCGAGCATTCCGAGAGCTTCGCCAGTGCGCTCAGAGCGGCACTCAGGGAGGACCCGGACGTCATCCTGGTAGGCGAGATGCGCGACCTGGAGACCATCAGCCTCGCCATGAGCGCCGCCGAGACCGGTCACCTGGTCTTCGGTACCCTGCACACGAGTTCCGCCGCGAAGACCGTGGATCGCATCATCGACGTCTTTCCCAAGGACGCGCAGGAGCAGGTGCGGGCCATCCTTTCTGAATCCCTGAGAGGAGTGGTGTGCCAGCAGCTTCTGAAGACGGCCGACGGCAAGGGGCGTGCGGCGGCGCAGGAGATCATGGTCTGGAACCCGGCCATCGGCAACCTGATCCGCGAGGCCAAGACCTTCCAGATCCCGTCCATCATGCAGACCGGCAGAAAGGACGGCATGCAGCTCATGGATCAGCACATCCTGGATCTGTTAAAGACCAAGAAGGTGTCCCCCGAGGAGGCCTACCGCTGCTGCCAGGACAAGCGGCAGTTCGAGCAGTACCTCACCGCGCCACCGCAGGAGCATTAAGAAGCAAAAAGCGAAAATCATTGGCCACGCTTGGGTCCGCAAGCGTGGCTTTTGTTTCTGGTTTCTGAATTTTAAAGCCGGAACTGGCGCACCAGCTGCTGCAGCTGCTCCGCGTTGCGGTTCAACTGCTCTGCCGCGTTCACCGAATCCTGCGCTCCCCGCGACGTTTCCTGCACCACCAGGGTGATCTGCTGCATGCTGTCGGCGATCTCCTCGTTGGTCGCGCTCTGCTCCTCGGCCGCGACGGCGATCTGCTGCACCTGTAGCGCCACTGAACTCACCTGCTCCAGGATCGCGCGCAGCGCCCCCCCCGATCCCGACGCCTCCACGGTACCCGCCTCCACCTGCCGCACCCCCTGCTCCATCGCCTCGACCGCCTCCCTGGTCTCCCGCTGGATCGCCTTTATCAAATCGCCGGTCTCGTGGGTCGCCTTGGTGGTCCGCTCGGCCAGGGCCCGCACCTCGTCCGCCACGACCGCGAAGCCGCGCCCCTGGTCACCGGCGCGCGCCGCCTCGATAGCGGCATTGAGCGCCAGGAGGTTGGTCTGGTCGGCGATGTCCTCGATGGTTCCGATGATGGCCCCGATCTGGTCCGAGCGCTGCCCGAGGCTCTCCACGGTACGCGCACTCTCCTGCACCTTGGCAGCGATCTGCGCCATCACGGTCACTGTCTTTTCAACTACGGCTGCCCCGGTCTGAGCCGCCACCGCGGCGTTGTGAGCCCCTTCCGCTGCTAGCTGCGAGTTGGAGGCGATCTCGCCTGAGGTGGCCGACATCTCCTCGCCGGCGCTGGCGACAGCACCGGTTTGAGCGGCCACGCGCTCGGCGCCTCCAGCGATGCCTTCGGCGGTATGGTGCAGCTGGGCGGCTGCGGCGGCCACCTGTGCTGCATGGTCGGCGACCTCTCCGATGATGCGGCGCAGGTTCTGCGCCATGGTCTGCACGGCGGCAGTCAACTCGCCGGTCTCGTCCCGCGAGGTCACCGACACCTCACAGCCAAGGTCGCCATTGGCGATGCTTTGAGCCACCGACACCAGCTTTTCCAGCGGCTTCGTGATAGAGCGCGCCGCCACAAAACCCAGCAGCCAGGCCACCGCGGCGGCAATTAACGCCAGCACCAGGACGCTTACCTTCAGCCGGTGGCTGGTCGCGACCGCCTGCTCCGTTGTCGCGGTCATCTCCTTTTCCATGTTTTCGACGAAGCGGCCGATCTGTTCCTCCGAGTGGTGCGTCGCGGCTTTGTACTCTTCGATCGCCTTGTTGGCATCCTGAGGCGTGGTGATTGCTCCCTTTTCCACGCGTCCGGCGACGGCCCGGAACCCTGCCACGTAGGCATCGATCTCGCTTCGAATGGCTGTGAGGCATTCGCGGTCCCGCGCGGCGTTGGGGTAGCCGGGGGTGGAGACGAGCTTCAGAGAGGAATCCACCAGCTGGTTCAGTTGTTCCAGCGTGGCGTCCCATTTCTTCCGGTACCCGGCCATCTTGGCGGGGTCGCCCATGTTCAGGAAGAAGTCCTTCTCGTAGCGCCGCATCATGTTGACGCGGGCCAGGGCCATCTGCGAGTTGTCCTGAAGTGTGCCGCGGTTACCGACAAGGTCGTTCAGGTGGGACTGCATTCTGCCCATGCCCCAGTAGCTCGCAACACCAATGAGCACGATGAACAAAAGCACTGTGTTGAACAGAATGAAAAGGCGGGTGCCTATCTTCAGGTTGCCTAGCATCAATGAACCTCCGGGGCAATTTTCCGCGATAACTCGGTAAGTTACCGGCGTGGTGGCCTTATCGCCAGCTTCGCCGCGAACTTTACCTTCCTGATCGGGATTTAACATTATTTTGTTTACACATCGAGGCAAATGGTTTTGGGGTTCCGTAAAAACTGTTGCCGCCACGAGTGAAGAGTTGTATTAAGGGGCGTGCGGCAGAGCCGCCATGCTCATGAGGGGGGAGTGGATGAAGTTTCCCGTTTCGGAACTGATAGAGAGGGTCCACCCGCCGCCGATCTCGGAGGTGAAGGGATGGCTGGCGGCCGCCAACCCGAAGCTTGCACTGATCGACCTGTGCCAGGCGATCCCGGATTACCCGCCCCCGCCCGAACTGATCGACCACCTTGAACAGGTGATGCGCGACCCGCTCACCTCACGCTACAGCATCGACGAGGGGCTCCCCGAGGTGCGCGAGGCGGTCTGCCGCGGCTACCGACGGCTCTACGACGCCTGCATCGACCCATCCCAGATCTGCCTCACTATCGGGGCCAGCCAGGCGCTCTGGCTCGCCATGGTGACCCTCTGCCGAGCCGGCGACGAAGTCATCGTGCAGCTCCCCGCCTACTTTGACCACCCTATGGCGCTCGCCGTCCTCGGCATCCGCTGCGTGTTCGCACCCTTCGACGAATCGACCGGAGGCTTGCCCGACGTCGCGGCCATCGCCGGGCTGATCACGGACAAGACGCGCGCCATCCTCCTGGTTACCCCCAGTAACCCCACCGGCGCCGTTATCCCGCCCGAGACCATCAACGAACTCCACCAGTTGGCCCGGCGCCACAACGTGGCGCTGGTGCTGGACGAGACCTACAACAGTTTCATCACCGGCGGCGTCCGTCCCCACGACCTGTTTCGGGATCCTTGTTGGGGCGACCACTTCGTTCACATCGCCTCCTTTGGCAAGACCTTCGCGCTCACCGGCTACCGCGCCGGGATGTTGGCCGCATCAAGCACGTTCATCGAGCATGCCCTCAAGGCGCAGGACACCATGGCGGTCTGCCAGCCCCGGGTCACCCAGCACGCGGTGCAGTACGGTCTGGACCATCTTTCCGAGTGGGTGGCACAAAACCGGGTCATGATGGAGCGGCGCCACGAGGTGTTCCGGGGCGAGATGACCAAGCCCGGCAACCCGTTCCGGCTAGTGGCGAGCGGTCCCTTCTTTGGGTGGGTGGCGCATCCTTGTGCGGGGCGGACGGGACGGGAGGTGGCAAAGCGGCTGGTTGAGGAGTCGGGGATGCTGCTTCTTCCCGGCGAGGTGTTCGGGCCGGGGTTGGAGGGGTACCTGAGGCTGGCCTTCGGGAACATCAAGGAGGAAGTCATCCCCGAGGCGGTGCAGCGGTTCCGGGACTTCAAAAGTTGACAACCAAAAAACCATTCACAAGGAGGAAATCTGAGAACGTCAAAGAAGGGGTGCAAAAAAATCGTCTTTCTCCTGCCTTTGGTTTCTCAGAAGTCCTCAGAAGTCCCCCTTGGTAATGGTTTGGCTTAAAGTGCTTCCTGCAGGAAATCGATCAGCCCATCGTTGACCTCCTCTGCGTGGGTCCAGTTGAGGCCGTGCGGGGCGCCGGCGACGACGATGAGACGGCTTCCCTCGATCGCTTCGTGGGTCCGGCTCCCGGTGGCGGCGAAGGGGAGGATCCGGTCATCGTCGCCGTGCATGACCAGGGTCGGGATCTTGATGCTCAACAGGTCCTCCCGGAAATCGGTGAGCCAGGAATGCACGCACGAGAGCGTCGCGATGGGCGAGGCCATGGCCGCGATGCTCCAGCTAAGCCTAAGCACCTCTTCGCTCACCTTCTTCCCCCCAAACGCATGCACGTTGTAGAAGTTACCGAGAAAGCTGGTCAAAAAAGAGAGCCGGTCGCTCCTTATTCCCTGCCGGATCCCCTGGAAGATGTCGCTGTCCAGCCCCGCCGGATTGTCCGGCCGCTTCAGCAGGAACGGCGTCACCGCCGCCATAAACACCGCCTTCTGGATGCGCTCGGAACCATAGCGTCCCAGGTAGCGCGCCACCTCGCCGCCTCCCATCGAGAATCCCACCAACACCGCGTCGCGCAGGTCCAGTGCATTCAAAAGGGCGTTCAGGTCGGCCGCCAGTGTGTCGTAGTCGTAGCCGGTCGACGGCCGCCCCGACTGCCCAAAGCCGCGCCGGTCGTAGGTCACCACCCGATATCCCGCCCCCAGCAGCGCGGGCACCTGCCGCTCCCACGACCTGCCGCTGAGCGGCCAGCCGTGGATCAGCACCACCGGCTGCCCGTCTCCCAAATCCTCGTAATAAAGGTCGATGTTGCAGGAATTCTCCTTCCCCACGGTGATGTAGCTCATCGGTACCTCCTCACGTTCCTCACCCTCTCGAGTGGTTAGGCAGCGGTTATCCGGCGCCGGGTCCGGCGCAAGTTGTTCAGATACAACATTTCCTGGACAAGTCAAACGAACCACTGAACCGTCCCGGTGCCGCTCGTGGTGATCCGTGGCACAAGACCGATCCGCTGCAATGTGAAGGGGTGCAAAAAAGCATCAACTTGTATCCAAACGTATACCGCGCCAGCAAATCCATGACTGGAGCGGCTTCGCGTTTACTTAACCTTATAAAGAGCCTCCAACTCGCGACAGCCGTCACTGGCCCAGCTTCCGTCTCCTCCAGTCGTAACTATCGGAATATTAGTCGAAAATTTTTTTTATGACTTGTGGCACGGTCCCTGTAATTACTTGGGCATTGGTTCCACCAGAATGGACTAGACCTGTAATCGAAAACGGTGATGTGACAACTACTGGGCGTAAAGGAGGATACGGTTATGAGGCGATTAATGACAATGACAGCGGGGCTGATACTGACCCTGGCGTTGGCGGTAGCCGCGAACGCTGCCCCGGCCGGGAAGGGAGCGGCTCCCAAGACAGCGAAGGGCATCCAGAATGCCAAGAAGGTTGCGCAAGCGAAGATGGAACGAAGCAAGAAGATGCAGGACTTGGAAAAGAAAGGACACGCCAAGAGACAACAGGCAATGAAGAAGTAAACCAGCAAAGAAACGACCTTGATATGTAAAAGGAGGAAGTTATGGACAGGCTGAGAACAACATTGGTGGCGTGCCTGGCAACGCTGGTGATCACGCTATGGGGACTGGCTCCTCCACCAGCACAGGCTATCGACGAAACGAAAGTACCCCATTATTTCGGACCGGCTCCCAACTGGGCGCTGAGCCCGCTGCCGACGGTCGACCCGTTTACCGGTGCAGTCTCCGGCGGCATCAAAAAGTTCGTGAACAAGCTGCCCGGCCTGGGCGAGAGCAACGCGAACGACCTCGGTCAGTACCTCCCGGTTGCCGTCGCGGACACCACGACCTACCCGGGATCGGACTACTACGAGATCGGCGTGGTGCAGTACCGCCAGAAGATGCACTCCGACCTGCCGCCGACCCTGCTGCGTGGCTACGTTCAACTTTCCACGACGGTCGTCCCCGGCAACCAGGTTGCCCTCACCAACGCCATGGTTGACGGCACCACCGTGTCCGTCGCCGGCTACACCGGCGTGACTCCCCCTAATTACCTCGGACCGGTCATCGTGGCCCAGAAGGACCGTCCGGTAAGGATCCTGTTCCGCAACCTGCTCCCCAATGGCGCAGGTGGCGACCTGTTCCTCCCCGTCGACTCCACCATGATGGGTTCGGGCATGGGACCGATGTCGATGATGACTCCGATGGACGCCGGTACGGTAACCGACGACGTGCGCAACCCGATGTGCACCGCCAACCCCAAATCCGACATGTGCTTCAAGGACAACAGGGCGACCCTGCACCTCCACGGCGGCGTGACCCCCTGGATCAGCGACGGTACCCCGCACCAGTGGACCACCCCCAAAGACGAAATGACGCCCTGGCCGGCCGGCGTGAGCGTGAAGAACGTTCCGGACATGCCCGATCCGGGCCCCGGCGCCATCACCTTCTTCTACACCAACCAGCAGAGCGCACGTCTCATGTTCTATCATGACCACGCCTGGGGCATCACCCGTCTCAACGTCTACGCGGGTGAGGCTGCCGGCTACGTGATCCAGGACGAGACCGAGCAGGCACTGATCACCAAGGGGCTCATCCCCGACGGCAACAGCACCATTCCGCTCATCATTCAGGACCGCACCTTCGTACCGCAGGGCGACAAGGTTGCCCGCACGGGCCAGCTCTATGACCAAGACCCGACTTGGGATGCCGACCGCTGGGGTGGCTTCGGCAACCTCTGGTACCACCACGTCTACATGCCCGCGCAAAACCCGAGCGACCCGAGCGGCATGAGCGCTTTCGGCCGCTGGATGTACGGCCCCTGGTTCTGGCCCCCGGCCAAGCCGGTGTACCCGCCGATCAAGAACCCGCGCTTCAACATGGATCCGGCGACCGCCTTCACCACGCCACTCGCCAAACCGTGCGACCTGAATGACTCCACCACCTGGCAATACCAGACCGACCCGTTCTGCGAGCCTGAGATGATTCCTGGTACCCCGAACATTTCGGTGGGGATGGAGCAGTTCAACGACACGCCGGTCGTCAACGGCACCGTCTACCCGTACACCACGGTCGATCCCAAGGCGTACCGTCTGCGCATCCTGAACGCCGCCAACGACCGCTTCTTCAACCTGCAGATGTACGAAGCCGACGTCAACACCGCCAGCGCCTCCGTGAATGCCGACGGCAACCCGATCGGCGGTACCGAGGTGGCCTTCAAGGTGGCCGAACTCGCCGCAGCACAGCTCGACCCGAACGTGTTCCCGACTCCGGACACCAACCTCTCCCCGAAGGGCCCGGACTGGATCCAGATCGGCAGCGAGGGCGGCTTCCTCCCGGCACCGGCCGTGATCCCGCCGCAGCCCATCACCTGGATCACCGATCCCACCCGCTTCGACGTGGGTAACGTGGACCAGCACTCCCTGGCGCTGGCACCGGCTGAAAGGGCCGACGTGATCGTCGACTTCTCCAAGTACGCTGGCAAGACGCTGATCCTCTACAACGACGCCCCGGCTGCCTACCCGGCACGCGTGGCAAGCTACGACTACTACACCGGCGCCCCCGACCTCTCTCCGGTCGGTGCACCTGGCGTAATCCCGGGCTACGGCCCCAACACCAGGACCGTGATGCAGATCCGGGTTAACCCGCTGCCGGATCCGACCGTGACCCCGGCCGCCTTCGACCTCACCTCGCTGCAGGCAGCGTTCGCGCACCAGGCCGACGGCTCCGGCGTCTTCGAATCCGGCCAGCACCCGATCATCGTCGGCCAGGCAGCCTACAACTCGGCCTACGGCACCAACTTCCCGGCAGCCAGCTGGTGCAACGCTCCGGGGAGCGCCAAGCAGTCTTGCGACGGTTTCGCTCGCATCTCGGACCAGGGCGGCGACCTGTTCGGTTTCAACACCCTGGCCGCGCCGACCACGAAGTTCCAGATCCCGCTGCAGCCCAAAGCGCTGCACGACGAGATGAACGCAGTTGCCTTCGACGAATTCGGCAGGATGACCGCCAACATCGGCGTCGAGGCCGTTCCGGCGGCCCCGGGCGCACAGAACGTAGTGCTCTACCCGTACGTCAACCCGGCCACCGAGCTGATCGACGGCACCAACCTGCCCAAGGGGGACCTGAACATCACCCCGATCACGACCCAGGATGGCACCCAGATCTGGAAAATCACCCATAACGGCGTGGACACCCACCCGATCCACTTCCACCTCTACGACGTGCAGGTAATCAACCGCGTGACCTGGGACAACATCATCATCCCGCCGGATGCCAACGAGCTCGGCTGGAAAGACACCGTGCGCGTCAGCCCGCTGGAAGACACCATCGTCGCCCTGAGGCCGATCGTTCCGACGCTGCCGTTCGAGATCCCGAACAGCATCAGGATGCTCAACCCGATGATGCCGGCCGGCTCCACCGCGATGTTCGAGCCCACCGACGTCTCCGGCAACCCGACCAACGCCATCATCAACCAGCTGGTCAACTTCGGGTGGGAATACGTATGGCATTGCCACATCCTGAGCCACGAAGAGATGGACATGATGCGTCCGGTCTCCCTGGCCCTGCCGCCGAAGCAGGCTGACGGCTTGGCCTTCACCACATCCGGCAACGGCAACAAGGCGCGGCTCACCTTGAACTGGAACGACAACTCCATCAGCGAGACCTCCTACGTGGTCCGCAAAACTACCGACGGCACAACCTGGACCACCGTGGGGACCATCGCCTCTCCGCTGGACCAGGCCAACACCACCGGTATCAAGACCCTGCAGGATCCGGCGGTCTACAGCCCGAGCGTGGTCACCGAGTACCAAGTACTGGCACTGAACACCGTCGGCTACGGCGGCCAGATGCCGAGCATGACCGTGCAGTCGGCCTCGGCACCGCTCTTCACCGGTAGCGCCCCGGTCGCACCGACCAACATGACCGCGGTTCTGGCAGCCGGCCCGAAGGTGACTATCACCTTCACCGACAACGCGACCACCGAAACCGGCTTCGTACTTGAGCGCTCCGTGAACGGCGGTGCCTTCACCCTGCTGGCCAAGCTTCCGGCCCGCACCGGGACCGGCAGCGTGACCTACACCGACAACCTGACCCTCTCGGCAGCCGACGCCACCTACGTCTACCGCGTCGCCGCCGTGAACGTCGCCGGCCTCTCCGGGTACGCCGTTTCCCCGACCATCCTGCTCCCGGCACAGCCGGCCGCACCGGGGAACTTCACTGCCACCAACGGCGCTAACAGCGGCAACAGCAGGAGCGTGGTCCTTAATTGGCAGGATCTTTCCAGCAACGAAACCGGCTTCACCATCCAGAGAGCCACCGACTCGGCCTTCACCAAGAACCTGAACAGTGTCAACCTCAATGCCGGGGTGACCACCCTGACCCAGACCGGGCTTGCCCGCAACACCAAGTACTGGTACCGGATCAGGTCCAATAACGGCGCTATCGTTTCCTCCGGATGGGTGAACGCTACTCCGTTCCCCATCACCACCAACCCGTAGCATCAGCCGTCCTTGCCTGGGGAGGAGGTGCTGGTCCTCCTCCCCGGGGATTTTTTCCCCAACCAGCAGCAATGCAAAAGGCCCCTGGCAGATGCAAGGGGCCTTCGCTTTGTCCGCTATGTACTCCGGGGTCAGACCCGGAACCACTCCACCATACCTTTCAGTTCTCCGGCCAGGCAGGAAAGTCCGGCGGAGGATTCCCGGATACCACTGCAGGCCGTACGCAACTCCCTGGTGAGCCCCGCGATCTCGTCCACGTTGTGGCCAACCTCGGTGCTGGTTGCCGATTGCTCCTCGGTGGCAACCGCGATGCGACGCACCATCTCGTGCACCTGCTCCACGTAAGTGGCGATGTGGTCTATGGCTTCCTCGGTCCCCTGGACCCGGCTCATGATGGTGTCGACCGAGGTGCGCTCCTCGCTCATCTTGCGCACCGACCGGTTCACGCTGTCCTGCATGGCTTTCACGGTGTGGTCGATTTCGGCGGTGGCCGCTGCGGTCCGTTCGGCAAGCTCCCTGACGTTGTCCGCGACCACCGCGAAACCTCTCCCCTGCTCACCGGCACGTGCCGCCTCGATGGCGGCGTTGAGCGCCAGCAGATTGGTCTGGTCGGCGATGTCCCGGATCAGGACCCCGATCTCGCAGATCTGCGCCGACTGCCCGCTCAACTGTTCCACCATCCCCGCCGTTTCGGAAAAGGTCTGCGCAAAGCGTTGCAACTGTTCGGTGGTCTGCTGCATGGCCTGTTTCCCGGCAACAGCGATTTCCATCATGGTATCGGCAGCGCCGGCGGTGGTCGAGGCGCTCTGGGCCATCTCGACGGTGGTGGCTGTCATCTGTGCCATGGAGAGCGCCGACTCCTCCACCCGGTGCGCCTGGCGTGCCGCTCCGTCCTCGAGCACCCCGGCCGTGGCGGTCATCTGTTCGGAACTGCTGGCGAGGGTGCAGGTGGCGTCGCCGATCCTCCCCACCACGTTCCTGAGACTGGCCAGCATGCGCGACATGGCAAGTTGAACGCGCCCGATCTCGTCCTTGCGGTCCCCATCAATGCTGATGGCCAGGTTCCCTTCCGCCGCCTGTTCCGCCAGCGCAGTCAACTGCTGGATGGGGCGGGTGATGCTCCGGAAGATCCACACCCCCACCACGTTTCCCAGGACTCCGGTGCAGGCGGCGATGACCAGGATCAGGGTCATGCTGAAGCGTATGGTCCGGTTCACGGTTCCGATCGCCTGCTCCTGCCCCTCCTGTGCGGTCGACACCGTCTTTTTCCCCTTTTCCGCCTGCTTCGCCACCACCTCGCGCAACCGGGCTGATCCCCGTTCCGCTTGCTGCTCGAGCTGCATCTTCTGGCGCAGCTTGACCAGGATACCGTCCTGTGCGAACACCGTGGTGCGTATGGCGGCCAGGGAGGCGGTCACGCCGCTCAGAATGCGCACTTCGTTTTGGGCCCCCGCCGCCTTCAGCTGGGTCGCGACCGCTTTCTCGACCTGCCCCAGACGCGCGTAGCGCCCGTCGAACTCCGCGGCAACTGCGTCCAGTTCAGCAGGTGTGTTGGCGAAGAAAAAACGCCCGGCCAGTCCCTCGAGTGACTTGCCCAGGGAGACCAGTTCGGTGTTTATGGACAGGACGTCAACCGCGGCGTTCGCGCGCGACAGGTAGCCTGGGAGTTTGCCCGATAGTTTCCCGACCTGGAGTTGCGCCTTGTCCACCTCGTCCTCGATCTCGTCGTCCACCTCGCTCAGTGCCTCGAGCGCCTCCTTGAGTTGCGCTTCCCCCCGGCGCGGGTCGCCTCCTTCCGCCAGCGTCTTGGCCAGCAGCTCGGCCTTGGCGGTAAAGGTGGCGAACTGGGCGCCGATCCGCTTGTTGTACCGGATGTTGCTGTTTTGCTGTACCTTTTTCAGCGCGCCTGCGTACTGGCTGAAGATCTGCTTTTTCTCGGGGGCCCGCTGCATGTCGTAGAGCAGGAACCTCAACTCCTTGAGGGAGACCTTGAGCGTCTCGATGCTGGCGATGTTCTTGGAGGTCTTGTCGGCCTCGTCGTTGGCGGCGGCGTAGGAGGATGAACTGGAACGCTGCAGCACCCTGACCTTGCCCTCCAGCTCCTGAAGGCGTGCGCTTGCCTCCTGGCCTTTTTGCAGGATCAGGGTATGGGCTTGGGCTGATTCCCTTTCCGAAGCCAATCGCGCGGTCATGGTGGCGTAGAGTTCCTGGGCGATGCTGCCGAATTCCGTCGACGCTTCCAGCTTTTCCCCGGAGACGGCTTCCAATTTCTGCTGCGCACCTTGTACCTCGGCCAGCGATTTCTCCGCCTCTTTCCTCGCCGCGGCGAACTCTGCCTCGTTGCGGGCGGCGGCTACCTTGACCAGGTCGGCCGTGGACCCTTGCAGCGCTCGCTGGAACTCCATGGTGCGCAGTTGGAACGGCGTGCTTTTTTCCGTGAGATAGGAGAGTTTTCCCCTGATGGAGTTCATGCTGAAGAAGCTTGCGACGGAGACTGCGGCGACCGCCAGCAGGACGATGCCGGCGTTGAGGATCAACTTCGATTTGATGGTCATGGGAAAGCTCCTTCAGCGCGCGATAATCCCTCGGTTTTGGCTCCGGAATTGTCGCGCAACTTATACGACTTTTCGGCAGGAGGCCGGATTTCTTAAGGCTGGAGGGGGGGGAAACTCATGAGGGAATAAACGGCGGAGGTGGTGCGGATTGTCCCGACGGAGGGCGAGATAAGGGAGCTCAGCCGGTGGTGCCCAGCCCGGCTGCGATGGCGTTGACCGTCTCCAGGAGCCGGAACAAGAGCCCTCCCGACATGGCGCTGTCCCTGCGCACGGCGTCCTGGCGCCACTGGCGCAAGAGGGCGATCTGGCGCTCGTGCAGCACCTTGAGGGCATCTTCGCGCCGGGCCAGCGAGCTGTGCACTGCGGCGCGCCGCTCGGCCAGCGACCCGCCGTAGATCTCCTCGAGCATGCGCATCGTGCGCCGGTACTCATCGGCGATGGTGACGAAAATCGGCTCCCGGATCGCCGCGTCGCGCACCAGTTCGGCGTAGTTGCTCATGATGCCGAGGTTGGCGCTGGCAACGCTGGTGGCGGCGTTGCTGACGATGTAGTGCAGTACCGTCCAGCTTTGGCAGTTGCGCACCAGCTTGCCGAACAGGGCTGGGTCATGGTTCATGAGCTCTTCCAGGGCGAAGCCGATGCCGTACCAGCCGGAGAGGAAGTAGCGGGCCTGGCTCCAGCTGAAGACCCAGGGGATGGCGCGCAGGTCGGCGAGGCTTGCTTGGGCGGTACGGCGCGCCGGGCGGGAACCGATGCTGCTCGATTCGATGACGTCGATGGGGGTGGCCTCGCGGAAGAAGGTGACGAAGCCGTCGCTCTCCAGCAACTGCTGATAGGCCAGGCGGCTACGCTGGGCGAGACGGTCCATGACCGGCTCTAGCGGGTGTCCCGGTCCCGGCCTGTCGCGCTGCGGGATGCTGACGCCGGCGGTGCCGGCGAGCAGCAGCTCCAGGTGGTAGGCGGCGTTAAGCGGGTTGGAGTACTTCTGGGAGATCACCTCACCCTGCTCGGTGAGGCGCAGGTCGCCTGCCGCCGATCCATCGGGGAGACCGCGCAGGAAACGGCTGGTAGGGCCGGCGCCGCGGCTGATGGTGCCCCCCCTGCCGTGGAAGAAGCGCAGGCTCACCCCCTGGCGTCGCGCGGCGGCCAGCATCGCCTCCTGGGCGCGGTACAGCCCCCATAGACTCGCCATGATGCCGCCGTCCTTGTTGCTGTCGCTGTAGCCGACCATGACCTGCTGCACCGGTTGTTCACCGCCAAGCTGGGCCAGGGTGCGCCGGGTCATGGGATGCGCCAGGAACTGTTCCAGGATGGCGGCGCTCCCTTCCAGGTCCTTGATGGTCTCGAAGAGGGGGACCACGGGCAGGAGGGAGGCGAGTCCCTCGCCCGTGCTCACCACGAGCCCCGCTTCACGCGCCAGCAGGTAGACCACCAGCAGGTCGGAAAGGGAACGGGTCATGCTGACGATGAGGGCACCCAGCGAGTCGGGGCCGTAGTCGCGGATCTGGGCCGCCAGCACGCGGTAGCAGCTGATTACGCTTTCGGCTTCCTTGCCGGGCTTGGCGCCGGGGAGCAGGAAGGGGCGGGGGGAGGCGAGTTCACGATCGAGGAAGGCGAGGCGCTCGGGCTCCTGCCACTGTGAGAAGCCCCGTTCCACCAGCCCGGCCGCCGCCAGCAACTGCTCCACCGCCTTGTCATGAAAGGCGCTGTTCTGCCGGATGTCCAGGGATGCCAGGTGGAAGCCGAACACCTCCACGCTGCGCAAAACCGGTACCACGTCGGCGAGGGCGAGCCGCGTGGCACCGCTGGCAACCAGGGTGTCCCTGAGCAGGCGCAGGTCGTCCTCGAGTTCCCGGGAGTGGCAGTAGCGGGAACCGGCGTCGCCGCAGAGCATCTCCTCCCCGCCCGAGACGTCGACCGGGAGTTTCGCCTTCATCAGGTTGACCAGTTGGCGCCAGGGCTCCTCGGGGTTGCGCTTGAGCGCCTCGACGCCCAATGTCCCCGTCGGTGCAGCCAGCGTCTCCAGGCGCCTGGTCAGTTCGGGGGGAGGGGGGAGCAGCAGCCGCGAGATGCTGAGCCGGCTGCCCAGGGTGGTGAGCTGCCCGTGGATCAACATGAGCGCGTTCAGCCTCAACTCCCTGAGCGTGGCTTGGGTGACGTCGGCAGTCACCAGGGGGTGGCCGTCCCGGTCGCCCCCCACCCAGGTGCTGAAGGAGACCCGGGGCAGGCGGTCGGTGAGTGGAGAGAGAGGCCGGGGCAGTCCCGCTTCGCGCCAGGCGCGGCAGATCCTCTTGTCCAGGATCGGGATCACCTGGGGGAATATCTCGCGCAGGTGGTAGATGATGGCCGCCAGCTCGTTCAGGACCTGCGGCTTCTCCAGGTGGATTTCGCCGGTGCGCCAGAGCCGTTCCAGCATGGTCACGATCTCCTCCCGGATGTCGTCCCGCTCCAGAGGGGTCCAGACCGTGTTCTCACGCTTGACCAGCAGGAGGTAGAGCTCGCGCAGGTGCCGCAGCACAGAGGCCCGTTTCGCCTCGGTGGGGTGGGCGGTGAGCACCGGTTCCACCCTGATCTGTCCGAGCAGTTCCGCGACCTGGTCCTGCGGCACCCCGCTTTTGTTCAGCTTCTCCAGCACGCGCCCCCAAAGGCCGGGCTCCGCCACCAGCCCCTGGCTCGTCTCAACCGCCCGCCGCGTCTGCACGGCGAAGTTTTCCTCGGCCATGCTGAGCAGCTGGAAAGCGATGGACCAGGCCCGCACGAACTTGCAGTCCTCCGAGGGGGCCATCGATCCGGTCTTGGGGAGGCAGGCGGCGAGCTGTGACTCGCCCAGCCCGTTGAACATCTCGGCCAGGCAATCCATCAGGTAATCGAGGTCGCGCTGCAGTTTTTCCGGTATGGCCGCGTCGGCGTCGGGCATGACGACTCCTCCTTGCCTGTCCCCGTGCGGTGGGGGCACAGAGATGAATGATACCCGATAATCCTGTTCTGCAAACGGCGCTCCGTACCCTTGTTCATGTGTAAGTTCCTGTGCTATCGTGTCATTAAGGAGGGAAAAGGAGGAGATTTATGAAAACGCTACTGCTGATATTCCTGGCGATCGTAGCGATCATCCTTACCGTCTGGCTGGTGCTGATTCCTATCGAAGTGGTGGCAGGTTCGATCAAGGCCTTCCGCAACGGGGAGCATGCCCACTGGGGCCACTGGAAAGGGTGGAGGCACCACGGCCAGCACTAGACAAAGCGCATGATTGCAGAGGATAAAAAAAGGCCCTGGGCTCGATTGAGCCAGGGCCTTTTGCTTTGGGAAAGGGTCGCAGCGGGTTTACGGGACGCTACGGAAGCCACCTTTGTAGAAGTCCTCATCGTGCCCGAACGAGTATGAAAAGTCCAACTCGTCGAGGCATTCCTTGTTGGCCACCGGGATCTCGATGGTAAAGGGTTCGGTGCCGGCGAAGCGTCCGCTGAAGGCCTTTGTTTCTTTGGCCATGACCTTGCCTTTGGAGTCCAGCAGCTTCGCGGTGAGTTGCAGCGAGGTGTAGGGGAGATCCTGGCGGACGTTTTGCACCGTGCCGTCGATCCTGACCCCTTGGGCTGTTTCCTGTGCCTTCCACGCGATGGCAACTTCATGATTGCTGAATTGATGGGAGGCATAGGCGGGGTTGGCATCTTGTTTCGTGCGGGTGGACGCACAGGCGGTGATCATGGAAAGCATCATCACTGTCAAAGCGAGTTTTTTCAGCATAAGTCACCTCCGTTTATAGGTTGGGCGCTTCCCAAGGAGTCTCGGGACTCTTCGAGTTTAACGCGGTTATAACGGTGGGCAACTCGGGTGTTTTAGACGTCGCGTTTATAATAACTCCCATGCCGCCTGCAACAAAAAAGGCGGGGCGCCTCGCGACGCCCCGCCCTCTCACTTGACCTGTTTTCCGATTACTTCTTGTGCCCGGATTCGCGGGTCATGGCTGCCGCCTCGGTCCTGATCTCAACCAGGTCCTTCTGCAGCTCGGCCAGGCCGTACCAGGTGACGTAGTCGGGGTTCATGTGGAACGCCCCCTGGAAGGCACGCATGCGGTGCTCCAGGAACATCACGTAGAGGGTCTGCTCGATCGGGGTCCTGGTGTCGTAGAAGGTGAGCAGGTCCGGGTAGGCCGGCTGCCCCTGCTGCGGCTTGATGATCCCTTTTTCGTAGAGGCCGGCGACGATGGTGATCGCCTCCGCCATCAGCTTGTCTGCTTCCTTGATCATCTGGTCGGCATTGCCGAGCTGGGTCTTGGCGTAGGTCGCGCTGTGGCACTTGCTGCAGATGTTGACCATTTTGTCGCGGGACGCCTGCCACTCTTCCTTGGTGAGACGTGCCACCTTGCCGGCCTTGACCAGCTCGAGGCGGCCGGTCGGCTTGCCTGCCGGGTCGAGGACCCCGAGACCTTTCAGGATGGTGACGCGGTAGCCCATCCACTCGGCGTCTTCTTCCGGCAGACGCAGGGCGAGGAAGCCCCAGGAGGTCATCACGTTGTGGTCGCCGTCGCCCATGTGGCAGGTTTGGCAGGTGGGGGCGCGGCCGGTGTCACCTTCCATCTGGTAGATGGAGCCGTGCTTGGAGTTGGACCACATCTCCCACTGCGGGTGATCGAAGCCCATGTGGCAAGTGCGGCAGGCTTCCGGTTTCTTGGCCTCGGCCTTGCTGAACTTATGGCGGGTGTGGCAGGAGTTGCACGGGGAGCCGTACTGCCCGTCGGCGCGCGACTTCTCGTCGCGGATGCCGACCTTGTGGCAGCCGCCGCAACCCTTCATCCCCTGGATGTAGGCGTGGGGCTGGATCTTGTTGGTCGGCATGGCGTCCATGGCCACCCAGGCGGCGGCGTGCTTGCCGGAGGCGTACTGGTCATGCTGCTTGGTGTGGCATTCCTTGCAGGTCTTCTCGGTCGGCATGGTCACCTTGGCGACGTCTTTGGCGCTCTGGTGGGCGGTGCCGTGACAGCTGGAGCAGTCGACGCTGCCGCTCTTGCCCATCTCACCGGACAAGAAATCCTTGACGATGTTCGGTGTCACCTTCTCGTGACAGGTGATACAGTTACTCTTCCCGGCGAAAGCCGCCCCCGCCAGCATCAGCACCAGCGCCAGCGCTCCCCCCAGTTTCTTCAAACCATGAATCATGCAATGTCCTCCCCTCGGTAAATAAAAAAACAGGGCACATGTAAACCATATGCCCGGGAGGAATTCCTTGATGTAGGTCAAAAATCGGTAAACGGCTTCTGCTGCGTCGCCCGGTGCAACCGACTGCGGTTATTGCTCCACGGCCAGTGCAACCATGAACCAGTCCTCCTCCGAGTCGAAGAGCAGTGTCATCACCTCGGGCTTCTTCGACACGTGGATCGCGTACTGTTTACCGGAAACGATGGACGGGGTGGAGAGCCGGATAGCCAAAGACTCCGGCGAGAGGTGGCGTTTGAAATCCCCCGCCAGGACGTTGGCCAGCTCTCCCAGCGCGTCCTCGACCTCATCCTCCGTCGGGCTATCGGTATCGAGGAGCTGCCCTGCCAGGCGCTGGGCCAAGTGGGTGGACACGTGCAGCCCGACCAGGCCGTTGTAATCACCGGCCAATCCCACCAGGGCGCTGATGCAATCAGTGAAGTTGGATGCAGGGTTTACCGCCAGTGGCAGATGCAGCAGATGGTCCATCCCCATCATGGTGGAGAAGATCTTTCGTACCTCCTGGATCAGCGACTTTTCAAGGACCGGTCCGCTGGTGCCGATGGTTGCCAGTAATTTGTCCGAGAACATGGGCTTCCTCCTCTAGCTACGATGTTGCCGCCGTCCCGCAAAGGGGCAGTCGGCAGCTTTCCATCGTGGAATAGCAGAGGGTGTGCCATTGCAGTAAGCGATGGTTTTTCAGTAATATGCGGGGCAACAGGTGCGATGCTGGTGTCCGTATAAGGGACACGGTGGGTACCAGAGGGACAAAGCGTTGTGTCGGCGGGCGGGGTGGCTATACTATGAGCGTCTCGAACTCCAGTCCGGTGCTGACAGAGAGGGAGGTTCTATGAAGAAGAAGGCACGTCCCGGTTGCGTTCCCAGCGTCACCTTCCAGAAAGAGACCCACTGCGGCAGAATCTACGTCACCGTCACCATGGATCACCAGGGGAAACCGTTCGAAATCTTCGTCCGCTTCGGCAAGGCCGGTCATTGCGGTGCCGCGGTCTTCGACGGCCTGACCAGGATCCTCTCCTACGGCTTGAGGTCCGGCCTCGACCCGCGCGAGGCGGTGAAGGCACTGGGTGGGATCGGCTGCAATTACGGGAAGGACACCTGCATGAACGCGGTATCCGAGGCCTTGCGCGAGGTCTTGGACGAGGCCGGCGCAACCGCCGCCGGTCATCTGGGTTTGCGCGGTCCGGGAGCGAAGTAGCGACCTACCTTGGCATCCATCTCGTCTATCCAACCCGCCTTTGATTCCGGAAAGGCGTCTGCGTACGGGACGTAGGGCTTGATATCCAGGATGGGAGTCCCGTCCAGGAGGTCCACCCCGCGCAGGTGCAGCGTCTTTCCTTCCACCCTGACCAGTTCCACTGCGGAAAGCCCGATGGAGTTGGGACGATGCGGCGACCTGGTTGCCAGGACGCCGCGCTTTGGTCCCCCGCGCGGAGGCTTCACGTTACTTTTCCACCCCTCGCTCAGGTGGAAGGCGAAGATGAGCCACAGCCTCTGGAAGCCCCCGAGGTCCTGGATCGCCTTTTCGTCGAGCCAGTCCTGAAGTTCCAGAGTCGCGGTGGCGACGTCGCCGGTTTGGGTACCTGCGACCACGGTGCTTTGATGGGGGGCGTCGATGCGGCGGGAATAGGGGGAGCGCAACAGGCCGATGGGGCGATAGGTAAAGTGTTGCTCGTGCATCATGCGTATCTACGTTCCTTTGTCTGGCGTACGGTGGAGCGAAAAGAAAGCCCTCGGCGGTGCCTGAGGGCTTTTCTCGTGCGACGAATGGGAGGATGGGGGAGGTCCGTCCGGCAACCTGCCCCGAGGCTGCCTTGGCCGGTACCCTAATGAAAATCGATCTCCTTGTCAAGGAGGTGCAAAGGCCGGCGACGCCCCTGTCCCGGTGTGCGGCGCCGTTGTTCACAAAGCGACCGAGAGTGGCGCTTACACAGCGGGTTCCACCAAAACAGCACTCTCGGTTATTGACATTGCGAATTTTCTGACTGTACCTCGCTCAAGCTGACCCGCGCTACGACCGATAACCAAAGTCACACGCTGTCTCTGTATCTATTGGACAGAGACCTATGTCACTAAGGGGGAGTCCATGCGGTGGTTTCTCGATCTGCAGATCAGGTTCAAACTTGTGGGAGGCTTTTTGATCCTCGCCATGATCGCCGGCGGCATCAGCTGGATCGGCATCAGCAAGATTCGCGGCATCGGTACGGTCGACAGGTGGCTGTACCAGAAGATGACGGTTCCCCTTGGTGACATCGGCGAGATGGCGGTAGGTTTCCAGCGGGTGCGGATAGGACTGCGTGAACTGGTGGAGACCACGGATCCGGCGGAAAAGAAGAAGATCATAGCGTCGATCAAGAGTATCCGGGCAGAAATAGGCGACAACGTGAAAGCTGTGGAGAAGACCATTGAGACGCAGAAAGAGCGCGATCTTCTCGACGAGTACAAGATGGTCAGGGTGGAATACGGGCAGCAGATCGAGAAAGCGGTCGCGCTGGCCGAGGCCAATAAGGATGACGAGGCCCGCGCGGTATTAAACGGCCCCGGCAAAAGGGCGGCCCTGCACTACCAGGAGGTGATCGACCGGTTGGTGCAGGCGAAGTTGAAGCAGGCCCAGCTTGCGTCGGACGAAAACACACGGATCGCCGATTCGGCCACCAACATGATGGCGGCGGCAGGTGTTGTCGGAATCGTCCTTGCCGTTGGCCTGGGCCTGATCATCGCCGGCCTGATCAGCGCTCCGTTGCGCAAAGGGGTCGATTTCGCCCAGGCGGTATCGGCCGGGGACCTGACCCAAAGCCTGGAGCTGCGCCAAAGCGACGAAGTGGGACAACTGATCCATGCTCTCAACGAGATGGTCGGGCGGCTGGGGCACGTAGTGGCGGGGGTACGCTCCACCTCAGACCACGTGGTTGTGGGGAGCCAGACCCTCGCCCAGGGTTCCGAAGAGATGAGCGCGGGTACCGCTATGCAGGCTGCTGCCGCCGACGAACTGTCCAGCAACCTGAAGCAGATGGACATGAACATCAGCAGCAACGCCGCAAATGCTGCTGAAACCGAGAAAATCGCGGTGAAAAATGCGGTCGAGGCGCAAGAAAGCGGGGCCGCCGTGCAGCGCACCGTGGAGGCCATGCGCGAGATCACGGGCAAGATCAGCGTGATAGAGGAGATCGCGCGCCAGACCAACCTGCTGGCGCTCAACGCCGCCATCGAGGCCGCGCGCGCAGGCGAGCACGGCAAGGGATTCGCCGTCGTCGCCGCCGAGGTGCGTAAGCTGGCGGAGAGGAGCCAGGCCGCGGCGGTTCAGATCAGCGGGCTTTCCTTCACCAGCGTCGAGGTCGCCGAAAAGGCGGGGCAGATGCTGGTGGAGATGGTGCCGAACATCGAGAAAACGGCGGAGCTGGTGCAGGAGATTTCCGCCTCCTGCAAAGAACAGGAAGCCGGGACCCGCCAGATCAACGGCGCGGTGCAGCAGTTGAACGAGATCATCGAGAAGAACGCCTCCGCCAGTGCGGGAATGGCCGCGACGGCGGCGGAGCTGAGTGCGGAAGCGGAAGCGCTGCAGGCTAGCATCGCCTATTTCAGGTCAGCGGGTAAGGCCGCTCCGTCACCGCGTGCAGTGGGGTTGCGCAGCAGCGGCAAGCTCACCAGTTCTTCGATTGGTCGTGCGGGGCTCGTGCAGGATAGTTGCGCCGACAACGAGGGTGCGGGGAGAAGCTATAGAGCCGCCAACGGCTAGCTTATCGGGGCGCGGTACGACCATGGCGGTCTGCCTGCTGGAGGGGCGCGCCATCATGACATTAACGGTGCCGGTGTTGCCGGTGGCATCGAAGCGACGAAAGCCCCCTGGCTTGGCCAAGGGGCTTTCGTTTTGTCGACCGGGCGGTGCGTATGCTGCTTGTCGAGCGCGCTGTTGTTGTCGCTTTTGATCTGTGCCCCTTGGCCGGGTTGAGCGGGGCGTGGCAGGTGAGGCTTCCCACGGCGCCGTTGACCACGATCAAAGTAGGCTCGCTGGGCCTCGACCGACTGCTGTGACTGGAGGGAATGGTGTACGGCGACGCGGCAGTCGTGGCGTTACCGGGAGAAGGCGAGGCTGCCGGCAATGGTCCACATGGTGCAGCCGACCAGGATGTCAAGCACGCGCCACGCCATCGGCCGACGGAACAGAGGGGCCAGCATCCGGGCACCGTAGCCGATGCCGTAGAACCAGACGCAGGAGGCGGACATCGCGCCCACGGCGAAGAGCAGGCGTGCTTCTCCCGAATAGCGCCCCGCCAGGCTGCCGAGCAGAACAACGGTGTCGAGGAAGGCGTGCGGGTTGACGAGGCTGAGCATCACGGTGGTGAGCGCGACCTTGGCAAGACCGCTGGCTACCTCGTTTTCCCTGTCCGGATCGATGACACCAGGAGTCAGCGCCGACTTGAAGGCGCGCAGCCCGTAACAGAAAAGGAAGGCCACGCCGCCCCAGAGGGTCGCCTGCATCAGCCGCGGCGAGGCGGCGACCAACGAACTGAACCCTCCGGCGCCGAGGGCGATGAGCAGCGAATCGCACAGAAAGCAGATCGAGCAGACGGCGAAAACGTACTGGCGCTTGAGCCCCTGTCGAAGCACGAAGGCATTTTGGCTGCCGATAGCGACGATGAGGCTTGCTCCTAGACCGAAGCCGGTGATCATGGGGGAAAGGATAGATAACGGTTGCATGTACGCCTCTGGTGGTTGGCTTTTGAAGAGGCCAAATACTATCACGCCGGGCTGAGAAGAGCCATGCCGCTGTTTGTCGTCTTTAGTACACAACGGACCATTTAATAAAAAATATTCTAAAGAAATTAGACACGATAACCGACTGTGAAAGACACTGCGTATACAGTTCGACGAGCCTGTATAGCAGGGTTCTATGACAAGGGGGGAGGTTCTATGAGGTGGGGAATGTGGCGTGCTCTTACACTGGCTGCGGCATTATCATTCATCGTGGGATGCAACGGCGGCAGCAATGGTACCGGCAGTGCTCAGTTCCTGCCCAATATGAACCAGTACATCACGCCGCTGGCTCCCTCGGGTTCAGGCTTCGAACCTTTGAACCCCGGCTTGTTGGACAAGCCCGACTGGTTGGCGGGACAAGCGGTAACCAGCGTGAAAAGCCCTGACGGCAAAACCCTGCTGGTGCTGACCAGCGGCTACAACCGGGTCTATACTCCTACCCCCAGTTCACCCTACCCGTGGTACACGCCCGACTCCAACGAATATGTCTTCGTGTACGACATTTCCACCGGCACCCCGGTGAAAAAGCAGGTGGTGCAGATCCCCAACAGCTACAACGGGATCGTCTTCGATCCGTCCGGCAAGGCCTTCTACGTAAGCGGTGGGGGGAGTGACAACGTCCATGTCTTTACCCGTATCGCCGACGGGGCCTGGGGAGAGGTCGACGCGCCGCTGTCCCTGGGGCACAACAACACCGGCAACGGTCTTCCTTTGAGCGCCAACTTCGGCAACGGTTCCATAAACCTCCAGATCGGGGTACAGCCGTGTGCCGCGGGGCTCGCCATTTCCAGCGACGGCAAGACGCTGGTGGTGGCCAACTACTACAACGATTCCGTTTCCATCTTCAGGGGAGGTCTCAACAACTGGGTGCGAACCGCTGAACTGGACCTGCGCCCGGGCAAGAGCGGGGGGACCGCGGGGGTGCCCGGCGGCGAGTATCCCTTCTGGGTGGCGATCAAGGGGAACGAGGCCGATGGGACTGCGACTGCCTACGTGTCCAGCATCCGTGACCGCGAGATCGTCGTCGTCAGGCTGAACGGCGCTCCGGCCGTGACCACCAGAATCAAGGTCGTCGGGCAGCCGAACAAGATGGCACTGAACAAGGATCAATCCCTTCTTTACGTGGTGGAAGACCAGTCTGATTCCGTCGACGTCATTCGCACCGCGGACAACAGCATAGTCGGGACCATACCCGTCATCGCGCCGGCGTCGCTGGTTCCCGCTTCGCTCACCGGGCTCCGGGGGGCAAACCCGAACAGCGTGACGATTTCGCCGGACGAGAAACGGCTGTTTGTGACCAACGGCAACCTGAACAGCGTGGCCGTGGTGGAACTGAACGATACGCACGTAAGCGGTGAGGTGGTCGGCCTCATCCCTACCGGCTGGTATCCGAACTCGGTCAGCATCAGTGCCGACGGCGGCTGGTTGTACGTGGTCAACGGGAAATCGGCGACCGGTCCCAATCCGGATTTCCGCTACAGCTACGGCCCCCCCTCGCGTCCGACCGGCTTTCTGACCAACCATTACAACCCGCAGTTGACCAAGGCCGGGCTGCAGAGCTTCCCGCTACCCGCCGCGACCCAACTGCAGACGCTGACCACGCAGGTGATCTCCAACAATCGCTTCTCCTATGCCGACGGCGCCCGGGACCAGGAGGTCATGAGCGTTCTCCAGGCCAACGTGAAGCATGTCATCTTCATCATCAAGGAAAACCGCACCTACGATCAGATCCTGGGAGACCTGGAAGTGGGCAACGGGGATCCCTCACTCACGGAATTCGGCGAGCGCTATACACCGAACCAGCACGCCATGGCGCGCACCTTTGTCACCCTGGACAACTTCTACGACACGGCCGAGGTCAGTAACGACGGCTGGGCATGGACCACGTCGGGCCGCGCCCCGGACGTTGTCGAACGCCAGTATGCGGTCGCTTACGCGGGGCGCGGACTGAGTCTCGATACCGAGGGGACCAACCGCAGCGTGAACGTCGCCTACAGCACCCTCGCCGAACGCAAGGCCGCCAACGCCCTGACCCCGGACGACGACGACCTGTTGCCCGGACAGACCGACGTGGCGGCACCAGATGGCCCGGGTAACGAAGTGAACAAGGGGTATCTCTGGGACGCGGCCCAGCGCCGGGGGCTCTCGGTCAGAAACTACGGGTTTTTCCTCGACACGACCCGCTACAAAATTCCGCTGGCCGCCGGCGGTATTGGCCTGATTAAGGACCCGGCCGCCGTCGGCGTCCAGGTCGCCTATCCGGCCAGCGCCGCACTTGCCCCCTGCACCGACATCTACTATCGCGGTTTCGACAATGCGTTCCCAGATTATTACCGGTTCAAGGAATGGGAGAGGGAATTCGATGCCTACGAGACGAACGGGAACCTCCCGTCGCTCAGCCTCGTGCGGCTCATGCACGACCACACCGGTGATTTCGGCACCGCGATCGACGGTGTCAACACGCCGGAAATACAGCAGGCCGATAACGACTACGCGTTCGGCCTGCTCCTGGAGAAGATATCGAAGAGCCCCAGGTACAAGAACAACACGCTCGTTTTCGTCATCGAAGACGATTCCCAGGATGGCGGCGACCACGTCGACTCGCACCGCAGCATCGCGTTTGTCGCCGGCGCCTACGTCAAGCAGGGGGCCGTTGTCTCTTCCCACTACAACACGGTGAACTTCCTGCGCACCATCGAGGAGGTCCTGGGGCTCCAGCCGATGAATCTCAACGACGCCCTGGCCCGGCCGATGACCGACATTTTCACCACGGCCCCGGCCCCTTGGAGCTTTACCGCCAAGCCCGCCCCGATCCTCTATGGGACGACTCTGCCGCCGTTTGTCGGTCTGCCGCCCCTCAGCAAGAAGGTGCAGGCGCCTAAGCCGACGCATGACGCCAAGTACTGGGCGCAGGCCACCAAGGGGATGGATTTCTCCACCGAAGACAAGTTCAATTTCGCCAAGTACAACCGGATCCTGTGGAAGGGGCTGATGGGGGACCGCCCCTATCCTGCGGGCCCGACCGGAAAGGACCTGCGCCGCAACCGCAAGGAACTGCTGGGCCGCTATACCGTGGCTCTCAAGTAGCGGCGGACAGGAAGTGCGTGCCGGTGGCTGTCATGCCGGCATGGAGAAAACGGGTTTCCAATCAACTGCACCTGGGAGAAGGGCATGGTCGACAATTCAGACAACGGCGTGGAGACATTCGGCATAAGCAGGCGGGATTTCGTGAAATATTCGGCGGGCACCGTCGCGTGCCTGTACCTCGGGGCATTGACCACCGCCTGCGGCAGCTCAGCCCGCAGCGACTTTCCGGTAGTCGTGTTCTCGGATGTTCATTTCAACCCCCTGTACGACGGCACCCTTTTCCAGGCGCTGGTGGCAGCGGACGCGAGCGGCTGGGACGCGGTTTTCAGGACATCGGCCATTACGTCCCCTTCGGCCTGGGGTCAGGACAGCAATTACCCGTTGCTCCAACTGGCACTGGCAAGCATAAAGACGGGACTCGGCACGAGCCCCTTCGTGATATTCACCGGGGATATCCTCGGGCATGGTCTGCCGCAGATGTTTTATTACCACCTGAACGGTACCACGAACCCTCGGGATGCTGCGGATACAGCGGCAATGCGGGCGTTCACCGACAAGGCGGTCACCTTTTTCATGGCCAAGGTGAGGGCGGCGGTCGGCACTGTCCCCGTCTTTTTCGCCCTCGGCAACGGTGACTCGTACACCGGATACGGCCCGGACGGCGCGTTCCTTGCCAACACTGCGGAATCGTACTACACGACCTTTTTGAACGGACTGGGCGCGCGCCAGGCATTCCTGGAGACGTTCACCAGTGGCGGCTACTACTCGGTGGAGCCTGCTGGAACCAATCTGATGGTGATAGGCATGAACACCATTATTTTTTCGCCGCTGGTCGCCCCGACGCCCGGCGCCAACGACGATGCGGTCGCCGCGCAACTGGACTGGCTGGATGCACGACTTGCCGCCGCGACCGTTGCCGGCAAAAAGGTATGGCTCCTGATGCACGCTCCTCCGGGCGCGGACATCGGGACGACCGCGCAGCCTGCCAACATCGACGTTAACGGCCACATCTCCACCGCCACCATGATGTGGGTGGCAAAGTACCAGACGCGGTTCCTGCAGCTAGTCGCCAACTATCCGGGAGTAATCTCCCTGACCCTGGCCGGTCATACCCACATGGACGAGTACCGCATTCTCCCCTCTTTGGACACGGTCGAGATAACCCCTGCCATAGCCCCGTACTTTGGCAACAACCCGGCGTTCAAGGTCTTCACCATTTCAGACCGGACTCTGAAGCCGGTCGATTACAGTTCCATGAACTACGATCTTGCCGCTGCTCCTGCGAGCTTCTCTCGTTATTACACCTTCACCGCTGCCTATTCTCTAACCGGCAACCTTGATGGGTCATTATCCCGCCTCACCCCTGCGCTGGTTACCAACAGTGCCAGTCAGGCGCTTTACCGGGGTTACTACTATTCCGGTCACAACACGCCACAATCCATTACCGATACGCACGTCAACCCAATCACCGATACCAACTGGCCCATCTACTGGAGCGGTATCGCGAATATGGATCAGCAGGATCTCGTGGCCAGCGTGGCCGCGTACTGAGTCTTTGCCGGGCAGGCACGCGAAGGGGGGCAGTAGTAACTTTGGAAGTCCGGACGCGACTTCTTTGCCTTTCGGGAACAACGACATGAAAAGAGCGGCTCGATCGTGATCGAGCCGCTCTTTCTGTTTTGCCGCTACGGCCGGATCATGCCCCGGCCGATTCCGATTCCGACTCGGTGCTGTAGTGCTCCAGCACTTCCCGCAACGCCTTGAAGTCCACCGGCTTGGTGATCACCTGGGTCACGCCGCCAGCCAGGAAGCGCTCTTGGGCTTCACCCATGACGTGAGCGGTCAGGGCGAAGACCGGGACCTCGCGGTTGGGGTTGTCCTGCGGCAGTTGCCGGATGGCCTGGGTGGCGCTGAGGCCATCGATGTCGGGCATGGAGATATCCATCAGGATGACGTCGAACTCTTCCTCGGCCACCCGGGAAAGGGCCTGCCGCCCGTTGGCCACCACCGTGGGATGGTGCCCTGACCGCTTCAGCATCTGCGTCAAGAGTTCCCTGCTCACCGCGTCGTCCTCGGCCAGCAGGATCTTCAGTGCGTTGTCCCGCGGGTGCGCTGTGGCATCCCTCCCTTTGTGCCCCGTCTCCTCAAGGGTTGCTCCTTCGGCCAGCTGGCACACCACGGTGAAGTGGAATACCGCGCCCCGCTCCGGCTTGCTGGCCAGCCAGATGTTTCCTCCCATCAATTCCACCAGCTGCTTGCAGATGGCGAGCCCCAAGCCGGTGCCGCCGAATTTGCGAGTGATGGAATCGTCCGCCTGGGTGAAGGGCTCGAACAGGTGCTGGGCCATCGATGGTTCCAGGCCTATTCCGGTGTCGGCGATGATGAAGTGGAGCCGCAATTGCCCAAGGCCTGCCGGGGACGTCTCCACCTGCAGGGAGATGACCCCCTGTTCCGTGAACTTGATGGCGTTGGACAAAAGGTTGGAGAGCACCTGTTTCAGGCGCAACGGGTCACCGATAAGCCCAAGCTGCAGCGCGTCCAGCGGCGTGCAGTCCAGTTTCAGGCCCTTGGCCAGCAGTCGCGGCGTGTGCACGCGCAGCGTCTCGTCCATGACCTCGCTCAGCACGAAGCGCTCTTTGTTGATGCCGATTTTCCCCGCCTCGATCTTGGAGAAATCGAGGATGTCGTCGATGATGGCCAGCAGGTTGCCGGTCGCCTGCTGCATGGTTTTGAGAAAATCGTGCTGCTCGGGGGTGAGGGTGGTCATCTCGAGCAGCTGCACCACGCCCATGATGCCGTTGATCGGCGTGCGGATCTCGTGACTCATGTTGGCCAGGAAGAGGCTCTTGGCGACGTTGGCTTTGTCCGCCGCCTCCTTGGCCAGCCTGAGCTCCTGGGTGCGCTCGTCCACCTTGCGCTCCAGCTCCCGGTTGGAGATGTGGGCCGCCTGCTCGGCGCGCTTCAAGGCGGTAATGTCGGTGAAGGTGAGCACCACCCCGTCCACCGACCCCGACTCGGTCCGGAACGGGAAGATCCGGTTCAAGAACCAGAGCCCGTCGCTGGTGCAGTCTTCTTTTTCCATGTGCTGCCCTGTTTTCAGTACCGTCTTGGCGTCTTCGAGCATCGACTGCAGATTGGTGAGATGGTAGGCGATGTGATCGATGGGGCGCCCGATATCCTGCGGCAGCAGCTTGAAGATCCGCTGCAGGGACGAGTTGTACTTGCGGATGCGCAGGTTCTGGTCCAGGAAGACCAGTCCCACCTCCAGGCTGGAGAGCAGGTTGTCGTGATCCCGGTTCAACTGCAGCAGCTCCTTGTTCTTCAGTTCGAACTCGGAGTTGACCGTATAGAGCTCTTCGTTGACCGAGTGCAGTTCCTCGTTGGTGCTTTGCAGCTCCTCGTTGCTGGCCAAAAGCTCTTCGTTGGTCGCCTGGAGTTCCTCGTTGGAGGTCTGCAACTCCTCGATGGTGGTGCTGAGGCTCTCCTTGACCGCTTGCAGTTCCCCTTCGAGTTCGAGCATGCGCTGCCTCACATGCTCCGAGGCAAGCTCGGCGGTGCCGGTTTCCAGGTCCTCGCCCGTGACGGCCACGGGAACCGGGGAAGAGGGGGTAAAGGAGATGAAGAAGTGCGTCACCTGCGCTTTGCGGTCCGGAAGGGGGCGCACCAGCAGGTCGAAGCGCTTCTTCTCATCGCCTACCTGCATGATGATCTTCTTCATGATGATGTCGGTCTTTGCCTTTTCCGCGCGATGGAACGCGGTGCTCAGCGGTATCCGGAGCGCGTCGTCGACGAGCCCCAAGATGTCGTTCTCGTAGCGCCCGGTTGGCGGTTTCAGGAACGAGGATGCGTCCCCGAAGTGATGCAGGATCTGGCGCTTCTCGTTGACCAGCACGCCGCAGGGCATGTACTGGCCCAGCAGGAGGTCGTAGTCGTTCAAGAGTTGCCGGTCCATGCTCACGGAGGGGCGCTCGACGCGCTGCAGGGCGGGCAGGGCCGACCGGGTAGGGACGTTGGCGATGTCGAGGTCGGCGGCAAACTTGAGGTCGCGGCTCTTGCGGTACATCTTGGACGGGCTGTCCAAGGTCTCGAACTCGCCCGCGCGCTTGCCGATCCCCTCGCTGCTGCCCAGGAACAGGAACCCCTTGCTGCGCAGCGCGAAGCTGAACAGCGCCAGCACCTTCTCCTGCGTGGCCGGCTCGAGGTAAATGAGGAGGTTGCGGCAGCAGATCAGGTCCATCCTGGTGAAGGGGGGATCGCTGATCAGGTTGTGGGTGGCGAAGACGATCATCTTGCGCAGCGCGGGGCTCATGTAGTAGTGCCCACCCTCGTGGTGGCAGAAGTGGAGCAGGCGCTCCTTGGACATGTTCCTCAGGCGCTGCGGCTCGTATTTGCCGTGCGAGGCGGTCTCGATCGATTTCCTGTGCGCGTCAGTGGCGAAGATGGTGATCTTGCCGGCGAAGCCCAGTTCTCGCGCTTTTTCCGTGAACAGGATGGCGAGCGTGTAGGCTTCCTCCCCGGTGGCGCACCCCGCCGACCAGATCCTTACCTCGTCGTGCTCTTTGCGACCGCGCAGGATCTCGGGGATGACGATGTCCTCCAGCACCTTGAACGCCTTGGGATCCCGGAAGAACTCGGTGACGCCGATGAGCAGGTCGCGGTACAACGCATCGAGCTCCTCCGGGTCCCGGGCCAGCAGGGCAGCGTACGCGGTCGATTCCCCGAGGTGGCAGAACTCCATGCGCCTCTGGATTCGGCGCGTGATGGTCGGCGGTTTGTACTTGGAGAAGTCGATGCTGTACTGGCTTTTCAACAAGGCGAAGATCTGCTGGTACTCGCCGTGGTACTGGTCGTCGGCCAGGTAGCCGTACAACGCCTGACGCCGTTCCTCCGGCGGGGTGCGGGCGTAGCGCACGATGGCCGCGGGCATCTCCTCGGGATCGAGCATCAGGTCGCAAAAACCGGTGGCGATGGCGCTGCGGGGCATGCCGTCGAACTGCGCCGAGTCAACCGTCTGCACCAGCACGAGACCGCCGGCATCATGGATGTCGCGGACGCCGCGCGAGCCATCCGTGCCGGTGCCGGAAAGGATCACCGCGATGGCCTGTGGTCCCGCGTCGTCGGCCAGCGAGCGCAGGAACACGTCGATGGGGAGTTCGGAGTGCTGCGACGGCAGAAGCTCGGTGAGGTAGAGCTTGCCCTTGGAGACGGTCATGTGCGTTTTGGAGGGTATCAGGTAGATGGAGTTGCTGCGCAGGGCGATGCCGTTGGTGACGCGGTGGATGGACATCTTGGTGTGGCGGGCCAAAAGATCGTCCATCAGGCTCTTGAAGTCGGGAGAAAGATGTTGGATCACGACGAAGGCCATGCCGCTGTTTACCGGCATGGTGTCGAAGAATTTTTCCAAAGCTGCCAGTCCGCCGGCAGACGCCCCGAGGCCGACCACGAAGGACGGCTTCGACTTGGCCACGGACCTGCTGTTGGTTGTTTTTTTCATGGCCATACCCTCCACTACTGAAAATCAAGCAAAGCCCAAAGAGGACCATTGAGATTCCGAAGGATCAAGTAGCTGAAAGCCCATGATCAAGGTTGTATTCCCTTGAGATCGTTCTCCTTCTGTATGGGTTAAAGAAGACCCTTTAGCTCTTATTAGAGCGCGAGCCTCATGAATTGTCAATGGCAAGTGCGTCAGGAAAAACGCAGGGGATCATTCAGTTTTCAAGGCAGCCGGTGGGCATTGTTGATAAACCGGTGCGAGGACGTACGGTGATGCTTCCTGGGGTACATTCGCGTCCGGCTCGGGGACGTGCAACGACCCGGGCCGACATTGTTCGGTCGACAGTGTTTGTTCAGGTCTCAAGCTGCATCGAATTTATGTTGATTCGATGGAACAATTCCTTTCGGGTATTCACGCAAAAAAGGTTGTATGAATTTGCGACAGTGAGTCGCATTTTTTATGTGGCATTGTCCCGCGCCCAGTGTGCCTTTAGCGCGACCTCCCGTGTAAGCCGCTGGATATTTTTTGCACCTGTTGTCACTCAACCCGACACCAAGACGCCGTTTTTACGGTTATTTCCGGGCCCTGGCGCTGGCACGGCACCTGCACTAATGCCCGTCGACAACAACGTGAATCCAAACCGCGTACCACCGGAGGTAAATCATGAAAGCAAAGCATTTCCTCGCCGTCCTTCCCTTGCTGTGGTCTGCCGCGCCTTCTGCCGCAGTCGAACTCTCCCCGCTGGAAAGCCTGGGGAAAGCCCTTTTCTTCGACCCTTCCCTGTCCAATCCTCCGGGCCAGTCCTGTGCGTCCTGTCATGACCCCGCAACCGGTTGGACGTCCCCCGATGCGAATGCAAACGCCGGCGGCGGGGTGCTGCACGGGGTAATCCACACCAGGTTCGGCAACCGCAAGCCCCCCACCGTGGCATACGCAGGCTACACCCCCTTGATGCACCGTCCCGGGGACATGACCGGCGGCATGGGGACCGGCGGCGGGATGGGAGGTGGTGGCATGGGACCGGGTAGCGGTATGGGCAGCGGTATGGGGCCGGGGGGGATGGGGCCGGGGGGGATGGGGCCGGGCATGGGCAACATGACGCCGGACACCATCGTCGGTGGGCTCTTCTGGGACGGGCGCGCCTCGGGGTGGAGCCTTGGCGACCCGCTCGCGGAGCAGGCGATGGGCCCCTTCCTCAACCCGCTGGAGCAGGCCAATCCCAACGCCAAGCACGTCTGTCTCAGCGTCATGCGCACGGATACGGCAGTGGAGTTCGAGAAGGTCTGGGGGGCGGGGTCGCTCGACTGCGTGAAGGATGTCGACGGCACCTACGAGCGCATCGCGCGCTCCATCGCCGCGTATGAGCGCTCCGGCGAGGTAACCGCTTTCAGTTCCAAGTTCGATACTTTCTGGAATAACAGCGCGGGCAAGATGCCGCCGGTCCCGATGATCAACATGATGAACTGGACCAGGTTCAAGGGGCGCGGCCTCGACGACATGGAACTCAAGGGCCTCATGATCTTCAACACCAAGGGGAAATGTTCCACCTGTCACATGCTGCAGCCGATGAACGGGAGCCCATACCCGCTCTTCACCGATTTCAAGTACCATAACCTCGGCATGCCCATGAACCCGCTCAACCCCTTCTACGAGATGCCGCGCCAATGGAACCCGAAGGGGGACCAATGGGTTGACCAGGGGCTCGGGGCGTTCCTTGCCAAGACGCAGGGAATGACGTCCGGCGACGGTACCGACCGCGATTACCGGAGTTTCGCTGCCGCCAACACCGGCAAGCACAGGACACCTACCCTGCGTAACGTGGACAAGCGTCCCTCGCCCGATTTTGTGAAGGCCTACGGGCACAACGGCTACTTCAAGAGCCTGCAGGAGATCGTTCACTTCTACAACCTGCGGGACGTGCTCCCGCTGTGCGATTCTCCCAATCCTCCCAAGGATGCCATGGGTGGCGCGACCTGTTTCCCGGCCGCGGAGGTGGCGGATAACGTCAACCGTACCGATCTCGGCAATCTCGGCCTTACTCAGCAGGAAGGGATGGCCCTCATACAGTTCATGAAGGCACTCACCGACCTCTGAGGCTGCCAAGGGATGTGCGGAACGAAAAGAGCCCCCGGCTGACGCCGGGGGCTCTTTTCGCTGCTGCGGGCCGGGGTATCCCGGTGGGGTTGTCTTGCTAGGGCAACACGGTGAAGCTGGAACTGGATGTGCCAGTGCCGCCGGCGGTGGTGACCGAGATCCTGCCAGACTTGGCACCGGTCGGAACCGTCACCACGACCGTTCCGGCCGAGCGGACGGTGAACGATGCGTTCACCCCGCCGATCCGTGCCGAGGTGATGCCTCCCAGGTTGCTGCCGGTCACGGTGATGGCAGTTCCCACTTTACCGGAGCTGGGCGAGAAGCTCTTGATGCGCGGCGCGACGCTCTTCGAGGAGACCGAAAAGCTGGAGCTGCTGGTCGCGGTGCCGGCGGCGGTGGTCACCGTGATCCGGCCGCTGGTCGCCCCGGCGGGAACGCCGGTGACCAAGGTGGTCGCCGAGATCACCGTGAAGGGAGCGCTGACGCCGTTGAACTTGACGCTGGTGGCGCCGGTGAAGTTGGCGCCGGTGACGGTGACCGCAGTCCCGACGCCACCGTAACCCGGGGTAAAGCTGGAGATGACCGGACTGGAGACGACCGGAGTGCTGGTCACGCTGAAGGAGCTCGTGCTGGTGGCAGTGCCGTTGGCGGTGGTGACGCTGACGGGGCCGGTGGTGGCGCCTTGCGGCACGATGGCGCTCAGTTGGGCCGCGGACACCTCGCTAAAGCTCGCGCTGGTGCCGTTGAACTTGACCTGGCTTACCCCAACCAGGTTGGCACCGTTGATGGTGACTACGGTCCCGGCGGGGCCGGAGGCGGGAGTGAAGCCGCTGATTGAAGGTGCGGGGTAGACCACGGTGAGGACCGCAACGGTGCTGGTAGCCGAACCCGCGTTGTTGCTCACCACCGCGTAGTACGAACCGGCATTGGCGGAACTGGCAGAGGCGATGGAGAGAACGGATGTGGTTGCGCCGGCAATGGCGGTGCCGTTTTTGAACCACTGGTAGCTGAGGGGGGCGCTACCGGAGGCCGCGACGGTAAAGCTCGCAGCAGAGCCCGCGTTTACGGTGACGCTGGCCGGATTCTGGGTGATGATAGGGGCGCCCGGGGCGATGGTAACGGTGCCGGTGCCGAGGTTAGAGTTCTTGGCGCCGTCGTAGGCGGCAAAGGTGAAGGTGTCGGTTCCGGTGAAACCTTCACCGGGGAAGTAGGTGGCGACGCCGTTGGCAAGGCCGACGCTGCCGTTGGCCGGCTGGCTCACGATGCGCAGCACTGCGTTGGTCCCGGTTACCGGAATGGTCATGGTAACCGGAATCCCTGCCACTCCGGACCCGGTCACGTTACCGACGGTGGGGGCAGTGGCGCTGTTGAACGAGGAGTTGGACGGACCCTGGTGGCAGGTGTAGCAGCCAATGGTGGCGCCGCGGAAAAAGGTCTGGGTGCCGAAGTCGCCCAGATTGAGGGTGCGGTTCGCCTGCATCCTGGAGAGGACGGTGCCCCGATAGTCGGTGCCGTGGCAGGCCTTGCAGGAGGCGACCCCTACGCTGCTGATCATGTCGTGGTGCCCGCTTACCCAGCTCTGGCCAACCGGGTGCATGCCGTGCGGTCCGCCGTTGGCGGTGGTGGGCGTCGTGGCGTGGCAGGCGGTGCACTCGACGGTGGTCCCTGCGTGTCCCTGGAGCTGGACGTTTCTGATGTTGTCGTTGCGCTGGGACGTGGGGAATTCGGCATGGGTGGAGCCGTGGCAGGCCGAGCACTGCAGGCCGCCGTGGCCGACGGAGAAGCGGTACAGCGAAAGTCCCGGCGCCGGGGTGTCAGCAGTGGTGGCAAAGGTCTGGTCGGCGGGGATGCGGGGCAAACCGTTGCTGTCCAAGGCGCTGGTATAGCGGATCTGTCCGCTGTTCTTGACGGCGGTGCCGGTATGGCAGCTCTGGCAGTTGGGTTCCATGAACCAGCCGACCCTCGAGCTCGAGCCGACCTGCGACATGCTGCCGTGGCAGCTCTGGCACTGCATGGCCATGGACCCGTCGGCGGCGATGGCGCTCCCCATTGCGCCGCGCAGGCAGCGCGTGGCCGAACCGGGGTGACAGCGGTAGCATGCGTTACGGTTGGTGGCGTCGTTCAGGGTGACGTTAAGCACCGGGTCCTGCACGGTGGCGTGCTTGGTGTGCATCGATGTGGTGAGCGGCGGCACGCTGCCGTTGGCGCTGGTGAAGCTGGCTGTCCCGAGGGCTTCGGAGGAATGGCAGGCAGCGCACAGGATCGGTCTGCCGGCGGCTACGGTGGCATAGAGTCCATTGGGGTTGAGCCCCTTGGCGGCGAGGGCGTCCTTGTAAAGGGCACCGTTTTGGGCGAACTGCTGCTCGTCGTGCAGACGGATGATGTTCAGGCGGTAATCCCGGTCCTTGGTGGTGGCAAAGACCCAGCCGGCAGCGGGTTGGGCCGCCGCCATGGTTCCGGAGCTGTGGCAGGTGCTGCAATCCATCTCGTCGGACACCGGAAGGACGATGTCGCTCTTGGCGATCACCGTGTTGCTTGCGTCGCGCGCCACAAGGCGCATGAGCGGGTAGGAGTTCTTGTTCCCCTTGTCGTCGATCGGCGTCAGCGGGATCCCCTCGGCGCGGAACCAGTTGACCGGGGTTGAGACCCCGGGAGCGGGGGCGTTGTAGGTTTCGAATCTCATCTGCTGTGGGACGTTGGCGGCGCCGGGCATGTTCCAGCCGACCAGCCCGGTGTCGGCGCTGGCCGAGGCCGGCAGGCCGTAGAGGGCGTTGGCAAACAGCCCCCAGTTCCCCTTGCTGATGGAGGTGGAGTTGATCGAGCCGTCGGGGTCGGCGACGGCCTCGTAGCTAACCGTGTAGCCTGAGCCGCTCTGTACCAGCTTGCCACCCACGAGGAGCTGTGCCTCGATGGTGTTGTAGGGGGGGAGGATGGAAAAGACGGAGTAATCGCTGTCCATGCAGTGCATGCCCAGGTTGTTCCAGCCGAGAATGGCGGCGCTGGCCCCGAAGGCCTGCGACATGAGCCCGGAAAAGGCGAGGCAACAGAGTACGACGATGAATACCAGGCGGGTTTGTTTCATGAAACCTCCTTTTTGCGAAAAGCTTGGTTGTCCTTCCCGGCGGCAGACGCCTCCGGGACTCCTTTGGATGAGCGGGGACATCCCGCTTACCGTGAACAACTCCGGGTGTGCGCACAAAAAAAGCCGGGTTGCTTCGATATCGTGAGATATTTCGGCAACCCGGCTGTCTCGGTGAGACCCTATAGGCTTTCCGCCCCATCCTCGCGGATGGTTTAGTATTATCGTCTATCTATTTTACGTGAGGCTGTGTGTGAAGCTCAGTCAGTGGCTGGGCTTCCGGCTTGCTCTCAGCTTGCCGTTGAACTGTCTCAGAAAAAAGTGACGGGAATGTAGCATGTTGCATTGCTTCAGTAAAGTATATTTTTATTTATATTTGACTATATCGCATTATAAATTCCCAACAAAATTGTTTCCCGCGTTGCAACCTGCTGCTTTCATTTAAGCTCCCGCCGAAGGCGAACCCGCGACAGGACCCGTTGTCACTGATCGTCCTGTCCGGATGCCGGATGGGGCGGTTACTTCCCCCAGGGACCGCAAGAGAGGAGAGCGGCAAACGAAAAAGGCCCTTGGATTTCTCCAAGGGTCTTTTCAATAAATGGTCGGAATGAGAGGATTCGAACCTCCGCCCCCCTGCTCCCGAAGCAGGTGCGCTACATTCCGAAGAAATTATTTTTTAGCACTTGCGGTCAGTTTTGTTTCAAGTTGAAAGACGGGGCAGGGAACGGAGGGGGAACTAATGGGGACCAGATAAAGCACCAACCCGGATGGCACGTATCCTATCCCGTGACTGTAGCGTAGTCTACCACTCGACAAAACTATTAGAAATGTGTATATAATACCGCCTGACAGCCTCTTTGACATGCCACTTGTAGAGACCCTACCCAAAGAACCAGTCTCAACTGCCTCTGCCGGACCGGTCAGTCATCTCCACATCCTTGGCTTGAGCTCATGGTCATAGACAATGATTGTCATCAAAGCAGTAATCATGCAATTAAACCTTCCAATGCGGAAGGTTACCAAAAACTGGGGTGGTTTAACAATGACGAGGCCATGGCCAAACAGCTCTACATAGCTTTGATGAGCATCTTGAAGAAATGAACCATGTCAATCAAGGATTGAAAATCGACACTTCAGGCAATTCAATATCATGTTTAAAGTAAGGCTACAGAACATCTGAATTCAAAATCATTTACACAAATACTTAACAGGCCCCTGTTTTATAGTTACACATAGCTTATCCAAGCTATTCTAGCAGGCTGGTATCGTTATTGTATTAACGTGAGGATATTCATGACAGTACAAAATGGAATAATCAAAACCCCTAAAAATGCTAACAATTTACAGTTAATATTATCACGTTCATGGCCCATAATCATAATCCTTCTTGCTGCTACGCAATGCATCTACACAGGGTGGGGGCGCTGGGGTGATTTGATTGTCGATACCGGCCGGGAATTGGAATGGCCAAGACGGATATTACAAGGTGAGAGCCTATATTCGGACCTGCGGTTCAACTATGGCCCCTTCAGCCCCTATTTCAATGCACTTTTGTACCGGCTATTCGGTGTTAAACTTGAGGTTCTTGCCGGTGCCGGCGCCACATCGGCTCTGATTGCTGGGTTCACTTTGTATGCCTTAGGCCGGCGCTTTATTTCCAGACTTGGTGCAACAATCGTTGTTCTTTCCTTTTTCTATCTTTGTGCGTTTTCCCATTATTTACAGCGCGGAATATTCAATTGGGTCCTTCCACATACTTTTGCTGCAACCTATGGCATGCTCGCCGCCTTGCTCTCTCTATATTTTCTGGTTCGACATGCTCAGGATGGGAAATATACAGATCAGGTGGTTGCCGTTTTTTTTGTCGGCTTGTCAGCACTTTGCAAGGTTGAAGCTTTTTTCCCGGCCTTGGTTGCCTATGGCGTGTGGATATTGGCTACGGATTCTATTTCACGCCGAAGAGCAGTCCCAGTGGCTTTTTGTTTTTTCATGTTAGTTGCAGCAGTATATGGATTCTTCTCCATCCGTGTTGGATTTCCCCTTTGGCGAGACAATCTTGCAGGTGTAGCGAACCCCGGCTCTGATTACTTTATCAAGTTTATGATGGGATTTCAGGATAGTTACGGGAACCTGCTTTACTTACTATATGGTATTTGTTATCTTGCATCGGCTATTGTGCTAGGTGTTGGAACTGCAACAATAGTTAAACGTGATAATATTAATCCTTATCTTAAGTCAGTGTGCATCATGCTGGTTTTTATCTTGGTCGCTGCAGTTCCTAATTTTGTTCTGAGTGAACCTGACTTATTATATCAAACAACTCCAGTAATTTCAGTAGCCGTTTTGTTGTTTTTATTTTATAAATATATCAGGCAATCTGCTGAGCGCAGTAAAGTTCTCCCAGATATTCTAGTTTGGATTTTTGCACTGGCCAGTATTCCGAGAATAATTTTTCAGGTCACCCCGCAATTCTATGGATACTACATGCTGCCACCGGCAATTTTGGGGCTTGGAATTTTTCTCTATAGCTACATGCCACGTCTGTTCAAGGATCTGTGGGGGTACGGGGCGATGGTTGCTATTGGAACAGCACTCCTTTCAGGAACGATGATAGGTACCTACTTGGTTTCACTCGAACGTATGGCCAAAAAAACGGTGGCCCTCACGTCACCTAGAGGAGAGATGTGGCTAACTCCAACTGTTGCTGAAATGTTCATCCCATTGATGGAGAAGATAAAAACCTTCCCACGTGACACAAAGTTACTAATAATACCTGAGGCATCTGCGATAAATTTTCTGGTCGAACGCCAGGGTGTCGACGGGATGTTCAGTCATCTACCTATGGACTACTACGGGGGCTTCACAGATGAAGCGGTCTTGGTGCGCTACAAAATGTCACCGCCCGAACTTATCTTGTTCTATGACTCTTACATGCCGCATTTTGGTGATGCAAGGTATGGAGTGACGTATGGCAGGAAGGTATACAGATGGATAATTCAGAATTATATACCGATAACGGATCTTAGAGAAGACGCCGTCTTGCTGATACCAAAAGCAAAAGTTGCGGGGAGGCAGTGATTGTGTTTGCTACACTTTTCAATAATATAATTTACAGGTTAAAGAACGAGGCACCAGCTCGCTATGCTCTCTTGACGATCAGCATACTAGCGGTAATTGTTCGGTTCTATGGAATTTCTCGGAGGAGCATCTGGTTTGATGAAGGGGTAACCATAGGGGTTGTGCGGCTCCCTCTGATGGATCATCTGCGTCATGCATGTGATATTTGCTTGAACAATCAGATGCTTTATTATTTCCTGCTGAAGCCATGGCACTACTTTTTGGGAGATACAGAAATAGCCTTCCGAGGTTTTTCTGCTATGGTTTCAGTAGCCGGAATAGTTATTATATTTCTGTTAGGAAAGCAACTTTTTGGCGCTAAAGCTGGGCTTATTGCGGCATTAATTCTAGCCTTTCATCCAGCCTCAATCAGGTACGCGCAAGAAGCACGAAGCTATAGTCTTGCTATCTTTTTAATCTTGCTTTCATCGTTTTATCTGGCAAGGGTCATTGATGGAGGAAGTCGTGGTGACATGATTGCCTGGATAATATTCACAGCCTCTTCATTTTATTCACATTTCTTTGCTGGACTAATTTTTGAGGTTCAACTTATTGCAATCCTATCCTTAGGACTTACAGAATTAAAAAAACGCAAGGGTTTAATGTTGGCAACTTCAGCCATTGTGCTTCTGGCTCTGCCTGTAATATTTTTTATGATTCGTGAACCAAAATCAACCTTGTTATGGATTGCCCCAATAAGCATCAGTAGAGTCTTCGAACTTGCTGTATTTCTTGCTGGGGGGTCTAAGTGGCTGTTGGGCATATTTTCTTTTGTCATTTTATATCTTGCAATCATTCTCATAAAATCAAATAAAAAAGATTATTTGCCGGTCCTACTAGTGCTATTATGGACAATCCTACCTCTTACAACGATGGCTCTTGTTTCATTAAAACAGCCGATTCTCATAGAAAGATATGTCTTATTTACGGTACCGGGGTTGGCCTTGGCAGTGGGCTTTGTATTTGGAATGATTTTGAATCAAACTTCGAAAATTTGTACTGCCTCAATCATTTTAATTCTTATGCTTATTTTATCAATTGACATATATGAAATACACTTGCTAAACAAATTACCTTATCCAGCAGGTAACGCTGATTGGAAAAAGGCGGCTACCGAGGTCTCAATGGCAACTTTATCCGGGGATGGCATAATTTATAACCAGTCTTGGAGCGGACTCACTTTTGAATATTATTTCGATCGCTTACCCCAAAGACCCAAAATGCTTCAAACAGACATATTATTTAATGATGCATTCAATTTGAAAAGTATTTCGGAGTTAGATCGTGTATGGCTTGTTGAGTTCGCAGAAGTTCATGATTTAAGTGTAAATATATCCAATATACTAACCCAAAACCATCCCTTTGTAAGTTGGAAGGAATATAATGGAGTGTTGAGAGTGATACTATTCGACTCAAAACAACGATTTCACGGTGATGGCTCATTTGGAAACTAATATATTGCACAGTTTGTATAGTTGATACTACTTAAGATACGGAAGCAGGCAATCAATTGAGATTTGAAAAAAAAAATATTATTATAGTGTTATTTGTTGTGGGCTCACTGCTTCGCATCCTTCTGTGCAGCTCAAGCCCGACCGGCAATGCGTTCGACAACCATTACACCCCAATATCCATTATCATGGAGACAGGTGAAATTGCGGCAAAAGATGCATGCCCACAATGTTATCATCCGCCGGTATTTTACCTGGTCTCTGCAGTAATCGGGAAAATTGTCCTTGGGACTGGGTTGGACGTAAGATATGTTATGAAACTGATCCAGTTTTCTTGTTGTTTATACGGGATCTTGACGTTGTACGTAATATATCTGATCCTGTCGAAGATGAACATTTCGGATTTTTCACGGGCCATCGCATTTGGAACTGTCTGTTTTCTGCCGCGGCACATATATATGTCGGCAATGAACTCAAATGACGCCATCAGTTATCTTTTCGTTTCCTTGTGTGTATATCTGATGTTGCTCCTGCTAGAAACCAATTTAAAATACAAATATCAAGTGATGCTGAGCGTAGCGGTAATCGTTGCTGTTTTTATCAAATACACCTGCTATATATTGCTGCCTGCCTTTGCAGTATTATCTTTACTTCTTCTGAAGTCAAAAGAGTTTCCCAGAAAAAAATTGATAAGCTTTGCTCTTTTATCATACGGATTGCCCGCATTGCTTCTCTGTGGCTACTCTTTATACAATTACAATACGTACGGGACGTTTCTTCCGGACAATGTTGCCGCTGCAAGTATTTTAAAACAACCTCAGGACCCAGGAGGTGTTAATTTCTTTACTTTCAAGCCTTGGCTCAGTATTCAGAATCCATTTCTGGCGCCTGGTAAATTGGGCTCATTCTGGACGCTTATATACAGCAGTACATGGTATGATATCGATGCAATGTTCATTCGTTTTTTCGACAACAAAGAATCTCTCTGGGAGCCTTATTACGACTGGCTTAAAGGATATGTTGCTTTTCCTGACCCCAGACTGATAGTACCTCATTATGCAAGTAACATGGGGGCGGTACTTGTGACTTTGGGACTGATGCCATTATGTTTTACGGTCCTCGGTTTCTTTATTGCTGTGAAGAACAGCTTTTACAGCTATACAAAAAAAAATGAGCAATCTCTATCAGAATGGTATAAAACACCTCTATTTATTATGTTGGCACTGTTCAATATTGCTCTCATAGTCGCTTTCACAGTGAAAAGGCCCTTCTACAGTAGCATAAAGTCATCCTATATTCTTAATGCTTTGCCTGCGTATGCTATTTTCCTGAGCTTTGGCATCATGAGTTTACGAAAATTCTTAGACAATAAATATATAGCCATATTTTTTGGCTCGATATTCATATTTGTAATTATACACATAAATTACATTGTTTACCACATTGGCATATTCAACTACTGATTTATACTGTTAAATAAATTTAGCTATTACGAGTTGCTGACTATATCAATACGTCCAAAATAATATATTTTAGCTCAGAAGGAATTAAATTAATGAAATTATCTGTTGTTATCCCAATTTATAACGAAAAATCCACTATCAAGGAAATTTATGAGTGCGTTAAAGCCGTAGAGATCGACAAGGAAATAATATTGGTGGACGACTATTCAACTGATGGAACTCGTGAGATACTTTCTAGTTTTGTTGATGATGCAACTAAAGTTGTCATGCATGATAAAAATATGGGAAAAGGAGCCGCTTTGAGAACGGGCTTTCAACACGCAACAGGTGATATGGTAATTGTTCAAGATGCCGATCTTGAGTATGACCCTAGCCAATACCCGAAATTAATTCAGCCAATTCTGGATGGTAAGGCCGATGTCGTTTATGGTTCTCGTTTTGTGTCAGGCGATTACCGCAGAGTCCTTTACTTTTGGCATATGGTCGGGAACTCGTTTTTGACACTTGTTTCCAATATGTTTACCAACCTAAATTTAACAGATATGGAAACCTGTTATAAAGTTTTTAGAAGAGAAGTATTGGATAAGATTACTATTGAGGAAAACCGTTTTGGTTTCGAACCCGAGATAACGGCGAAGATTTCAAAATTGGATTTGAGGATTTACGAAATTGGGATTTCATACTCGGGCAGGACTTACAAAGAAGGAAAGAAAATTGGCTGGAAGGATGGTTTTTCCGCTCTTAGATGCATATTGAAATATAACGTTTTATCATAATTAAAATAAATGTATAATTAAATCAATAAATACGACTTATTAACTTCACAATTAGTATCTGTAAAGTATTTTTGTAAATAATAGATTTACCACTCAAGCCCCTTTGGCCATCCAGCCACTGGGGTTTTTTTGTCTAATCCAAACTTGAAAGAGGTGAACCCGCTTCTGGAAGTTGTTCAAGGCCCTGCGCCGTACAGGTCACAGATGGAACCACAAGCGCGTCTACCGGGTCTACTGCGATCTTTGTGATTCACCCACGGCCACCGGTAGGTGCTTCCGGGCACTCTTTAATATTCATCGACGAGTACAATAACAGAAAAGGGGTGGTGGAATCTTTCCCCACCCCTTTCAAATAAAGTATTAATCGGAGAAGCGCAATGAGTGACGGCTAAAAAAATATTCCGAGTGGCTTTCGAAAGCGGCGGACATCGAGCCGTTCAAATATCGCTACATCAGAAATCCGGCTTGCAGCAGACAACTACAATAGCAGCGTTAAAATCGACGTCTGCATAATAAATGAACCGGATGCCATAACTCGAGTGAAGGAATTGACCATTGCTCAAACTATCCGTAATGCGATTGAGCGAAAGCTGCTAAAAACTGTCGGCTGCAAGCTAACCAGCGCTATGCGCATTTGTCGGACGCGGGGCTCAAGAAGGCGACCGAAAGCGTCTCCGCACTGCTGGACCAAGCGGTAGCATGAGATTTCCCCCGGCCCCGGAAACGGGCCGGGGGCTTTCCTGCGAGAGCAATAAAAAATCAATCGAAAGGAGGAGGGCGAATATGCCGTATGTTTACGATCGAAAGATGCTAGAGGACGCGAAGAGTGGGGGGGGCACGTGGTGGCCGAGGCGGGACCCAGTGACACGGAGGTCGTAGCAGAAGACGGCGCGACCGTCCTGCTGGACGAGAGAAGAACAGCGGTTCCCGCACCGTACACCTTAACGCGAAGAGTAAAGCCGTCTTGGAAAAGTTAGGCCGGGGGCATCGTGAAAATCGCGTATATGGGTGCAGGGTTCTCCTCTGGAAAAGGGAAGCATTAGGTATGAAGGTAGAGGGGCTGTGGTTTCTACGATCTCCTGGATAGAGTTTACCTGAGCTGTATAGAATGATTGACTGTTGCACAGAGGGGCAGTATAGTGTTTGCTAATTGGTATATACTTACGTGCTATTTTTCAAACTACTTAAAGCATATCTGATGCTAGGTGCAATTTCAGCCTTTATCACTGTGCCTCATAGAAATGGCCGTTTTGATTTTAAAGAGTTTAAGGCTCATTATTTGTTCTGGCCTTTTTTTCTGCTGATCAAACTTGGAGATGCAATATATAAAATAAAATCTGTGTCATCACCGCCTGTCCCACCTGCGTCGCCTACAAAGGCCACCCAATGCACCCCAGTTGCACCTTCTGCCGAATTATTAGAAACCGTCAGAACTTCCTCTTTGGAGTCGCAATCAATGTCGGATGGTTTAGAACCGGTCTGTCCTAAATGTGAGCGGAAGATGATGCGCAGGACTGGGCGATACGTGCAGTTCTGGGGATGCTCAAATTATCCTCGCTGTCGGGGAACTCGTGACATACTCAAGACTGAGGTGTAACTATGGTTCTCGGTATCTTACTATTTGCGTTCGGTGCTTATCTTGTTGTGGTTGCACAACAAGATGCACAAAAGAAGGGCAGAAGTACCCTGAGTAATATTCTTCTCTTCGGAGGAATCGCTGTTTTAGTTATCTGGTGGAAGTTGGTCACCTTACCAGGGAGTGAAAGCAAGCATATATTGCCCTTTTAAATGACTGCGTTCTTTTATGAAAAAACGGCACCGTCAGCACCTGCATCCTCGGGAGGAAGCTTTAATGCGCTTCCCTCTTCTTCGCTGGCCAGTGCTTTGCGGAACTCGCTCCCGATCCACGGCTCGTTGGGGTGAATAAAGTTTTGCAAAAGACTACTCTGTTAATTGAAAGATTGACGGCTGCTCAGGGGAGTTAGTATAGTTCTGGTTAATTGGGCATGGTTTATGTAGTGTGTCTGGTGAACTGTGCTTATCCTGTGAGGAGGGACTATGGGATTTTTGTCTGGGCTGTTTCCGTCTCAAGCTGAAAAAAATTTCAAAAAGGGCTATAGCAAAGAATTCCACGAAGGCAACTGCATTCAAGCCGCACATTATTACCAGTATGCTTCATACCAGCAGCATCCCGAGGCCACCTATAGACTCGCTTTGCTTTACATGAATGGCGCAGGAGTTACTCAGAATTACAAAATGGCGCTTGCTTTAGCTAAGGATGCAATAAAATTGGGTTACTTGGGAGCAAATAGGATAATTTCTGAACTGGAGAAACAAGTAAGGTAACTGCAATTGTTGTCAAACGCAAGAGGTGCTAAATGGGTTTTTTGAAAAATATGACCATAAAATCCACCGCTAAGAGTTTGATAAATGGTGTGTATCAAGAGCTAATTAAAGCAAATATTGGTCTGTCTTACTGTTATGAAGATTACACTTTGCCCATATTTCTAGAAAGAAGGTATAAAAGAATTTTTGGCGAAGAACCTGAAGAACAAGAGGTAAATGAAAATTTTAAACGCAGAGCATTTTACTTGCTTTGTAAGATGGTTATGGTGAAAACATTTGAAGAATTATCTTTTAACAACACAGTTGGGTCTATTCAGGACCAAAAGCTTGTTATCGAAACGGTAGCAAGTCATTGGCCGTTATTTCGGACAGTAAAAGCAGATCTTATCAAATTAGAATCACGCTTATAGTATACAACTGATTGTATCGGGCGTCAGGAGGCTGCATGCCGGGCAATGAAGAAAATAAAAATCTTCTTGAAGCAGAAATAAAAAAACAGTTCACCGAAAACAATTCTGATATAGCTGTTTTTTTATAATTGTGTATCATTGGCCATCCCTAATATAGATAACCTTAACAGTCTTGCAATTACAACTGTAGATTGGAAGAAATTGACTGAATGGGCGGCAGCACGCGGGTGGAAAGTTTCATCACCCCCTGAACCTTACCATTCAATAATTTTTTCCGTTTTGTAACTATACATCCTGGAATGGACTAAGATGTTTCTTAATATTTGTCCTTATCTACTCGCTACTAGGCTGCAGTGGTTGCAGTGCAAATCAATGTTTCGGCAGTGATATTTTAAGGGAGAGTTTATGGGCTTGCTGAGCAAGTTGTTTGGTGGTAGTAACCCACCAGAAGTAACTATACAAACCATATCTGATTTTATTTTCGACTTAGCGCATTGATCCATTTCAGAAGAGAATCTAAAAGATGACAAAGTAGAATCGAGAATTCTCGATGCAAATATTATTAATTTTGAAATGAGAATTTTGTTTTTGTTTATTCATGTGATGGGTCGTCATCTGCATGAACTCCCTGTCCATTGTAGGAAACAAGTTTGGTCTGAAGTGTCAAACATTACCATAGCTAATAAAGTAAAAGCCTATGAAAAACTAATCGAAAAAAAATACAATACTACGATTGATACTGAAGCAATGTTTGAAAGATCAATTGAAGAATTCAATAAGGTTGGCGTAAATTATAGAAATTGTGCAAGGATAGCAGATGGCCCATATTTAATGGCTCCTGGATCCGTTGTAGGTGAGCTGATTGAAGCCATAAGAAAGTGGATAAGTCTTAGTCCCGCGAATACAATACCTCTTGCTGTCAGACTGACGACACAGTGTATGGAGTTATCCAAAACGATCACAGCTTTATTCACTGAAACTAAATAGCATCAAGCACTATGGGGGGAGGAGTCACAATTAAAGGCCCAGCAGTTCACAGGGATGAATGGGATAAGTAGTCGGAATCGACTAGCAGGACGGTGGATATCGATGTCTTACCGCAGTCGGGAGTTAAAACGGGTACAAAAAAATCTAGATGATTGATGGGGAGCGAGGACGAACAAGGGGATCGTCCAGGATCTTCCTGTGCTCGGGTGGACAAGGCGGGGCTAGTCCTAACGATGCTGACGGAAATCGCCCAGTCCTGGGAGGTCGAGCCAAGTGTCTACATGGGGTGAGCCTGGTGGATTGGCCGGGCACAGCTGGGTAGTGGGGTAAACCTTCGTCTGGGATGGGGTTAGGTGCCTCCTCGTGTGCCCCGGCTGCGAGACGACGGGGTAGGGAGCTGTGGTGTCGAGGAGAGCGGTCCGGAGGCAGGCGAAACTCTCTAATAGGTGCAAGGAGAATTCTTCGCGGACCGGAAGAGGACCGGAACTGAAACGAAAAAGGCCCTTGGATTTCTCCAAGGGCCTTTTCAATTAATGGTCGGAATGAGAGGATTCGAACCTCCGACCCCCTGCTCCCGAAGCAGGTGCGCTACCAGGCTGCGCTACATTCCGGCTTTGAAACTCTGACGGGTCAATCAGGAGGAGAGATATAACAGTATTGGACGCAACTTGTCAAGCACTAAGAATAGCTGGGACCTAAAATTCCATCTTCCGCTATCTATGTCCCGGGCAATTGTACCTGGCGAATGAAGATACCCCTATTTAATTTTCACCCGGTAATCGAGTCTGAAACTGCCGCCAGACCGGATGTTGCCGGCCATGGGAATGCGCCAGTTGGTGATGTTACCGTCGTAGCCTGCAGGCGCACCGCCTGCACCGGATGCCGGAACATAGCTCCAGCTGGCGCCCTTATCGTTCGAATACTGCGGGGTGCCGAGAGCGAGACCGGAGGCGGGGGCACTGTCGGTGAAGGAGAATGGTGCGCCTCCACCGAGGAAGAAGGAGGAGTAGGGGCCCATGTCGTCGGTGAGCACGATGTTGCTTCCGGGCCCCCCGCCGGTATTGACCAGTTCCACGGTATAGACCACGTCCTGACCGGGATCAGCGCTGCTGCGGCTGGCGGATTTTAGGATCGAGATGAGCGGCATGGCACCCACGGTTACGCTCGCACTGGCACTGGTGCCGGTCAGGCTGGCGGGGCCAGTGGCCAGGGGGAACGCGGTGGTGTTGGTCAGGGTTCCGTAAGCGGAACTGGTTACGTTGAGGCTGACCTGGCAGCTTGACCCCGGGGCAATGGAGGCTGCCGTGAAGCGGACGGCGCTGTCGCCGGCGGCGGAGGCTGCACCGGAGGTTTGGGTCACGTTGCCGCAGCCGGCCGGGGAGAAATTGAAGCTCGTATTGCGCAGCACCATCCCGGCTGGGAAGCTGTCGATGACGCTGACTCCGGTCAGGGGCGCGACGTTGGCAGCGGGATTGGCGAGGATCAGCGAAAGGTTTACCGGTGCGCCCACAGCAACGGTGGCAGCGCCGAATGACTTGGCCGCTGTAGGAGGGGTGAAGACGTTCAGGGTTGCGGTGGCGCTGCTGGTGTCCAGCCCGCCGCCCTGGGCGCTGAACCTGGTGGCGTCGTTAAGATAGGAAGCTGCTGCGTCGCCCCTGACGGTGGCGCTGAAGCTGCAGCCGGCGCTCCCCGACGTGATGGTGCCGGAGGCGAGCGAAACACTCGATGCGGTGTACGAGGTGGTGCCGATGCAGCCGGTGCCGGAGACGGGACCGACACCCGTGACGGTAAGTCCGCCAGGGAAGGTGTCGGTGAAGGCAAGTCCCGACTGGGCGGGCTTCGTGATCGGTTCGTTGACGATGCTGAAGTTCAAGGTGCTGCTGCCGCCGACGGCTATGTTGCCGATGCCGTAACTCTTGCTGAGGGTCGGGCGCGGCAGATTGGTAAAGGTGCAGGTCAGCTCGTCTCCTGCGGCAGGCGCGAGTGTGTAGCTTGATGCCCGCAGCGCGTTGGGAAGGAGTGCGCCCGTCGTAGCTCCGGGACCCGCATAGGCGTTGCTGCAGGTGAGGTTTCCAGCGTACTTCGTGGCCGGCGTGCTCCCGGCGCTCATGATGTCGGTAAGAGTCAGGGGCTGGTTAGGGGCGCAGTTAAAGACCGTACTGGCCGAACTTTGAGTACCGGAAGTGGTGGCGGAGGCGGTGCCGAATATGGTGCCGCTTGCGCTAACCGTGAACTGGTCCCCGGCATTAATCCTCACCGGCAGGTTTTTCACCAAGGTCACCCGTGGCCGCTTGGTGTTGGTGATGGTGCAGGCCGCGGCGGAGTTACTGGTATTGAGCGTGGCGCTCATGCTGCGCTGCGCCGGAGCGGTGCTGAGGGCGGGGGAACCGGTCACGGGGAGGCAACTGATAGCTGCGGTCGGGTCCCAGTCTCCCCCGGCGGCTGTTTCGGTGATGGTCAGGGTCTGGTCGGCGGCCACGGCGTTTATGAACACCCGGGCAGTTTCGTTGTCCCTGAGGGTAAAACTGACACTGTTTCCTGCCACGGCGATGGAGGCCGGGGTGTAGGTGCCACCCGTGGCGGAGGTTGCGGTCAGGGTGGCGCCGGTGAGTACAACGACCTTGGAGCCGGCGGGCCCCGTAGCCGTGAAGGTGAATGGCTGGGTATTCCCGTCAGGGAGCGTCTGCTTGGTCACGTCGACGAAGGCGCCGGTTAGGACGCTGACATTTCCAGCGACGGTGGCAATGCCGGCGTTGCACTTGGAGGGGGAGCCGTTACTGACATCGCCCGGACCGGAACAGACGTTCCCGGGGTTTTGCCAGTAGGTGACGACGTAGGGTATCTTGAGGGCGCCGGTGCTGTCGCCGCTGCAGAGGACCTTTATTTCGTCGACGGTGGTGGTGAAGTTCGCCCCGCCCTTGAAGTCGCCGCAGCCATCACCGTCCAAGTTGAGCCATGGACTGGGACTGGTAGGAAAGGTGGCGACGGAGCAAATGTTGCCTGGCGTGGTGTCACGCGGGTCATTCCCCTGCTGCCCAACGAAGAAGCCGACGTCGTAACGGTCGGTGTTGGTGCCAGAGAGGCCGAGTTCAACCTTGAAACGGAAGTCACTCCCCATGATGCAAAAGGGGGCGGTGCCGGCTTGAGCGGTAAACACCGGCGCTATGGTGAATTCACCCGCCGTACAGTTAAGACCGCCGGTGCGGTACCCTACACAGGTTTGGTCCTGCCAGGCGTTGGTGGTGAGCGCCGGCGAAGGGGACGGAACGGCGAGCAGGGCAAGAAGTGCTGCCGTCGCCATCCCGAGCCCATGCCGGTGCGCTTTCTTCACGATCGATGATGTCCTGAGGTTGCCCTTCTGCATCTGCTTCTCCTGAGGCCGTCGCTGAAACCTTACCCGCAGGCCTTCGGCTCATTGTGTCATTACTGCGCTATTCGCCGCGGTTCAGGGCGGCCAATCCTTCCTTGACGGAGTTCTGATCGAATTTGAAACGGAACTGGACGAACGGCCCCTGCGCAGTGTAGTTGGCCGCCGAGAAGTCGCGGTCGCGGAAGCCGAGCAGGTTGTAGCCCAGACTGAGCCAGGCATTTTGCATCACGTTGCAGCCGATCGAGGCCCCGAGGCTGTAGTTCACCTGGTGCGCCTGCCAGCTGTGCAGGAGCGATCCGCGCAGCCCGATGTCCCAGGTATCGCTCAGGTCGTGACGCCCCTCCGCGCCGATCAAATCGGTCACGCCGCTGAAATCCTGGTCGTCAAGCTGCTCCAGCACGTATTTGACGCCGTACTGCAGGGAGAGCTGGTTGCGCTTGTCCGGGCGGAAGTTGGCGTTCAGGTTATTGACGATTCTTCTCCCCTGGGTGGAAGTGTCATTCCCCTTTTCATCCTTCAGTACCAGGTCGAGCCGGTCCAGGACGATCCATTTCGTGACCGGCGGACGGTAGGCGAGCCCTAGCCTCAGGTCGGCATCCGTGCTACGGGCGCCGTCGGTCGAGCGGGTGTGCAGCACCTGCAGTTTGCCGGTCCAGCCCCAGTACAGTCCCTGCTCGTTGGTGAGCCCGGTGATCAGGCCCCACTTGTCCTGGGTTTCGCCGTCGCGGTACTCCACCCGGTTGGACCACAGGAGCTTCTTCTCCTGGTAGGTGGTGCCGAGTGAAACTGCGCTGTAGTCCTCGCCTTCCGAGGCGCTCGGAACTTTGGTGTCGAACTGGTAACCGGTGCTTTTGCGGATGGTCTGGCTGCGGTCGAAGCCGCCGTCGACGGACCAGAAGCTGTTTACCTGCCATTTCTGGGCGAGGCCGACGTTGGCGAAGGTCCTCTCGTCGTTCTCTTTCCGGTCGTTGGCCATGGAGGTCGAGAAGGTGCCGCCGCTCCAAGGGGTGGCCTTCATGCCGATCCTGGTGGTGTTGCTGTCTGCATCATCGGCCTGGGTAAACTCCTGCTGGGCGAAGAGGAGCAACGACGGGATCACCTGGAAGTCGGCCCCGAGTATGGTCCTCGTGGGATAGTCCGCGTTCTGGTTCTTGCTGAACAGCGCCTGTTCGTGGTCGGCCCGCAGCGTCAGGCGCTGGTCCAATGTCTTCCAACTGCCGCCTACCGTGCCCAGGATGGACGTGGCATCTCTGCCATCGGCGAGACTGTCGTTGGCGTAGCGCAGCCCTGCCTTGCCGGTGAACGTCTTGTCGGTGTAGCCCACTTGGGCTTCGGCGAAGTCCCGCACGTTGTTGTCGATCAGGTTGTACTGACGGTAAACCTGGCTCCCCAGCGACACCTGGTCGTTGACGCGGTAGGTCCCTTCGGCGCCGAACTTGCGCGTACCTGCCTCGCTCCCTTTCTGCTGCCCGAGACCGAAGTTTTCACCCTGTTCGCGGAAGTACGCTTTTCCTTCCAGCTTCTGGTCCAGGTGGGTGATCTCGGCCAGGTACGCGTTGCCGGAAGCCTTGTCGCCAGGCATGTTGCGTTGCGTCGTGGCGATCTCCGCCCGTGCCTTGGTCCCGGGGGCGAGGGTTGCTGTGGCGTCGGCGCCGTACAGGTTGCTGTCGCCGCTCACGTGGCCCTCGTGGATGTAGCTGCCGCCCATCTTCAGCTTTCCGTCCAGCAGCTTGACGCCGGCCCGGCCGCCATAGGTCAGCGCCTCGCCGCCGGCGTCGGTGACCTCGTAATCCACAACGATGTAGATCGGGTTGAGCTGGTCGTCCTTGCTGAACACCGGGCTCTTGAAGAAGATGGTGCCCGCCTCGTAGTCGATGCTGTAGTCGATGAAGCGGCTCAAAGCGCGACTGTCCAATACCCTCTCGCTATGGAAGCGGTCGCGCGACTCGATGGTGATGTTCTCTGAGTTGGCAACCAGCCCCCTGCGGCTCAGGCGGTAGAGCCCCGAGGTGCCGTCGCCGCGCAGTTCGTCCTTCACGAAGGACTGCCCGGTTTCGCTACCGAAGGCCGTGGCCTCGTAATCCTTAGAGCGGAATTCGGTCTTGACGCCGTTGAGCCTGCGGCTGTAACGGGACAGCTCGGTGACCGAAAGGCCGGTATCGAAATCGCCCAGCATGGCGCTGAACTGGTCCCGCTCCACCTTGAGGAAGATTTTTCTCTGGCTGGAGGCATCGTAGGCCTGGGCCGTGGCGTCGCCGTAGAGGGTGTAGAAGGCGTTAGGGTCGATGTTCTGGAACAGCGAGTTACCGGAAACGCCGGTGCTCTTCTTGGCGCTGTCGTAGGACATGGTGAGCAGCCATTCCCCCTTGACGCTCCCCTTGGCGTAGAAGGCCAGGCGTTCGTCATCGTAGATATGCTCCTGCGTCCCGGCGTCCTTCAGGTTCTGCATGTGGCCGGTGACGGTGTTGTAGCCGACGGTCCCTTCCGCGAGGCCAACGAGGATCCAGTCGCGCATCTTCGGTTTGACGTAGGTCTCAACGTCCAGGGTCGCCTTGTTGTAGGCGATCTGGGCCCGGTAGACACCGCTCGCGGTGACCGGCTGGAACTTCATCCACCCCTGGGCGTCAACGGCGATGAGACCGCTGCCGGCGCTGACCGCGAGGGTGCCTGGTTCGAGGTAGGGGCGCAGTTCGCCGCCCTTGAGCGCCAGCTCCGCGTTGGCCGGCACCGGTTTGCCGTCCTGGTCCAAGAGCTCTATGCGCACGAGCACCGGCGTGCGGCCGTCGGCGACGTTGCCCTCGGCGCTCACCAGTCTGATGGCGGCAATCTCACCGGTCCTGGTCAACTTGGCGTTTTGCTGGTAGCGGGCCACGCCGAAGCCATCCATCCCCTTCAACTGGAGCAGATGTTCCCCCTTGCTGCCGAAGTCGATGCCGATGAAGGTGTACAGGCTCTTTTCGCTCTCCTTGTCCTTCATCTTGAAGCCGATCTTTTCAGACGGGATCACCTGGCCGTCAAGGACGAGCACCGGCGTAAGCGCCGAATTCAGCACGACCTGAACCGCGTTGACCTGCGAGGCCAGCACGGTGCCGTCCGCCGGGGAGAGGATGCCTTCCTTTTCCTTGACGTGGAGGTCGGCGTTGGGATCGGCAACCTGGGTCTTGCCCTTGGCGGTCTTCTCCTCGAAGTCGCTGCTGCTGACGGCGTCCCCGGCCGGCTTTGCCTGGACTTGGGAGGAAGCCGGCAGCGGCGTCACGTCGGGCCGCTCGATCTCGTCCATGCTGTCAGATAGTTCGGCCGTTGCGCTGAAGGTCTTGAGGGGAACACCTTTGCTATCGCAGAGCTGCACCGTGACGTTGCAGTTCGAGTCTTCCTCCTTGACCTCAGGGTCCAGCAGAGATTGCAGGCGCAGGTCGAGCTTGCCGTCCTTAGGGAGCTTCTCGAAGCGGTAGACGAGGTCTGCGTCGGTTACCACGGGATCGGCCGTGTCGGTGCCGCCGAGGCGGGAAGTGCCGTTCATGTAGAGCAGGCTCTTTGGTAGTGCCAGCTTCACGGTGACGTATCTCCCCTCGCCCTCAGGGAGATGGGAGGGGGTAAGGGCCTGTCCGCTGACCAACTTTATGCGATGGTGCACCACGCCATCGTTGAGCGCAGAGTACAGCTCCACGCGCTCCTGCGCGGGTTTTGCGGCCTGCGCGCCGGCTGGGGCGGGCGCCACTGGAACCGTCGCCGCCGGGGCCGTTACTGCTGCCGGAGCCGTCACAGTCGTCGGAGTCGTCGGAGTCGTCGGAGTCGTCGGAGTCGTCGGAGTCGTCGGAGTCGTCGGAGTCGGTGCCGCTGTTACTGCCGGAGCGACGGGCACGCTGACCTGCTGCTTCTTGACGCCGCTTCTGTCCTTGATCATGGCCACTCGCGTGGACTGCACGTTCCGGGACAGTGACACCTTGACTTCCACGCGACGGTTCAGGGCGCGGCCGGCGTCGCTCCTGTTGCTGGCCATCGGCTCCCGCTCTCCACGGCCGTTCAGGTACAGGGCCTCGGGGGGCAGGTGCAGGGCCGCAGTCAGGAAGCGTCCGACGTTTTTGGCGCGGGCGAAGGAAAGGGCGTTGTTGTCCTGGTAGACGTTCCGGCTGCGCGGCGCGATGCGAACATTGTCGGTATGTCCCGTCACCTCGATGCGCTCCAGGTTGAACCGGCTCAGCAATTGTGCCAGCGCGGCCAGGTCTTTCTTGTCTTGGTCGCCCAACTCGGCGCCGAAGGTAGGGAAATGCGGCCGCAGCACCATTGGCGGCAGCGACACCCTGCTCTGCTCAGTCACCAGTGACAGGATGTTGTCCACCTCGGGAGCAACAACTCCTTTTGCGGCGGAGGTGTCGAAGCTGAGGCTGGCCTTCGTTTGCAGCGCTCCCCCTTGGGTCGCGCCGTCCAGGCCTGTCTTGAAGCGCAGCTCTCGCACCCAGGCAGGGCCTGCGGCTCCGAGGCGGTAGCTGAGCCGGTCACCGCTGATCTCGGGGTCGGCGTACGGCGCATTGTCAACGTTGCTGCTCCCTTTGCGGTAGTTCACCCCTTTGGGCAGGGTCACGGTCAGGAGGAGGTTATCAAGCGGGATCCCTGCCGTCTGCATCGGGATTCGGTACTCGATGACGTCACCGTTTTGGCTGCTGATCATCTCGAGGCTCACCTCGCCCTGGTAGCGCGGGTCCGTCGCCTGCGGCGCAGCCGGTGCAGCCCCAGCCGAAGCTGCGGCTGCACCTGGCTGGTGAACGGAGGCGTCCGCGCCTGCGGCGCCGGCCGCAGGGGCCGCCTCGGCCGAGCCGGTCGAGCCGGATGTAGTGGACGCAGTGACCGAAACCGGATTTGCGGAGGTGCCTGCCGGTGTGGATGCGTCGGGTACCGTCTCACGTGGGCCGGTCGCCTGCTCGCCTACCCTGCCCAGGTAGAAGTCGGTACGCCACATGGTCCCCCCCTGCAGCTCCGCAAACTGCGAGTAGGCGCGACCGGCAAAGCGGCTGTTCTTCTCGCACTGCTGCACCTGGTAGCCGTCCGGGACCGAGTCGATGTCAAGCTGGACCACGTGCGTTCCTGATGCGACTCCCTCGAAATGGAACATGCCGCGCTTGTCGCTCACGACGAAGGTGCCGTCCTCGAGGTAGATGCCGATCCCCTCCATTCCCTTCTTGTTGTCCTCGGGATTCTCGCCGCACGCCCCCACGAAGACGCGTCCCATGATGATGTTGCGGCTCTGCAGGAACGGCTCCTGCACCGTCACCGCCGCGGTGGCCGGTACTGAGCTGACCGGGGGGGTGGTGCTGGCCGCGGCCGTATTGACGGCGGTGCCGGGCTTGGCCCCCGCTCCGACCACGACCACGTAACGGATCAGGGTCGAGCTTTTGGGCGCCAGGGTGCCGGCGTTGAAGGTGAGGGTAGTGCCGTCGGCCGATATGGCCGGGTCTGCAACGGGCGCACCGTTCAGCCGCGCCGAACCCTTCTGATAGCGGAACCCGGCCGGGAGCTGGTCCGTCACCACGATGTTGAAGACGGTGCCCACCGCATCGGAGTTCTGCAGGGTGACGTCGTAGCTCAGGTAGTCACCTGCGGAAACCACGCTCTTGGACGCGCTCTTTCTCAGCCAGAGAGTGCCGATCTTCGGGTCGATCGGAATGTCGACGCGGATGGCGGGGCCGGCCGATACCACGAACACCTCGCCGCGCGACCCGGGCTCCAGGATGTTGAAGGGGGCGCCGGGCAGGGACTGCAGCCGCGCCGTGGTCACGGTGGAGGGCGCGGTGTAGGTGTCGGGCGACGTTATTTTCAACCGGTAGTTACCCGGGGTGACATACGGGAAGCGGTATCCCCCCGGGCTGAATGCGTAGATCCTCCCCTCGCTGTCCTTGGCCACGCCGCCGGTTACCACCTTGCTCGGATAGGTGTTGGCGGGCAGGCCGTTATCGCCCAGCACCGTGGCGCCCAACCCGGTGTCGGCGTCGATCAGCTCGACCGTCACGCCGTCGACCGGTTTTCCGGTGACCGAGTCGAAAACGATACCGAAGGGGTCGACGACGGCGGCCGCGGCGCTGCTGTCGCTGCCATCAACCTTGTCGACGTACCGTACCTTGATCTCCGAAGATTCGGAGACGCTCAGTACGCCGTTTTTAGCGGCGCTGGGTTCAGAGGTCGTCTGGATGTATCCCACGAAAACACCGGTGTCAGGGCCAGTCTCCGTGAGCTGAAGCACCTCGGTGTCACCGGTGCTGGGGTCGGTGATGGTCACCTGCACCGTTTCGGCCGCCTCGCGGTCCAGGTTCTGGTCCGGATCGGTGACCCGCACGAACAGCGGCTCGCCGGCGTGGTAGGTGTTGGAAGAGGTAAGCTGCACCGGCTTGGACAGGTCGATGGTGCCCTGGCTGCCGGTGGCAACGGGGGCCGACAGCGGCTCCAGCGTGCCGTTGCCATCATAGAAGGAGGTGGCGGGGACGGTCACGCTGCTGGCGCCGGCGACGGCGGGAGCATATTTCAGGAACTCTGCCGTCGATGTGGTGCGGACCACCACGGTGACGGTGACCTGGCTGGTCAGGGTTGGCAGTTCCCGGCAGCTGAACGTGGCCCGGTTCAGGATCAGGTCCCCGTTTGCCGCAGCCATTGCTGTCTGCCCGGACAGCAGCAGACTGAGGGTAAGGAAAAGGGAGGTGAACAGGGATACGACGCGGCAGTGCACCGGACGCAACTCCGCGGCAGCCCGCGGCACAGGCGTGCCGCGGCCCCGCCGGTCGCCGCGGGCGCCGGCAAGCTCCCCGGCCCGGAGGCCGGAGAGGCTGCTTAGGATGTTGTAGATCCGGTTCTTCATCACGCTGCCGTGTTTCTCCCTACTTGATCTTCACCTGGTAGGCGATGGTTACACCCTTGCCGATCGGGATGGTGCCGGGGGTGGTGGCGTTGGCGTTGACACCGACGTTGACCACGAGGTTCGGAGAGTTCCCCGCCACGTAGCTTGCCTGGTTGGCGCCGACAGCCCCGGCCGCGATGGTCGAGGTGACGCCGTTGGTGTCGATGTAGAAGACCGGCCTGGAGCCGGTGTAGGCAGGGATCGGATCGGTGACGTAGCTGGTCGGCACGTAGTCCGAAACCGCGCACGCGGTGAGGTCGAAGGCGCTGGCGCCACTGTTCGATGCCTCGACGACGTACTCGATGGTGTCGCCCGGCTTGCCGGTCACCCCTCCCGTGTAATAGGGGAGGGAGCCCGCGCCGGTGTTGCCCTCGACGGAGGTGTTGTAGTGGGCTGTCCCGGTTCCCGCCACCGGGACGGTCACGTTCCTGGAGTACTTCTGGAAGGTGATAGTGGGCGGGGTGGACGTCCACTTGTTGGCCGGTGCGGTGGTGGCGGTGCCGGCCGGGAAGTTCGGCGCGGTAACGTCGACCTTGACCGTGGTGGTGAGATCCATGCCGAGGGTGGTGATGGTGCCCGGCTTGGCGGTCAGGTTCACCTGCTGGCGCTCGCCGACCTGGACACCGGCGCCGAGAATGTCGCCGGCCTGGATCGCCTCGGAGTTGGCCCAGTAAATGGTGAAGGTGTTGGTGCTCGCGCTGTACTGGGTCGAGGTGACCTTGGGGGTGTAGGTGTGGCTGTTCACCGTGAAGACGATGATGTCGTTCACCGCGATGCCGTTCACCTCCGAGTCGGCGCTAACACCGCCGCCGATGGGCGCCGGTACCACGATCGAGGTGGTGCTGCCGGTGCCGGCGGTGATGGTGGCGCCAAGCACGACGCTGGTGCCGCCGGTCACGCTGGCGCCGGTGCTGTTGCTGGCAGCGGTCACCGACGGGGTCACCGTGTAGGTGGCCGGGCCGTTGGCGGATGAGGTTATGGTGACGGTATCGGCGATGCCGGGGGTATCCGGTCCCTGGTAAGCGGCGTCGCCCCTGGTGATGGTCACGTTGGGGAGCGCCGGCACCAAGTCAACCTTGACCGTGACCGAGCTTTCGGCGGTGAGGCCGCCGTTGTAGGAAAGCACGGCGCGGTTCACGATGGCGGTATTGGCGGCCGTGCTGGCAAAGGAAACCTGGGCGCACAACACCGCCGGAGCCGCCAGCGCAAGCGCTAGCAGCGATTTTGTTGCAGTTCTCAACACATCTACCTCCTAGGTCGGCTCTCCGGCACCGCTTCGACGCCGGAGAGCCGATGCGGGTTTAGTCCACCTTCACGCGGTACTTAATGGTGTAGGTGCGGTTCCAGGTCAGCGGTGCCACGCAGAGGGCCTGAGTGTTCTTCGTGCTGTCGCTGCACGAAGGCACTGTGCCGCCTGCCGAGGCGTTGGAGCCTTGACCGAGGTAGAAGTTGAGCGGAAGCCCAGCGGTGACGCCGGCCGCCTTGCCAAAGCCGACGCTCGGTGCCGGTGTTGACGGCTGGGTTTCACCGGTACCGTCGGTGGTCAGGTTGACGGTGTTGACACCGTCGGAGATCTGGGCGAAGTAGCCGGTAGTCACAGTGTCGTCGCCAACGCCGTAGCCGTCCTTGTAGACCACGAGCTTGGTGTAGGAGGGGATGCTGTCGAGCACCGCTGCGGCGGTAGCCTGCCCGCCGTTGTTGGTGACCATGACCTGGTACTCGAGCACCTTGCCCGGGTCGCTGGTGGCGGTGGCACTGAAGCTGCCATTGTCGGTGAAGTTCCTCACCTGCTTCAGGATTTCCAGTTTGGTGGCGAGGAAGTTGCCTGCGGTGCAGCTTGCGCCGGCGCTGCCGACGTACTGGGCGTTGTTACCGGAGCTGTCGGTTACGGTGAGCTTGTAGTCGACGGTGGCGTCGCTGTCCTTGACGCTGGAGATGGCGCTGACGTCAATTTTTACGATGGCCATTTCGCCGACCACGGTACCGACGGCGGGAGCGGCGGTGTTGAAGGCGGGAGCAGCGCCGCCGTCACCGATGCCGTTCACGTTGGTGTATGCCTCGACCTGGATCTGGTCGCGCAGCTCGTCGGTCTTGTTGCCGGTCGTGGTGCTGGCGACGGGACCGTTCACGGAGTATCCCGCGGCATGGCCGAGGGTTACTGCCTTCACCAGGTAAGCAGTCTTGGTCGTGCCGTAGTCGACGACCACGATGTCGCCGGCGACGAAGCCCCCGTCCGCCGCGGCTTTCAGCGAGCCGCCCGGGAAGAGCAGGGTGTCGGTGCCCGAGGTGCCGACAACGATGGCGCTGTTCAACATGAGGTCGCTTGCCGCTGAGGTGGCGGATGCCTGGACGGTGCCGTCAGCTTTCAGGACGGTGTAGGTTGCGCTGCTGGTGCTTGCGTTGTGCGGGGCGTTGGAGATGGACACCTTGTAGGTGTCCTGGCCGTTGGCAGTCGCAGTCAGGGCATAGAGAGCGCTGAAGGTGCCACCGGAGGCATAGCTGCCGAGGGCCGCGCAGGCGAACGCAGGGGTGTAGTTAGCGCTGCTGGGCGGGGTGGAGACGTTCAGGCCCGCCTTGACCAGGTTTACGGTGACCGTGGTGGAGAAGGCCGCGCTAAACGAGGTGGTGTTGCTGGCGTCTTTGTAGTCCACTGTAACAACGTTGAGGATGGTGGTGCCGGCGGTGGTGCTGGCGCTGGCTGTTGCCGGCACGCCGGCGGCCGCCATGGCAGCGACGGCCAGGGCGGCGAAGAGGTTGCGCTTCATAGGATCTCCTTTTTTGTGATGCATCAATTCAAATAAAAAATAGCAATGGTGTTTCCGGTCCTGCCTGTACTGCTTCTACATGTGCTGCTGATACTGTCGGTAAGGTTCCTTCTTAATTTTGGGTCATAAGCGCTCCTTGTTTTTTCATCTTGTAAGTTGTCTTCGTGTATGTACTGGCTATTTCACCTTTACCTTGAAGCTGACCGAGCCTTTGCCGCCGGCCGGCACCTGCGGGATGGTCCAGCGTATATCGGTGTATTCCTCGGGAGCCGCCACCTTCTTCTCCATCTTTCCGGTGCTCCCTTTCAGTTCGTAGGTCAGCAGGGTCGGCTTCTTGAAGCTCTTCCCTTTGTCGATGGAGAAGGTCAAGTCGGCGGTGTCACTGGCGCTGCCGGGGATATAGGCGGTGCCGGCGGGTATCGGATCGCTGATGACGACGTCTTTGGCGGCTTCGGTCCCGGAGTTCATGTAGTTCAAGGTGTAGATGATCTCGTCGCCAGGCTGCACACCTTTGGCGGCGATCCGCTTCTTCACCTGCTTTCCTTTGGCGGTGACATTCACCTCTTTCTCAGCCTTGATCGAAATGGAGACCTTGGGCTGTGCCCAGGCGGCAAGCGGCATGGCTGCCACGGCGAGGGCAATGGTTGCTGCAATTAAACTCTTGTTTCTCTTCATCTTTTTCTCCTTGTTGCGCTGCTGGTGCGCGGTTGGTTACAAGACTAAAACTGTTGTGTTGACACTATAAGACCAGCTGATACGCCTACTTAGGCGGTTTAGATGTATGGATACAAAAATGCCCGTCTGCATGTACAAGGAGACGGGCATTATCTTGCCGCAGCGAGGACGCATTGGTCCTCCCCCGGCCCTGACTCCAGATGCTCTTCGGTAACCCGGCTGTCCCCTTGTTGGAGGGACCCGTGGCTTTGCGTCGCCGGATTGCTCCGGGTTTGCCGTTATCGGAGTAGGTATGGACGGTTCAGGGTCAGTGCATCATAGGGCTCCTGTTTGGGGCTGTTAGTTAATGATTCCGAGATCTTGACAGCAGCGCTTACACTGCTGCCAGCTTATGTCCTACAAAACGGCGCAACAATACCAAATTGCGTGAAAAATATAAAGTTTTTTTTCCAATGAGAACGCGGCCGCGTGCAACGACCCAAAGCATCCTTACCTTGACGGGACCATAAACGCGGAGGGGCTCCTGGCAAGGCTTAAGGCGGGAACGGCGGCGGACAGAAGAAGGGCGGGGCTGCTAATGAAGAGAGGGCGAGCGGGGGAGAGGGTGCGGACAGCCGGCGATCGTTCAGCGCCGGCTGTCCAGGGTAATGCGGTTCAGTGGGTGTTGCAGAGCACCTGGAGCGCAGAGATTTCGGCGGCGCTGACAGTGATGCCCTGGTGGCCCGGTTGCCCCGCTGAGTACTTCGCCGGAACCTCACCCCCCTTCAGGGCGAGGTCAGGAGCTCCGGCGGCAGTGGTGTCGAAGCTGCCCAGGGAGTGGCAGGAGGCACACTGTGTCTGGTAGACGGGTTGTGCCGCCAGGGCCAGCGATCCCGGTGCGGGGAGAACGGCGCCGTAACTACCGACCACGAAATCGAAGCCGGCTGAGACGGTGTACGTAGGTTTGGCGGGGTCATTGTCGTCTTCAACGATGGCGCTGTAGGAACCGCTGATGCGGTCGCCGGAACTGCCGCCGTAGCGCGTGAAGCTGATGGTTCCACCGACGATGCGCAACAAGGACGACGGGTGCCCGTTCAGGAAGTACAGGCTGCCCGGGAAGGGGGTGCCGCTGGCATTGCCGAGGGAATAGGTGGCCTGGGTCGAGATGGAGGCTCCCGGCGCGAGGTCGATCCTCGCAATGGTCTTGTAGTCAGGATCGTTGAGGCTCGTGGCGATGGCAGCCCGGAAGACGATACCGAGATTGGAAACGCTCGAGGATAGGTAGGTTGCCTTTTCCAAACCGTATTGGTCGCTGGTCACCGTGTAGGAATTGCTGGCCACGGGGGCATTGCTGGCGTTGATGCCGGTCGGGTTGGTCCCGCCGCCACCCCCACCGCACGCCGCGAGTAGGAGGAGTGCCAAGCCAAGTGCCGCCGTAGCTATCAGGGGGGGGCGGGAGCCATTTCCCTTGTTGTTCTTTATTGGTGTCGTGCTGTTCATGGAAGCCCCCTTTTTTTCTTGGTTACAACCTCTGTTTCATGGAAGGTGCCAGAAAAAGTTAATGTGAAAATTAACCGTATGTAGTTCACTTATCGGCACAAATTCATCTCTACTGCAGGAATTTCGCAGGGGATTTTCAAGAATTTGCTGTTCAGGGTTTGCACACTTTTAACCTTTGCTGTGCTTAACCTGAACTGGCGGCCGCCACGATCAATACGGCTCCTCTTTCATGAGTGGTCGTGACGTACAGTGAGGGGGCTAACGTCCTGGTCAGGGGAAGTCAGGAGGGGAAGAAAAACGTTGTCATCGCCTGGTGGAAGTGTTAAAAACTTTCACTTCAGGTTATTTGCGGAGTGTGCATGGCCATCAGGGACTTACGAGACTTTCTCGCCGTGCTGGACGCCGCAGGTGAGCTGCATCGGGTGGATGCCGAGGTTGATTCCGAACTGGAAATCGCCTGCATCACCGACCGGCACAGCAAGCTCCCCGGTGGTGGCAAGGCCCTTCTCTTCCAACACGTCAAGGGAAGTTCCTACCCTGTGGCAACCAACCTCTTCGGCTCCCCTTCCCGCATGGCGCTTGCGCTACAGGTTGAACACCTTTCCCTGCTGACGGGCAAGATGGAACAGCTGCTCGCTGCGCCTGCGAGTGCGCCGCCGCCGACCTTGGTGCGCCAGGCAGCCTGCCAGGAGGTGATCGAGCGGCTTCCGGACCTGGGACGATACCCTTTCCTGAAGAGCTGGCCGGGTGACGGCGGGCGCTTCATCACGCTCCCCTTGGTGTTCACCCGTGATCCGGAGACCGGTCTCGGCAACTGCGGCATGTACCGGGTCCGGATCTTCGACGACGGCTGTGTAGGGATTCGCTGGAAGCCCGGCAGCGGCGGTTTCAAGCATCACGAGAAATACCTGGCGGCAGACCTGCCGATGCCGGTGGCGATCGCCGTCGGCGCTGCACCTACGTTGACGCTGGCAGCCATGCTCCCCTTGCCGGAGTCGGTGGACGAGGTTGCCTTCGCCGGTTACCTGCACGGTGCGCCGATCGCCATGGCATCCGCGCTTGAATCGGAGCTGCTGGTTCCGGCCGATGCGGAACTGGTTATCGAAGGGGTGATCGAGCCTGGTGCCACGCGCAGCGAGGGGGCTTTCGGTAACCACACCGGGAGCTACGAAGCGGGTGAAGAGGTGCCGCTTTTGCGGGTCACCTGCTTCACCCGCAGGAAAGATCCCATCTGCCAGGCGACCGTGGTTGGACCTCCGCCCATGGAAGACTGCTACATGGCCAAGGCGGCCGAGCGGCTGCTGCTGCCACTGCTGCGCCGGCAATGCCCGGAGATCGTCGACCTGGTCATGCCGCTGGAGGGGATCTTTCACGGGTGCGCTATCATTTCCATCGCGAAGCAGACGCCGGGGCAGGGGCGGCGGGTGTTGGAGTGCTTGCGTAGCGGCGGATGGCTGAAACGGGGCAAGCTGCTGGTGGTCGTGGATAGCACCGGGGAAGAACTGACTCTGGCGCAGGGGGGGTGGCAGGCGCTGAACGCGGTCCGTTTCCCCGCCGACTTGGTTGTGACGCCGGATGGCTGCCTCGGGGTCGATGCCACAGGGAAACTCCCGGAAGAAGGTGGGGAGCGGAAGCAATTTTTACAACCGGATACATCGGTTAGTGCCCAGGTTAAGCGGAGATGGCGGGAGTACGGCTTTCTCTGAGCAAGGATAGAAAGGAACTCATGAGCAGTCACGCTGGAGTCGAAATGTCAATGTACGCCAGGATCAAGGTATTCCTGGAGATGATAAAGTTCAGCCACACGATTTTTGCGCTTCCCTTCGCCTTCACCGGCGCGTTGTTGGCAGCCAAGGGGCTCCCCACGCTGGCGCAGGCCGGGTGGATCGTGCTCGCCATGGTGGGGGCGCGTACAGCGGCCATGGGGCTGAACCGCGTCATCGACGCCGACATCGACGGACGTAATCCGCGCACCGCGGGGCGCGCGATCCCGGCTGGGCTGCTCGGGCGCGGTTCGGTGATCGTTTTCATCGTGCTGTCCGTGCTGCTCATGCTCTTTGCCGCGCAGATGCTGAACCCGTTGTGCCTCTACCTGTCCCCGGTGGCGCTCGGCTTCATCCTCCTTTATTCCTACTGTAAGCGCTTTACCGCGCTGGCGCACGTGGTGCTCGGGATTTGTCTCGCCGGGGCTCCGCTGGGGGCGTGGATCGCCATCCGTGGCACCGCCGACCTTCCCGCTTTCCTGCTGGCCTTTGCAGTGTTGTTCTGGGTGGCCGGCTTCGACATCCTCTACGCCCTGCAGGACATGGAGTTTGATCGGCAGAGCGGGCTGCACTCGATACCCGCCAGGCTTGGCCTGAATGGTTCACTCTGGACCTCGCGTATCTTTCACCTCGTTTCCTGCCTGTTCCTGCTGGCCCTCTATCTTTACCTGGGGCTTGGCACCTTCTTCCTGGCCGGCTTGGTTGCCACCTGCGCAATGCTGCTTTACGAGCACCACTTGCTGCGTGGCGGCAATCTCGATGCCCTTGATGCCGCCTTCTTCAACATGAACGGTTACATCAGCGTGACCCTCTTCTTCGCCACGCTGCTGGATACCCTGACAGCGGGGGCGATGTGAAGCAGCGCCATTTCGTCGTCGCCATAACCGGGGCCTCCGGCAGCATCTACGGTCTGCGGGTGATTGAGGAACTGCTGCGCTCGGGAGCGCGGGTCAGCGTGCTGATCAGCGATGCCGGTTTTGCGGTGCTTCGTGAAGAGTGCGGCCTGGAGTGGGGTGGCGCGGCGCAGGTGGTGCAGGAGCAGTTGCAACAGAAGGTAGGTAGCGGTGACCTTCGTTATTACGCCTGTGACGATCTTTTCGCTCCCATCGCCAGCGGGTCGTCGGCACCCGATGCCATGCTGGTGGTGCCCTGTTCCATGGGGACCCTGTCCCGCATCAGTTGCGGCAATGCCGGCAACCTCCTGGAGCGGGCCGCGGACGTGATGCTCAAGGAGGCGCGCACCTTGGTGCTGGTGCCGCGCGAGACACCGCTCAACGCCATCCACCTGGAGCACATGCTGAAGCTGTCCCGGCTGGGAGTGCGGATGGTGCCGGCCATGCCCGGTTTCTACCACCAGCCGCAGAGCATGGAGGACCTGGTGGACTTCGTGGTCGGTAAGGTGCTGGACAGTGTGCAGGTGGAGCACTCCCTGTTCCGCCGCTGGGGCGGCGAGTAAAACCCGCCGGTCCATCGACAGTCAGACCATTCCGACCGGTCCGACCAGTCCGACTGGTCAGACGTCCGACAAGAAAGGAAAGAAGCAGTAATGACTTTTGCAACAATAGCGGAGAAAGTTCACAGCGGTGCCCGCATCGACGAAGCCGAGGCGCTCCTGCTGTTTCGGCACCCGAACCTCCTCGAGTTGGGCGAACTGGCCCAAGCGGTGAACGAGCGGCGCAACGGCCGCAAGGTCTTCTTCAACGTCAACCGCCATATCAACCACACCAACATCTGCGTCAACCGCTGCCGCTTCTGCGCCTTTTTCCGCAGGGCCGGCGAGGACGGCGCTTACCTGATGTCGCTGGACGAGGTGCGTGCCCGCGCCGAGGAGGCGCTGCAGCAGGGCGCCACGGAGATCCACGTGGTCGGCGGCCTGCACCCCGATCTCCCCTTCGAGTTCTACCTGGAATTGCTGGGCACCATCAAGTTGGTTTCTCCGGAGCTGCACGTTAAGGCCTTTACCGCTGTTGAGATCGCCTACCTGGCCGATCTCGCCAAGCTCTCCATCCCGGAGACCCTGGAGAAGCTCAAGGAAGCAGGGCTTGGCTCGCTACCGGGCGGAGGTGCCGAAATCTTCGCGCCGGAGATCCGCAACCAGCTCTGCCCCGAGAAGATCAGCGGCGCGCAGTGGCTCGCCATCATGGAGCAGGTGCACGGCGCCGGGTTGAAGTCCAACGCCACCATGCTCTACGGCCACCTGGAGAGCGTCGAGGACCGGGTCGACCACATGCGCCAGTTACGCGAGTTGCAGGACAGGACCGGCGGCTTCCAGGTCTTCATCCCGCTCGCCTTCCAGCCCGAGCATTCCCAGTTGAAGATCGGCGGCAGCGGAACAAGCGGCGTCGACGACCTGCGCACCCTGGCCGTCGGCCGCATCTACCTGGACAACTTCGCCAACGTGAAGGCGTACTGGGTAATGTTGGGCGAGAAGATCGCCCAGGTCTCGCTCTGTTTCGGTGTCAACGACCTCGACGGTACCGTCGTGGAGGAGCGTATCGGTCACGAGGCCGGCGCCGACACGCCGCAGGCCATGAGCCGTGACGGCATCGTCGCCATGATCCGCAAAGCAGGTCGCATCCCGGTCGAGCGTGACACCCTCTACCGCGAGCTCCGCGCATATTAAATTCTGCCCGTTTACCGGGTCCACACCCCGTTGCTCTTTAGCCAAAGAAAGCTGCAGGTTCGACCACCATGCTCAACACCATCACCGATAAAGTCGCCGCCGGCGCAGACATAACCTTCGAAGAGGCCCTCTGGTGCCTCAACGAGGGGGACCTCCTCGCCATAGGGCGCATCGCCGACTCCATTCGCCGCAGCATGCACCCCGACAACTGCGTCAGCTTCGTGGTGGATCGCAACGTCAACTACACCAACGTCTGCGAGTCCCAGTGCAAGTTCTGCGCGTTCTACCGCAACCCCGGGGCCGAGGACGCCTACCTCCTGGACTCCGAGACCATCATGGCCAAGATCCAGGAGCTGGTGGACCAGGGAGGGACGCAGCTCCTGATGCAGGGAGGGCTGCACCCCTCGCTCGATATCACCTACTTCGAGACCTTGTTCCGCGAGATCAAGCGACGCTTCCCCGGCGTCCAGAACCATTCCCTGTCTCCGGCCGAGATCACCCATACCGCCAAGCTCTCGGGCCTCTCCATTCCGGAGACCTTGAAACGACTCAAGGAGGCGGGGCTAGATTCGGTCCCGGGCGGCGGGGCGGAGATCCTGGTGGATAGTGTGCGCGCCGAGATCTCCCCGAAGAAGATCGGCTGGCAAGGATGGGCGGAGGTCATGCGCGAGGCGGCGAAGCTCGGCATGCCCACCACCGCGACCATGATGTTCGGCAGCAAGGAGCGTGTCGAGGATGTGGTCGAGCACCTGTTCCGTGTGCGCGAGCTGCAGGCGCAGGGAGGCAGTTTCACCGCCTTCATCCCCTGGACCTACCAGCCCGGCAACACCGAACTTGGCGGCGAGACCGCCAGCGGAGTGGAATACCTCAAGGTCCTGGCCCTGTCCCGCATCGTACTCAGGAACATCCCCAACATCCAGGCGAGTTGGGTGACCCAAGGGGCGAAGATGGCCCAGGTCGCACTCTTCTTCGGCGCCAACGATGTCGGCGGCACGATGCTGGAAGAAAACGTGGTGGCCGCGGCGGGGTGCCGCTTCCGCATGTCGCAGCAGCAGATGATCGACCTCATTAAGGGTGCCGGCTTCACTCCGGTCCGCCGTACTACTCTCTACAGGGAACTGGAGCGGTATTAGAGCCTCGGGCTTTGACTTTCTCATTGAATTGCGGTTATAGTCACAGATCCAATCTGCCAGCAAAGGAGTTGCCATGATTGCCTTACGGCAAAACATCG